>NZ_JACONW010000042.1 GCF_014357575.1 Pseudomonas folii | reverse complement strand
CACTGACACAAAACCTCAAAACCCATTGGCCATCCCTGCACAACGACTACAACCGCCTTCAGCAACGGCACCTGGACGTCAGCTCCCCTCTTGAGCTAGCGCACTACCACGCCCGCAACCTGCCAAAAGGCTTATCCGAGCAAGGCTGCACAGCACTGATCGCAATGCTGGAGCAGATTCAACCGGACACACAACCTTCAGAAATCCATTGGCAGTTCCCGAAACCAAACCCTTTCCTGACCGTACCGAGTAACGGCCACGAAGGCGCGATTTTTCTGCGCTGGTCTCTGCCTTGCCCGCACCCCACGCTGTGGCAAATGTTTGATCAGAGCCTTAAACCTCTGGCGCGGGATGCGAAGCAAGCAGGCGTCAACCTTGAGTTCAATGCTTATGGCCATTTCTGGCAACTCAAGCTGACCGGCCTCGACGCCCCCATTCCTGAAATCCTGAAGCATGCGTTACAACAATTGAGTGCTCCAGACGATGCAGCCTTGGCGCGCCGGGGCCAGTCGAGCGATGAACCGGCCCTGATTCCAATCCGGCAGTTGCTCAAAGCACTGCCCGATTGCTATCTGAACGCAGCACCCGCCGGCGAAACCGGCGACGTTCAAGCCTTCTGGCCCACAACGCAGTGGATCAGCTTCATGTCAGGCCTTGCGCAGAAAACGATCACCACGCTGAACACCGTATTACTCAATACGCCGGGCCAGCGCGACGAGCAATCACTGCAAGCGCCAGCACTGGCATCCGGCAAACATTGGCAAGCTGCCGCGCCACACGCCTCGGAAAGCGCCGTGCTGCTGTTCTGCCCCGCGCCCTCTTCCTCCACCGCCGATGAAGCGGCCTGGCGATTACTGGCTCATCTGGCGCAAGGTCCGTTCTACCAGCGCCTGAGGGTTGAGCTGCAACTGGGTTATGCGGTGTTCAGCGGTTTGCGACAGATCGCCGGACGAACGGGAATACTCTTCGGTGTGCAGTCGCCTAACGCCTCAGGCCCGCAACTGGTCGAGCACATCGAACAGTTTCTGAACGATCTGCCTGACTGGATCAATGACGTTGACCTGAATGTTCAGACTGAAGCCTTGCGCGCGCAACTGGACATAAACGCCATGGAAGCCCCGCAAGCGGAGGAGCTACGCTGGCAAGCGCATCTTGCGGGCCAAGACGAGCGGTTTATGTCCGCGCTGGATGAAACATTACGAAACCTCGACAGGCACACTTTGTTGCAAGCCGCTGATAGCCTTCAACGGGCCACGGGCGGCTGGCTTTGCCTGACAAACAGCCCGCAAACACCATGGCGTGTTGCGTGATCATTACCAAAGCTGCAAAAGCTTTGTTCACGAATCCCACAGCCAGAATTTGTTAAATTAAGTAACATAGGTTCCTAATCATCGAACGTATGCCTTTGCAGGTGTACTAACGATTTACCATCCACCGCTGCAATCACCCAGAAGGAGTCTTTTATGTGGACTAAACCTGCTTACACTGATCTGCGTATCGGTTTCGAAGTCACGATGTACTTCGCAAGCCGTTGATGACAACGCGGTGCAAAGCCTCGGTTCGCCGGGGCTTTTTTTATTGGTAAGTCATTTTTTCTTTTTAGATCCTCTTTTCATGCCTCGCCCCAGGGAGCTGACATGCACATCCAGATTCTAGGTTCCGCTGCTGGCGGCGGCTTTCCCCAGTGGAACTGCAATTGCGCGAACTGCGCCGGTTTCCGCGACGGTAGCCTGCGGGCTCATGCCCGGACCCAATCGTCCATCGCGCTCTCTGACGATGGCATCAACTGGGTGTTGTGCAACGCCTCTCCAGACATTCGCGCACAGCTGGCCGGTTTCGGCCCGATGCAACCGGGCCGCGCCCTGCGCGACACCGGGATCAGCGCGATCATCCTGATGGACAGTCAGATCGACCACACCACCGGCCTGCTCAGCTTGCGCGAAGGTTGCCCGCATCAGGTCTGGTGTACCGACATGGTTCACGAAGACCTGAGTACCGGCTTTCCGTTGTTCAACATGCTCAAGCACTGGAACGGCGGTCTGGTCTGGAACCGCATTGAGCTGGAAGGCAGCTTTGTGATTCCTGCCTGTCCGAACCTGCGCTTCACGCCATTTCCGCTGCGCAGCGCCGCGCCGCCCTATTCGCCGCACCGCTTCGATCCGCATCCGGGTGACAACATCGGCCTGATGGTTGAAGACCTCAAGACCGGCGGCAAGCTGTTCTACGCGCCGGGGCTGGGCAAGGTTGATGATCCGCTGATGGAAAAAATGGTCGCTGCTGACTGCCTGCTGGTGGACGGGACTATGTGGGACGACGATGAAATGCAGCGTCGTGGGGTTGGCACGCGGACCGGTACTGAAATGGGCCATCTGGCACAAAACGGCCCTGGCGGCATGCTCGAAGTGCTTGAGCGCCTGCCGAAACAGCGCAAGGTGCTTATCCACATCAACAACACCAACCCGATCCTCGACGAAGACTCGCCCGAGCGTGCAGAGCTTGCTCGCCGTAACGTCGAAGTGGCGTTTGATGGGATGAGTATTGAGTTGTAAGAGGCGTGAACACTGACCTGTGGGAGCGGTGCTTGGTCTGGGCGGCATTCCGACGATAAAGACACCTCGATCTGAAGTGAACCGCGTCCAGCCTTATCGCGGGCAAGCACCGCTCCCACAGGTCCGAGTCATTCAGAAAGAGATGTGTTGTTCACAGGAGCCAACATGAGCGAAGCAACGCCGCTGTCCACCGCTGAATTCGAACAGGCCTTGCGTGCCAAAGGCGCGTATTACCATATCCATCACCCGTACCACGTGGCGATGTACGAAGGCCGTGCGACCCGCGAACAGATTCAGGGCTGGGTCGCCAACCGTTTCTACTATCAGGTCAACATCCCGCTCAAGGATGCCGCCATTCTTGCCAACTGCCCGGATCGTGAAATTCGTCGTGAGTGGATTCAGCGCCTGCTGGATCACGACGGTGCGCCCGGTGAAGACGGCGGTATTGAAGCCTGGCTGCGTTTGGGTCAGGCAGTTGGGCTGGACCCGGATCAACTGCGCTCTCAGGAACTGGTTCTGCCCGGCGTACGCTTCGCCGTGGATGCCTACGTCAACTTTGCCCGCCGCGCCAATTGGCAGGAAGCCGCCAGCAGCTCGCTGACAGAGCTGTTCGCCCCGCAGATCCACCAGTCACGTCTGGACAGTTGGCCGCAGCATTACCCGTGGATCGATCCAGCTGGCTACGAGTATTTCCGTACCCGGCTGGGCCAGGCGCGTCGCGATGTGGAGCACGGCCTGACGATCACCCTGCAGCACTACACGACTTATGAAGGCCAGCAGCGCATGCTGGAAATCCTGCAGTTCAAACTCGACATTTTGTGGAGCATGCTGGACGCCATGAGCATGGCCTACGAGCTGAACCGCCCGCCTTATCACAGCGTGACCGACCAACGGGTCTGGCATAAGGGGATTGCCCTATGAGCTTTGATCGACAACAAGTCCCGAGCTGGCGTCGAGGCTATCGCTATCAGTTTGAACCGGCGCAGAACGGCCACGTGCTGCTGTACCCGGAAGGCATGATCAAACTCAATGAAAGCGCCAGTGCCATTGGTGGCCTGATCGATGGCCAGCGCAGCGTAGCTGCCATCATTGAAGCCCTGAACGAGCAGTTCCCGGGCTTTCCCGAGCTCGGCAGCGATGTCGAGCAATTCATGGAGGTCGCCCGTGGCGAACACTGGATCGAACTTGCCTGAGTCGACCCCGGTTGAGTCAGCCATCAAGATTCCGCCCAAGCCCGCGGTCGGTTTGCCGCTGTGGCTGCTGGCCGAGCTGACGTATCGCTGCCCGCTGCAATGCCCGTATTGCTCCAATCCTTTGGACTTTGCCAAACAAGGCCAGGAGCTGACCACCGAGCAATGGTTCAAGGTCATGGCCGAGGCGCGGCAAATGGGGGCGGCGCAGATTGGTTTCTCTGGCGGTGAACCGCTGGTGCGTCAGGATCTGGCTGAGCTGATCCGCGAAGCCCGTCGGCTCGGTTATTACACCAACCTGATTACCTCGGGTATCGGTCTGACCGAACAGAAGATCATCGATTTCAAGGAAGCCGGGCTCGACCACATCCAGATCAGTTTCCAGGCCAGCGATGAGCAAGTGAACAACATGCTCGCAGGGTCAAAAAAAGCTTTTGCGCAGAAGCTGGAAATGGCCCGTGCGGTCAAGAAGCACGGCTACCCGATGGTGCTGAATTTCGTCACTCACCGGCACAACATCGACAAGATCGATAAAATTATCGAGCTTTGCATCGCCCTCGAAGCCGACTTCGTCGAGCTGGCGACGTGTCAGTTCTACGGCTGGGCGCACCTGAACCGCCAAGGCTTGCTGCCCACCAAGGATCAACTGGTTCGTGCCGAGCGGGTCACCAACGAATACCGCGACAAGCTCGCCGCCGAAAACCATCCCTGCAAGCTGATCTTCGTCACCCCGGATTACTACGAGGAACGTCCCAAAGCCTGCATGAACGGCTGGGGCAATATCTTCCTCACTGTAACCCCGGACGGCACCGCGCTGCCGTGCCATGGTGCGCGGCAAATGCCGGTGCAGTTTCCCAATGTTCGCGACCATACCATGCAGCACATCTGGTACGACTCGTTCGGTTTCAACCGCTTCCGTGGTTACGACTGGATGCCTGAACCGTGCCGCTCCTGCGATGAAAAAGAGAAGGATTTTGGCGGCTGCCGTTGCCAGGCTTTCATGCTCACCGGCGATGCCGCCAATGCCGATCCGGTATGCAGTAAATCACCTCATCACGGGATGATTGTGCAGGCTCGCAAAGAAGCCGAATATGCGACTCAAACCATTGAGCAGTTGGCCTTTCGCAATGACAGAAACTCGCGCCTCATCGCCAAATCCTGACACGTTCACCGCAGCCCAGGCAGTCGCCGCTGGCGTCGATTTCGCCGAGTTGGCGGTCAGCCCACTGGGGTTGTTCTGGAACGAATACCGGCCGGAGGATGGCGCGTGCCGCATCTGGCGCTGGTTTGAAGGCAACACGACCTGCCTGACGCCCGACGGCTTCAGCGTGCGCAGCCGGGTCTATGAATATGGCGGCGGGTCTTTCTGCCTGACCGACGATGGGTTGGTGTTCGTCAACGAAAGCGATCAGCAGCTCTATCGCCAGCCACTGGTGTTTGATGAGTTCGAGGGCGAAGGTCTGCCCGAAGCCATCACCACCGGTAAAAAGCGCTACGGTGATCTGGTATTTGCCAACGGGCAGATTCTGGCCGTCGAAGAAGACAAAGAATTCCATCAACTGGTCAGCATTGACGTCGCCAATGGCAAGCGTCTGGTGCTCGCGCGCGGGGCGGACTTCTACGCATCCCCCACCCTTAGCCCTGATGGCCAGCGTCTGGCCTGGATCGAATGGCAGAAGCCACACCAGCCCTGGACCAGCACATTGTTAATGAGCAGCAAACGTCAGGCGGCAGGCGGTTGGTCCGAGCCGCGTTGCCTGGCGGGCGACCGCGATCAGGAGTCCATTCAGCAAGCACGTTTCGACGCTAACGGGCGTTTGTATTGCCTGAGCGATCAGGGCGGTTTCTGGCAGCCTTGTGTGGAAGGCTCATTCGGCCTGACCCACCTCAAGGCGTCCGACGCCGACCATGCGCCAGCGCCCTGGCAACTGGGCGGCCGCAGTTGGTTGCCGTTACCTCATGGTGCTTACCTGGGTACCTGGTCGGAAAACGGCACAGGCGTGTTGGGGATGCGCGATTCCCACGGCACGCTGGAAGATTTCAGCGGCGAATACAGCCGCTTCCGCAGTCTGGCGCTCGACGATCAATACGTTTATTGCATCGCGGCTTCAGCCACCCGCCCTTCGGCGGTCCTCGCGATCAGTCGCAAAGATCACAGTGTTCAGGTGCTGGCCGGTGGTGTCGCGCCCCTGCCGCCGGAGCAAATCAGCCGCCCACAAACATTGCGCTACAAAAGCGGCGATGGCGAGGCGCACGGTTATTTCTACCCGGCCATGAATGCTGTTGGCACGCCGCCGCTGGTGGTGTTTGTCCACGGCGGACCGACCTCGGCCTGCTACCCGGTGCTTGATCCGAAAATCCAGTATTGGACCCAACGCGGCTTTGCCGTGGCCGACCTCAACTATCGCGGTAGCACCGGATACGGCCGGGAATATCGCCAGAGCCTGCACCTGAACTGGGGTGTGGCCGATGTGGAAGATGCTTGCGCGGTGGTTGCTCACCTGGCCGGACGCGGACTGATCAATCCGGAACAAGCGTTCATTCGCGGCGGCAGTGCCGGGGGTTATACGACCCTGTGCGCACTGGCCTTCAAGAAAGTCTTCCGCGCCGGTGCCAGCCTTTACGGTGTCAGCGACCCACTGGCACTGGCCAAAGCCACGCATAAATTTGAGAGCGATTATCTGGACTGGCTGATCGGCGATCCGGAAGAAGACATCGACCGCTATCACGCCCGTACGCCTCTGCTGCACGCCGCAGACATTCAGGTGCCGGTGATTTTCTTCCAGGGCGAGCTCGACGCCGTGGTCGTTCCTGAACAAACCCGCACCATGCTGATGGCCCTGAAGTCCCGAGGCGTTGTGGCTGAAGGGCATTTTTACGCCGACGAACACCACGGCTTCCGCAAGGCGGTCAATCAGGCGGATGCGTTGACGAAGGAGTGGGCGTTTTATCGGAAGGTGATTGATCAGGTGTGATAAATCGGGGATTTGTTGGAGCGAGGCTTGCCCGCGAAGAACGATCATGCGGTATGCCTGCTCCACCGCGGTGTCTCATTCGCGGGCAAGCCTCGCTCCAACAGGTTGCGCCGCGCCTAAATACCTATCAAATCACACCGAAGGCTGTGTCGCCTGCATCGACGGTCTCTGGCTGATTTCAAAATACCAGTTGGCCAGACGTGGATAGCGGTTGCGCCAGGCCAGGTCCGGCTGGCGGAAGTCGAGGTAGCCCAACGCTGCAGCGACGCTGATGGAGGCCACATCAAAAGCCGAGCTGAGCTCGGTAATCGCTTCCTGCTCGAAGTAAGCCAGGCTGCGCTCGACCTTTTCCTGCTGATTATCGAGCCAGAGGTCCCAGTGTTTTTCAACCGGGCGCAACGCTTGCTCATAACGAATCAACAAGGCCGCATCCAACAGCGCATCCGCCAGGGATGCCAGGGTCAGGCGTCGCCAGCGCGCTGAACCTTCACGAGGGATCAACGGGTTGCCGACATGCTGGCTGTCCAGGTAGTCAAGAATGACCCGGCTGTCATGAATGACGTTGCCGTCCGCCAGCCGCAGCGCGGGAAGCTTGCCAGCGGGGTTATCGTTGTTCAGTTCTTCAACCGGGGCGACAGGCGAAAGCGTGGTGGGCTGAAGCGTTACCCGGTCCAGCTGTCCCGTTTCATGCAGTGCCAGCATCACCTTGCGGGCAAACGGCGAAGCAGCGTTGTAGTACAACGTCATGGTCGGCGCAGACATGGAGGTTCCTCGAATAAGACAGTCCCTCAGACTAGCCAGCGCCACAGCGGTCCGCAATATTTGCTTTCAGGACTTGCGAGCCAGCAAGCCTCTGATGCTGAACACTGCTGCGACTCCCATGCCCAGCCAGGCCAGTGCATCCCACCAGCCATCCCCCAACAACGCAGCGAAAAGCCCCAGCCCGGTCAGCAAGGCAATCACTCCCGGCGCAGCAAAGGTCTTCCATAACGTAGAACGCTTCATTGCAGCGTCTCTTGCAGAGACACATCGATTGGACGTGCAACCCTTCTGCGAACCCACCACAAATACAGCCCGCTGCTCAGGACAATGATCGTCAGCACATCAAGCGCTGCCCACAGCACTTTCATCGGCATACCGCCGTAATCACCAAAGTGCAGCGGTTGGGACATGCCCAACGCATCCATGTACCAGGGCCGTTCGACCACCGCGGTGACGTTCAGAGTCTGCGCATCGATCAGCACCGGGGTCATCAAGTGCGCCGTTAAATGCGTATTCCCTTTCATGAACACCCCATAGTGGTGCTCGCTGGAGAAGCGCGTTCCGGGGAAGGCAATGAAGTCGATCTGCATACCGGGCGCTGCGGATTCAGCAATCTCGACCAGACGCGTTGCGGGGGCAAGTTGAGTCAGCGGCGGCGCACCGCGGTAAGGCTCGATCATGGCGGCCAGCGTGTCGTTGCGCCACGAGGCGATCAACAGGTCGGCGCAGGCGCTGATCACTCCGGTCACGCCCACCACCAATGCCCAGGTCAGGGTCACGACGCCGATCAGGTTGTGCAGATCAAGCCAGCGCATGCGCGTTGATTTGTCGGCGCGCACGGTGGCGAATTTGAGTTTGCGCATGAACGGCGCGTACAGCACCGTCCCGGAAATAATCGCCAGCACGAACATAAGGCCCATGAACGCCAGCAGTAACTTGCCCGGCAGGCCTGCATACATATCCACATGCAGGCGCAACATGACCATCATGAAACCGCCATTGGCAGACGGCGTTTCCAAGGCTTCCCCTGTGCGCGAATCGAGCATGAAAGAGTGCGAATCGTTGGGTTCGGTGCCCGCCGTTTTGGCCATGATCGCCCAGACACCGTTCGGCTCGTCGTCCTCCCAGCCGAAGTACTGCATGACCTCGCCAGGACGATGAGCTTCGGCAGCTTCGACCAGTTGCTGCAGGTTGAGGTGCGGCGTGTCGGCTGGCATTTCCTTGAACTCAGGTGAATTGCCCAGCAGGTGATCAATTTCGTGACTGAACACCAATGGAAGCCCGGTCAGCGCCAGCATCAACAAAAACAGGGTACAAATCAGGCTCGTCCAGGTATGGACGAAGGACCAGCGGCGCACGGTTTGGCTTTTCATGCTGTTCTTCTCGAAAACCTTTATCCAAAACAAAAAGGCCGCTGATCAGCAGCGGCCCTTTAGTACAAAATGAAATAACAAGAACGATTCGCGATTCTGTCAGAGCGTGGGATTACTGGCAAATGCTGGCTGTCGGATGGAATTCTTTGGTAAAACTTTGAGAGAGGTACGCCGTGTCGCTGACGCCGTGGAGCCGGCTTTAGCCGGGAAGACTGCATTACTGACGATGGATATGCAGCGGCTGTACCGGCCCTTTCCCGGCTAAAGCCGGTCCCACGTCAGATTGCAGATAAACATAGATCTCCCACTGGTTCACCTCACCACGCCTTCCTCAATCAACAACTTCAGTATTGCCTCTGCCCCCGCCTCTGGCGTCATGCCTTTGAGCACTTGCCCGCCGCCACCGCTGGCTTTGGCCGTTGCGGCTTTCATGCGGTCAGCACCGCTTTTGGCTTTGATGACTTTCAGGCGTTTGGGCCGGGGTTTGGCCGGTTGCAGGACCGAGCCGCCGAGCAGTTCATCGCTAATGATTTCCACCTGTTCGGCTGCAAGTGTGCCGCGTTGCGCGGGGCCGTAGGCGCTTTGCCGGGGCTTGGGCGCAGCGTTATCCACAGTCGCCAGAAACGGCAGCCGTACTTTCAAACGCCGACGCTGACCACGAGGTAATGCCTGAAGCACCAGAGCACTGCCATTATCCAGTGACTCCACTTCCGCCAAGCCCACTACGAGCGGCCAACCAAGCTTTTCTGCGAGCAAAAACGGCAACATGCCAGAGCCTTCTCCGGTTTCTGCCTGGCTTCCGGTAAGCACCACTTGCACGCCGGACTCTCGGATGTAGTCCGTCAACGCAGGCAATGCGTCAGCGTTTTCGGGTTGCTCCAGTACATGCAGCTCGTCCAGCCCCATGCCCAGATAAGCCCGCAACGCAGGCTCTTCGGCGCTACCCGCGTGCAGCACGTGCAAGTTATCCCCAGCCAGTTGCAGGCCCATTTCGACAGCGCGAGCGTCCTGCTCGGCACGACGTGCGCGGCCGGATGTCGGGTGCGCGCCGATTGAGACCAGGCTGATGACGTGCACGGCAGCGTTACCCACAGAGGAAGCAGTTGGCTCAGGCCGCATCTTGTTTTGCTCCATGGCGATGGGTTTCCACCGCGTCGATCAGCGCCGCGAGGATTGCTGCGCTGTCGCCGATCACAGAAAGGTCAGCGCGTTTGATCATGTCGCAACCCGGATCAAGGTTGATTGCCACGACCTTGTCGCACGCACCAATACCCTGCAGATGCTGGATCGCGCCGGAAATACCCACCGCCACGTAAACCCGCGCCGTGACCCAGGTGCCGCTCGCGCCGACCTGTCGATCACGGCCCATGAAACCGTCATCCACTGCCACGCGGGACGCACCTTCAGTCGCGCCAAGGGCCGCAGCGGTGCGGTGAAACAAATCCCAATCCTTGACGCCATTGCCGCCGGAGAAGATGAACTCCGCTTCCGCCATCGGAATCATGGCCGGGTCGACAGCGACAGCGCCGAGGTCTTCAATCCGCGGCAGGCTGCGCGCTACGCTTGTGGATAACTCAACCGGCAGCGCTTCATGACGGGTTTCGCTGACCGGTTCAGCACACTCCGCAGCAGCGAGGATCAAGCGTGCCAATGGTCTTGAGATATCTTCCTGGCCCGCACCGGCGCGACCGATGCATCGCTCATCCTTGACTTGCCAGACACGCGTGGCAGGACGCTCGCCCAAACTGGCCGCGAAGCGACGACCCAATTCGCCGCCACCGCTTCGACTGTCCGGCAGCAGCCAGTGACGGGGGTTGAACTGGTTATTCACAGCCCGCAGGCCCTGGACACGCTGCTCCGGTGAGTAACCGCTGAACTCGCTACCTTCCAGAACCAGCAAACGATCAACGCCCGCCGTCGTGAAAGCACTCTCTTTATGCTCGCCAAACACCACCGCGAGTACAGCGCCACTCTGACCGGCAAGTTGATGAGCCAGGCCGAGCAGATCACGGTCGTGGCTGCTCAAACGTCCACCGACCATGTCCGGCGCAACGCAAATATAGAAAGCCGGTTGCGGCACTTGATGCAGCGGCAACTGCACTTCGGCTGCGGCTGAGCGTTTCACCGCTCCGCCTTGCTGAGCGCCACTGCGGTCGATTCGTTTGATGCCGTTGGGACCGATAAAACCCACACCATGCACATTTCTGCGCATCAGTCCGTTAGGCCCCATCCAGCTGGATTGCGCCGGTTGCATGGCGGCGTGCAGTGGGTGCAGGCGGTTGCGGGCGATCCATTCAGCGCGAGGATCGCGACGGATAATGTCGCTCATCAGTGCACCTCCGCAGGTTCACGTTTTACTGGCGCAGGTTTGCTGGGGATAACTTCTTCCACCAATGCGTCAGCAACCAATTCAGCAATGTCTTTGATCATCGGTCGCGGCTCGACCACGCCTTCGAGCATCGCGGTGCATTGCGGGCAACCGACGGCTACCAGTTCGGCACCGGTTTCGCGGATGTCTTCCATGCGCATGTCAGGAATCCGTTGCTTGCCGGGAATATCCGTAATCGGCGCACCGCCGCCACCACCGCAGCAACGGGAGCGGAAGCCGGAACGCTGCATTTCCTTGACCTCGATGCCCAGCGCACGCAACACATCACGCGGCGCTTCGTATTCGCCGTTATAGCGGCCCAGATAACACGGGTCGTGATAGGTGACGCTGGAGCCTTTGTGCTGACCCAGATTCAGCGCGCCACCTTGAATCAACTCCGCCATGTAAGTGCTGTGGTGCTGCACGAGGTAATTGCCATCGAACGCGCCGTACTCGTTTTTCAGCACATGGAAGCTGTGCGGGTCGCAGGTGACGATGCGCTTGAAGCTGTATTTGCTCAGGGTCTGAATGTTGCGTCTGGCGAGCATCTGGAAAGTCGCTTCATCACCGAGACGCCGCGCCACGTCGCCGCTGTCACGCTCTTCAAGACCAAGCACGGCGAAGTCGACTTTGGCTGCTTTCAGGACTTTGACGAAGGCGCGCAAAGTACGTTGATTGCGCATGTCGAAAGCACCGTCGCCGACCCAGAACAGCACGTCGACGGCTTTTTTATCCGAGAGCAGATTGAGGTTCAAATCCGCCGCCCAGTTCATCCGCCCGCCCGGAGCGAAACCGCCGGGGTTATCGGTGGCGATCAGGTTTTCCAGTACTTCAGCGCCTTTGTTCGGCGTCGCGCCTTTTTCCAGGGTCAGGTGACGGCGCATGTCGACAATGGCGTCCACGTGCTCGATCATCATCGGGCATTCTTCGACACATGCCCGGCAGGTGGTGCAGGACCACAAGGTTTCAGGGTCTACCAGGCCGTTGACGATAGGTTGATGCGGATTGCCGCCGTGCAGACCGATCTCTTTGCCGGGATACGGGTTACCGGCAAATGTGGCGTCAGTGCCGCCGGCCAGACCCACGACCATGTCCTGAATCAGTTTTTTCGGGTTCAGCGGCTGCCCGGCTGCGAACGCCGGGCACGCGGCTTCGCACTTGCCGCATTGCACGCAGGCGTCAAAACCCAGCAGTTGGTTCCAGGTGAAATCCTTGGGTTTTTCTACGCCGAGTGGCGCGGTTTTGTCATTGAGGTCCAGGGGTTTGAGGCCGGTTGAGCGACCACCGCCAAAGCGTTCGGCGCGACGGTGCCAGGCCAGATGCAACGCACCGGCAAAGGCGTGCTTCATCGGGCCGCCCCAGGTCATGCCGAAGAACATTTCCGACACGCCCCACAGGCAACCCAAGCCCAGCAACGCGACCAGCACCCAGCCGCCAAAATCCTGCGGCAGGATGCCCGCCACTGGCAGCGTAACCAGAAAGAAACTGACGGAAAAAGCCATGAGGCTTTTCGGCAGGCGCATCCACGGGCCTTTTGACAGACGCGCGGGTGGATTGCGACGGCGCAGGAACATGAAGATCGCGCCGATGAACATCAGGGTCGAGGCCAGCAGCAGGGCATAACCGAGGATGCGGCTGTGCAGCCCAAAGCCGTGTACGACGATAGCGAGCAATGCCGACAGCACAAAGCCCAGCGCCGTCGCGACATGGGTGTTGGCGATGTATTTATCCCGAGCCACGACATGGTGAAGATCAACCATGTAACGCTTGGGCATGGCCAGCAGCCCGCCGAGCAGGTCGACTTTAGAGGCCCGCCCGTTGCGCCACATATTCACCCGCCGCACAGCCCCCAGGACAGCAAGGCCCAGAGCAGCGAACAGCAGGATGGGAAGCAGTGTGTTCAGCATGTGAAGCTCCTACGGCTCATGCGGCCCGTAGGAGCGCGCTTGCCCGCGATAATGACGATGCGGTGTATCAGGCGAACCGAGTCATCGTTTATCGCGGGCAAGCGCGCTCCTAAAGGGAAATTCGGTGTTTCCTGTGGGAGCGGTGCTTGCCCGCGATAAGGGCGCTGCGGTTCATCAGGACAACCGCGTCATCGTTCATCGCGAGCAAGCTCTGCTCCCACAGAGGTATTCGGTGCTTTTCCGTAGGAGCGCGCTTGCCCGCGATACAGACACTGCGGAGTGTCAGGCAAACCACGTTATCGTTCATCGCGGGCAAGCGCGCTCCTACGGGATCGACTTAGAAATCCTTACAAAGCCGCAAGCCGTCATAGATCGCCGCATGGGTATTACGCTGTGCCACGCAGTCACCAATGCGGAACAACAGGTACCCGTCACCCGGCTCGCTCAGACACGGTTGCGGCTGAATAGCGAACAGCGCTTCGATGTCGATCTGGCCTTTGTTACGCGAGTCGGCTTTAAGGGCGTAGTAGAGTTCTTCGTCCGGGCGCACGCCGTTTTCGACGACCACCTGATCCACCACCCGCTCTTCTTTCGCACCGGTGTATTCGTTCTCCAGCACCGCCACCAGCTTGTCGCCTTCGCGGTAGACCTTCTCCAGCATCATGTCGCCGGTCATGATCACTTCTTTCGGATACATGCTGCGGTAGTAAGTCGGGAACGATGTCCCGCCAATCGCCACGCCCGGTTTGATATCGTCAGTGACGATCTCCACCTGGCTGCCTTTGTCGGCCAGGAAGTCAGCCGTCGACATCCCGGTAAATTCACAGATGGTGTCGTAGACCAGCACGCTCTTGCCCGGCGCAACCTTGCCGTCGAGGATGTCCCAGCTGCTGACCACCAACCCTTCAGCCGCGCCCCAATGTTCGTTCTGCTCCAGAAACGGGTGACCGCCCACCGCAAGCACGACGATGTCCGGACGCAGATCCATGATGGTGGCCGGGTCAGCCGCCGTGCCCAGACGCAGATCGACTTTCAAACGCGCCAGCTCCAGTTGGAACCAGCGGGTGATGCCTGCAATCTGGTCACGCTGCGGCGCTTTCGAGGCAGTAGTGATCTGCCCGCCGATGAATTCTTTCTTCTCGAATAGCGTCACGTCATGGCCGCGCTCGGCCGAAACCCGGGCCGCTTCCATGCCCGCAGGGCCGGCACCGACAATCACCACCTTGCGTTTCGGCCCGGTGGATTTTTCGATGATGTGCGGCACGCCCATATATTCACGGGAGGTCGCGGCGTTCTGAATGCACAGAACATCAAGGCCCTGATATTGACGGTCGATGCAGTAGTTGGCGCCGACGCACTGTTTGATCTGGTCGATCTGGCCCATCTTGATCTTGGCGATCAGGTGCGGGTCGGCGATGTGCGCGCGAGTCATGCCGACCATATCGACGTAACCGCCTTCGAGAATCCGCGTGGCCTGGTTCGGATCCTTGATGTTCTGCGCGTGCAGCACCGGAGCCTTGACCACTTCCTTGATACCGGCCGCCAGATGCAAAAACGGCTCAGGTGGATAACTCATGTTCGGAATAACGTTGGCCAGGGTGTTGTGGGTGTCACAACCCGATCCGACGACGCCGATAAAGTCGATCATGCCGGTCTGATCGTAATACTTGGCGATCTCCTTCATGTCCTCGTGGCTGAGGCCGTCAGGGTGAAACTCATCACCGCAGATACGCAGGCCCACACAGAAATCCGGACCGACTTCCTTGCGCACAGCCTTGATGACTTCAAGGCCAAAACGCATGCGGTTTTCGAAGCTGCCGCCCCATTCGTCAGTGCGTTTGTTGACCCGCGGGCTCCAGAACTGGTCGATCATGTGCTGGTGCACAGCCGACAGTTCGACACCGTCCAGGCCACCGGCCTTGGCCCGCGCCGCAGCGCTGGCGTAGTTGCCGATCACGCGCCAGATTTCTTCCGGCTCGATGGTTTTACAGGTCGCGCGGTGTACTGGCTCGCGGATGCCCGAAGGCGACATCAGGGTCGGCCAGTGATCACCGTCCCAACGGGAGCGACGGCCCATGTGGGTAATCTGAATCATGATCTTGGCGCCGTGCTTGTGCATGGCGTCGGCAAGGTTCTGGAAGTGCGGGATGATCTTGTCGGTCGCCAGATTGACCGACTTCCACCAGCCTTGCGGGCTGTCGATAGCGACGCTGGAAGAACCGCCACAGATGGCCAGACCAATCCCGCCCTTGGCCTTTTCTTCGTAGTACTTCACGTAACGATCGGTGGTCATGCCGCCATCGGTGGCGTAGACCTCAGCGTGCGCAGTACTCAGTACGCGGTTGCGGATCGTGAGCTTGCCGATTTGAATCGGCTGAAACATCGCTTCGAAAGCCATAACACGATCCTCGACTTACAGCGGCTTGACGATGAACAGGCCGTCGTCGTGGCCTTCTTCCGAACCACCGTAAACCTGCTCGGCGACGGTACGAATCGGGCTGCCCGCTGCGGCGAGAATCTGGTCCATGGCACCGGCAAACCAACCCGTGAACATGTAATCCACCTTGCGGCCGACTTTGCCGTAGACGTACACAAAGCAGGAGTGCTCAAGCTTGACGCTGGCGGTACCCTTCTCCAGGTCGATGTCCTGAATCTTGAACAGACCCCAGCCACGCTGCGATAGACGCTTCATGTAATGCTCGAAAACCGCAACGCCTTCCAGACCGTGGCATTCGGCTTCTTTCTCACACCAGTGCCAGGCTGATTTGTAGCCCGCTTTGTAGAGGATTTCCGCATAGGCATCAGCACCCAGCACCTCTTCAATGCCCATGTGGTTGTTGACGAAAAAGTGGCGCGGCACGTACAGCATCGGCAATGCATCGGAGGTCCAGACGCCGGTTTCGCTGTCGACTTCGATAGGCAGTTGCGGGGCGATTTTAGCCATGGGGTCAAACTCCAGATGTTCGGGTTACGCCCACTGCGCGAAATGGCAGTGGGGTGATCAATTCAGTAAAGGTTTTGCTCGTGATCGGGGTGTTACTCGCCCCAGACATCCTTGAGCACGTTGACCCAGTTCTCGCCCATGATCTTGCGCACTACCCGCTCGGAGTGGCCGCGCTTGAGCAAGGTCTCGGTCAGGTTTGGGAACTCGCCAACCGTGCGGATACCCAGCGGGTTGATGATCTTGCCGAAGCTGGTCAGGCGGCGGGCGTAGCCCTTGTCGTGGGTCAGGTATTCGAAAAAGTCTTGGCCGTGACCCTGAGTGAAGTCGGTGCCGATACCGATGGCGTCTTCGCCGACGATGTTCATGGTGTATTCAATGGCTTCGGCGTAATCGTCAATGGTCGACTCAATGCCTTTGGCGAGGAACGGCGCAAACATGGTGACACCGACGAAACCGCCGTGATCGGCGATGAACTTGAGTTCTTCGTCGGACTTGTTGCGTGGGTGTTCTTTGAGGCCGGACGGCAGGCAGTGGGAGTAGCAGACTGGTTTTTTCGATTCCAGGATGACCTCTTCTGAAGTCTTGGAACCGACGTGGGACAAGTCGCACATGACGCCGACGCGGTTCATTTCAGCAACGATTTCGCGACCAAAACCCGACAGCCCGCCATCACGTTCATAGCAGCCGGTGCCCACCAGATTCTGGGTGTTGTAGCACATCTGCACGATGCCAACGCCCAGTTGCTTGAAGATCTCGACGTAGCCGATCTGGTCTTCATAAGCATGTGCGTTCTGAAAACCGAAGAGGATGCCGGTCTTGCCCAGCTCTTTCGCCTTGCGGATGTCGGCGGTGGTCCGTACTGGCATCACCAGGTCGCTGTTTTCGCGCATCAACTTCTGGCTTTTGCAGATGCTGTCGATAGTCGCCTGGAAACCTTCCCACACCGACACGGTGCAGTTGGCCATGGTCAGGCCACCTTTGCGCATGTCTTCAAACAGCTCACGGTTCCACTTGGCGATGATCAGCCCGTCAATAACGATGCTGTCGGCGTGTAATTCGGCTGGGCTCATCAGGCTGTCCCCTTATTAAGTGCTTGTGCGCCGAATCGTGTGCCGACGCTATTGAGGCCAGCATATGCCTGAGGGTCGGCCGAGCCGGGTGCAAAAACGACAGGGGGTTTGCCGAAAGCGTCAAGAAACGACAAAGGGCGACAGGACGCCGCCGACGTGCATCTCGCCAACCTGTTCTTTAGAGCGCGCTTAGGCCAGAATCCAGCTCATCAAATGGAGTGGAGAGACTCGATGAACAAGGTTTTCCTGGCTTTGGTTCTTTTAGCGACTGGCATCGCGGGCGCTCATGCAGCACCAAACCCTGATGTTTCGCCATGCGACGGCGTCGAAGAGGACCAGCAGACCCTCGAATGCTCCAAGTACAGCCGCGACACGGCTGAGGAATTGCTGAAAGAGAACTTCCAGAACCTGTTGCAGCGGGTCAATACCCAGTTCGGGGCGAACAAGTCGCAGGCCAACGCCTTTGCGGAAAAACTCAAGACTGCCCAGCTGGCCTGGGAAAAGCTTCGCGACGCCGATTGCGCCGTGGAGGTGTTCCCGGCAGCGGCTGGCAGTAAAGCGTTCAACATCGCCCAGAACGATTGCCTGGCGCGTACCAGCGATGAGCGCTCCGAGTATCTGGAGTCGATCGCGCAGGAATGAACACCTGAATGAGCTATGGTGTCTGCCTTTTAACCAAGGCTGTGACGTAAAGGCTCATTCATGATCATTTGTGGTGTAGAAATCAAAGGCAGCGAGGCTATTTTTGCATTGGCGACCCGCCAGCAAGGTGGCCTGGAGCACTTGCCGCTGGCGACCAAGAAGCTGGCCCTCGAAGATGACGACGAGTCTGCCAACGTCAAAACCTTCGCGACCCAGATCGCCAGCTTCGTGCGTGAGAACGGCATCAGTCATGTCGTCATCAAGAAGCGCAGCAAAAAAGGCGAGTTCGCAGGCGGCCCGACGACGTTCAAGATCGAAACGGTTTTCCAGTTGCTGCGCGATTGCGAAGTGACCCTGTTGTCGCCGCAAACCATCAACGCGCAGAACAAGAAACACAACTTCGACCTGCCTGCTTCGCTGAACAAGTATCAGCACGAGGCGTACAAGGCGGCGTGTTCTGGGTTGATGAAGAGTAAGTAGAACTACCGAGCTCCTGCCCCCGGCATTGCACAGGCTCAGGCTTACCGCGCTTAGCTTAAAGGTAGGAGCCAACTTGTTGGCGAGAGGGGCTGACGCGTTTCTTCAGGCACACCGCCTCGCGAACAAGTTCGCTCCTACCAAGCTTTTCAAAGCACAAACAAAACGGCCGCGATCATTGCTGATCGCGGCCGTTTTGGTTGCAGCGGGTCAATCGGTCAATTCAACACAGCCTTGCCAGCCCTTTCGCCCTTGCGACGACGGGAAACCAGGACGCCGGTGGCGATCACCAGAATACTCAGCAGGCCCGTCGCGATGATTTCTACGCGGTGCGACTCCTGGACCAGCATGATGCCCAGCACGCCGACGATGAACACGATCACCAACCAGGTCAGGTACGGGAACAGCCACATGCGGAACGACAGGGTTTCACCTGCAGCAATGCTCTTCTGGCGCATGCGCAGTTGGGAAACCGCGATCACCAGGTACACCAACAGTGCGATCGCACCGGAGCTGGCGAGCAGGAATTCGAACACGGCAGCCGGGGCTACGTAGTTGGCAAATACCGTCAGGAACGCGGCCGCTGTAGACAGGATCACCGCCCAGTAAGGGGTACCGCTTTTGCTGGTGCGAGTCGCAACCGCTGGCGCGTCGCCACGTTTACCCAGCGAGTAAAGCATGCGCGAGGCGGTGTACAGCGCCGAGTTCAGGCAGCTTGTGACTGCGATCAGTACCACGATATCCACAATCAGCTTGGCATTCGGAATACCCATCATGTCCAGCACGGTCTGATAGGAACCCACTTCAGCCAGACGCGGGTCATTCCACGGCACAAGCGAAACAACGATGAAGATCGACACCAGATAGAACAGGCAGATCCGCCAGATCACCGAATTGGTGGCCTTGGTGATCTGCTTTTCCGGATTCTTCGATTCAGACGCAGCGATGGTGACGATTTCGGTGCCCATGAACGAGAACATGGTGGTCAGCATCGCAGCCAGCACAGCGCCCATGCCATTCGGCAAAAAGCCTTGAGTATCGAACAAATGGCTGACGCCGCTGACCTGGCTGTTGGGCAGCAGACCAAAAATAGCTGCAACGCCCAGCACGACAAAGCCGATGATCGCCAGGACTTTGATCAACGCGAACCAGAACTCGAACTCGCCGTAGTTCTTCACACTGAACAGGTTGGTGATGGTGAGCAGCAACGTGATCACCAATGTGAACACCCAGATGGCGATGTTCGGGAACCAGGCATGCAGAATGGTTGCGGCGGCGTTGGCCTCCAGGGGAATTACCAGCACCCAGAACCACCAGTACAGCCAGCCGATGGTGAAACCGGCCCAATGCCCGATCGCGCGATCGGCATACGTCGAGAAAGACCCGGTATCCGGCGCCGCGACAGCCATTTCGGCCAACATGCGCATGACCAGAACCACCAACGTACCGGCAGCGGCGTAAGCCAGGAGTACCGCCGGGCCCGCTTCGGCAATCGCATGCCCGGAACCCACAAACAGACCGGCACCGATGACACCGGCAATGGACAACATCGTGATATGCCGAGGTTTGAGCCCCTGATCGAGCTCTGAAGCGTTAGGGATACTGCTCATTCAAAAACTACCTTTGCGTGGTAATCGACTGCCTGACCGTCTTCGTAAAAAGAAAAAAACGGGGCGTTTTTTATTCTTTACGCAAATTCTGCGCCAGAATGATTCAAAAACGACGTCGCTCACGGAAACGTTAGTGCTAGAGCTCTCGGATTAACGGCGAGAAGAATCGTTTCAGCGAAGAGGTGACATGTTTTGTTACCGATGTGCACAGCATTACACAAAGAAAACGCACCAAAAATACACAGAGCGTTTAAGTGCGCACTATTGGAGTGCTTTGGATGGGTGTATACGGAAAAGCACAAAGCTGCAGGACGAAACAGTGAGTTGATGGCTATCTTGCGACATGTACAGAAGTCCATGGCACCCCGCTATCGCGAAACAAACATCAGACCGGTGGGAGCTGCGGAAGGCTGCGATGGCGGTGTGTCAGTGCTTCGCAGCATTCGGCAGCGCCTACAGAACGTGTATTTCAATTCAGCATTCGTATGTTGTGCATTGATGCGCAAATGCTGAGCAACGCCGATACATGGCTTAACAAATGCTTCGGACGACCAGCGACATTTTGCGGTAATTCGTGTCCAACAGCAGTCGTCTTCACGCCAGCCCGATAAGTCCCGCAATTGCAACGGAGCAACACCCATGCAGATGTATAAAAAATTCCTGCTGGTCGCAGCCGCCACCCTGGCCTTTGCGACTGGTGCTTTTGCGGTGGAGAAGATGAAATTCGGCGTTGAGGGCGCTTACCCGCCATTCAATGGCAAGGATGCCAGCGGGCAGGCAGTGGGCTTTGATGTCGAAATCGGCCATGCACTGTGCGCAAAAATGAAAGTCGAGTGCGAAGTGGTCACCACCGAATGGGAAGGCATCATCCCGGCGCTCAATGACAACAAGTTCGACTTCCTGATCTCGTCCATGTCGATCACCAAAGAACGCGCCGAGCAGGTGGACTTCACCGAGCCGTACTACTCCAACAAATTGCAGTTTGTGGCCGCGAAAGGCAGCGAGCTCAAAACCGACAAGGCTTCCATTCGCGATTCGCTGCTGGGCAAGACCATCGGCGCACAGGCGTCGACGCTTTCCGCGTCGTGGCTGCAGGAGAATCTCGGGATGGACATCACCCTGAAGCTCTACGACACTCAGGAAAGCGCCTTCACCGATCTGGCCGAAGGCCACGTGGACGCGATCCTCGCCGACAAATACGCCAGCTACGAATGGCTCAAGGGCCAGCCCGGCGCAAGCTTCGAGTTCAAAGGCGATCCTGTCCTGGACAACGACAAGATCGGCATAGCCGTACGCCTGAACGACCCGCTGCGCGCGCGCCTCAACCTGGCGATCAAGGAAATCATCGAAGACGGCACGTACAAGAAGATCAACGACAAGTACTTCCCGTTCAGCATTCTGTGATCCAAAGCGCCCGAGTAACACTTACGTATTAATATTTTTATGAGCTCAGACGTCCTTTACGCGTAGACGCCCGATCAGGGCGCTGTTATGAAGAGGGCTGGCTTTCAACAGCCAGCCCTTTTACGCGTTTGAAACCGACAACTGACCATGGCCAACGACCCCGCTTTGCACGACGAACAGCTTCGCAGTCGATTCCGCGCCCTGGACAGCTTTCTGTTCGCCTGGCAGGGACTGTGGCGGCCGCGCCCCTTCACCCAGCTGCATTTACCCTGGGAGCAACAATACCCGGAACTGGCGGGCTGGTTACGCCAACGTTCGCTTGACCAGGCCGAAGCAGCCCACAACCACCCGGAGCAACTGACAGCACCGTTCCCCTTTCCACAGCTGGCGAGTGAGGCACAGGCGTTAAGCCAGGCGCATCCGCTGCCCGCCTTCGAGCTCACCTCTGTAGAGCCACGCATGAGTGTCGACGTGCCAGGCCGCAAATGGCAGCAGATCGAGGCGTTCGCCAGTTGCCTGAGTTTCGAGCACAAACCGGCTCACTGGCTGGACTGGTGTTCGGGCAAAGGCCATTTGGGGCGGCGTCTGCTTGAGCCCAGTCAGAATCTTACTTGCCTGGAACGCGAACCGGCCCTCGTCGAAGCAGGAAAGCAACTCAGCGCGCGCCTGAACGTCGAGGCCGCTCATGTGCAACAGGACGTCATGGCTGACGATGCATGGCGTCGGCTTCAAGCGCATCACACGCCTGTCGCCCTGCATGCCTGCGGGGATCTGCACGTGCAATTGATGCGGCTGGCCAGCCAGGTAGGCTGCTCTCAGTTGGCAATTGCGCCGTGCTGCTACAACCGCATCGAGACCGAGTACTACCAGCCGGTATCAAGTGAGGGACAAGCGTCAGCGTTGAAGCTGTCCCGGGACGATCTTGGCCTGCCTCTGAGCGAAACGGTAACCGCCGGTGCTCGGGTCCGTCGGCAGCGCGACCAATCCATGGCTCGCCGTCTATCGTTTGATTTGCTGCAGAGACGTCTGCAAAACAGTCAGGATTACTTGCCCACGCCGTCGCTGCCCAGCGCCTGGCTGGATAAGCCTTTTGCCGACTATTGCCGCGATCTGGCAGCGCTGAAGGGTCTGCCAGCTGTTGGCGAACAACATTGGTCCACCCTTGAAGCTGCGGGCTGGGAACGTCTGGCACAGGTGCGCAATCTTGAATTGGTGCGCAACTTGTTCCGTCGTCCACTGGAGCTCTGGTTAGTGCTCGACAAGGCGCTTTACCTACAGGAACACCACTATCGCGTGAGCGTGGGCACCTTCTGTGAAAGCCATGTCACGCCACGTAATTTGCTGCTGCTCGCACAGCTGCATTGACGTTCACCCGCTGAATACCCTGTGGATAACTCTGTTGATGAAAAATCGGAAGCAGTGCTAATTACTTAGCAGGCTACTTATCCGAACGGTCAGGTGTACGCTGGCTTTTAAATAAAAAACCTTTTAAAAACATGATCTTGCTTAAAGACGAGAACGTTTCCGGAAATTTCATTCCATTTGGTTATTTTGGCCTGCCACTTGTGCATAAAAATTTGCGCTCAACGCATACAAAAGGCCACCATCCAGCGGGTTAAGCATTTATGGGAAACACAATCCCTGCCTGCTGAAGCGTCTCTCGCGGGAAATTCCATGTCCGCCAGCAAGGTTGATTTTGATCTTGCAGGACCGGCTTTAGCCGGGAGGAAGTCGGGACATCCGCTGAACTTCCTTCGCCTGAAATGCTGCCCTCCCGGCTAAAGCCGGTCCTACGGGACAGAGCGGTCGATGTGCGCTGCTTGCCTCGATATGGCTGAACACGATTCACTTTGGATCGCGGCGTCATTATCGCGAGCAAGCTCAGCTCCCGCAGGGTTTTGCACCACCTTGAGCCCCCACCGAATTCCTCTGTTGCCCCTCCCCCCGGTGGTCATTAGACTTACGCCTCATTTAAGCGAGAGCAGGGTCGATGTCCACGGTCTTTCCCGAAGATTCTGTCGGTCTAGTCACGCCGCAAACGGCACATTTCAGCGAGCCTCTGGCACTGGCCTGTGGCCGCTCGTTGCCTGCCTACGATCTGATCTATGAAACCTATGGCCAACTCAACGCCGCGCGCAGCAATGCCGTGTTGATCTGCCATGCCCTTTCCGGTCACCACCACGCGGCGGGCTATAACAGCGTCGATGACCGCAAACCCGGTTGGTGGGACAGTTGCATCGGTCCCGGCAAGCCTATCGATACCAACCGTTTTTTCGTCGTCAGCCTGAATAATCTGGGCGGCTGCAATGGCTCGACAGGCCCGAGCAGTATCAACCCGGAAACCGGCAAACCCTTCGGTGCCAACTTTCCGGTCCTGACCGTTGAAGACTGGGTACACAGCCAGGCGCGGCTCGCTGACATGCTGGGCATCCAGCAATGGGCAGCTGTGGTTGGCGGCAGTCTGGGCGGCATGCAAGCACTGCAATGGACCATGACTTACCCGGATCGGGTTCGGCACTGCCTGGCGATTGCCTCGGCCCCAAAATTGTCGGCACAGAACATTGCCTTCAACGAAGTGGCGCGTCAGGCGATCCTCTCGGACCCGGAATTCCATGGCGGCGACTTCCAGGAGGTTGGTGTCATTCCCAAACGCGGGCTGATGCTGGCGCGAATGGTCGGCCACATCACTTATCTGTCCGATGACTCCATGGGCGAGAAATTCGGTCGCGGCCTGAAAAGCGAGAAGCTCAACTATGACTTCCACAGTGTGGAATTCCAGGTTGAAAGCTACCTGCGCTATCAGGGTGAAGAGTTCTCCGGCCGCTTTGATGCCAACACTTACCTGTTGATGACCAAAGCGCTGGACTACTTCGACCCAGCAGGCGCGTTCAACGACAATCTGGCTGCCACCTTCGCCAACGTGACCGCAGACTTCTGCGTCATGTCGTTCACCACCGACTGGCGCTTCTCGCCTGCCCGCTCCCGGGAACTGGTGGACGCACTGATGGCGGCAAAGAAGAACGTCTGCTATCTGGAGATCGACGCGCCTCAGGGCCACGATGCGTTCCTGATCCCGATCCCACGCTACCTGCAGGCGTTCTCCAGCTACATGAACCGAATTGTATTTTGAGGACGCCATGAGAGCCGATCTGGAAATCATCCAAGAATGGATCCCTGCGGGCAGCCGCGTGCTCGACCTCGGTTGCGGCGACGGCGAACTGCTGGCCTGGCTGCGCGACAACAAGCAAGTCACCGGCTACGGCCTGGAAAACGACGCCGATAACATTGCCCGCTGCATCACCAAGGGCGTCAACGTCATCGAGCAGGACCTGGACAAGGGCCTGGGCAACTTTGCCAGCGACAGCTTCGATATCGTAGTCATGACCCAGGCGTTGCAAGCCGTGCATTACCCGGACAAGATCCTCGACGAAATGCTCCGCGTGGGCCGCCAGTGCATCATCACCTTCCCGAACTTCGGTCACTGGCGCTGCCGCTGGTATCTGGCGACCAAAGGCCGGATGCCGGTGTCGGACTTCCTGCCTTACACCTGGTACAACACGCCGAACATCCACTTCTGCACCTTCGAAGACTTCGAAGAGCTGTGCCGTGGCCGCCACGCCAAGGTCATTGATCGGCTGGCAGTGGATCAGCAGCATCGGCACGGCTGGGCCAGCAAACAATGGCCTAACCTGTTGGGTGAGATCGGTATCTATCGGGTCAGCAGCCCGGGTTTGCAGGAACACAAGATCGCGGTTTGAGGATTGGACCGCCAGACCAGGATCTGTTGGAGCGAGGCTTGCCCGCGAAGAACGATAACGCGGAGTGCCTGCGTATCCGGGTCGTCCCATTCGCGGGCAAGCCTCGCTCCAACAAATCAGGAGAGTAACCATGCATCGCCTGGCAATCATGTTGATGTGCGCCCTGAGCCTGTCGGCATTTGCTGCTGACTACGCCAAGCCCAACCGGCAGGAAACGTTCGGCGACGTGACCGTCTACTACAACGCTTTTGCTTCAACCACCTTGTCAGCGGACGTGGCGAAAGCATCCGATCTGATCCGCAGCAAACAGCTGAACGTGCTGAATATCACCGTGCTCAAGGCGGGCAAGCCAGCGCCGTCCGTGGTGGCAGGCACCTACAAGGACCTGACCGGACGCCCAAAGCTTCTGACCTTCAAGCAAGTCACGGACAAAGGCTGGATCAGCTACATTGCGCAGTTCCCGCTTGAACAAGCCGGAACCTACACCTTCAACATCGATGTGAAAGCCGGGAATCAAGACAAGCATTCCTTCAGCTTCAATCAAGAACTCTATCCAGGCGAATGATGACCTTCCCGCAGCTCGTATTGGCCAGCCACAACGCAGGCAAGCTCAAAGAACTCCAGGCCATGCTCGGCGACAGCGTGCAACTGCGCTCTATCGGCGAATTCAGCAACGTGGAGCCGGAAGAAACCGGCCTGTCGTTCGTTGAGAACGCCATTCTCAAAGCCCGCAACGCGGCACGGATTTCAGGGTTGCCAGCGCTGGCTGACGACTCGGGGCTGGCGGTGGATTTTCTGGGCGGCGCACCGGGCATTTATTCTGCGCGCTATGCCGATGGAAAAGGCGATGCCGCCAACAACGCCAAATTGCTCGACGCCCTTAAAGAAGTCCCGCAAGAGCAACGCGGCGCGCAGTTCGTGTGCGTACTGGCGCTGGTGCGTCACGCCGATGATCCATTGCCGATCCTCTGCGAAGGCCTTTGGCACGGGCGCATCCTGACTGCTGCCAGCGGCGAGCAAGGTTTCGGTTACGATCCATTGTTCTGGGTACCTGAGCGGGACTGCTCCAGCGCCGAACTAAGCCCCGCCGAGAAAAACCAGCTCAGCCACCGCGCCCGCGCCATGGCCATCTTGCGTCAACGCCTGGCTTTGAAATGACCCACGAAACGCCTGCAACACCGCTGTTCCTCGGCACCACCGGTTTCTCATCGACCGAACCGAGGACAGCCTTGCCGCAACTGCCGCCGTTGTCGTTGTACATCCATATCCCGTGGTGCGTACGCAAATGCCCGTACTGCGACTTCAACTCCCACACCGCCAGCCCTGTGCTGCCGGAAGCGGAGTACATCGATGCGCTGCTGGCCGATCTGGATCTGGACCTGCCTTACGTTTATGGTCGCGAGCTCAGTTCGATCTTCTTCGGCGGCGGCACGCCAAGCCTGTTCAGTGCAGACGCCTTGGGCCGCTTGCTCAAAGGTGTCGAACAACGCATTCGCTTTGCCAGCGACATCGAAATCACCCTGGAGGCCAATCCCGGTACCTTCGAGCAGGTCAAGTTCAGCGCCTATCGCGGGCTGGGCATCAATCGCCTGTCCATCGGCATCCAGAGTTTCCAGGAAGCCAAACTCAAGGCACTGGGGCGTATTCACAACGGCGATGAAGCCATTCGGGCCGCCGACATGGCGCGCCAGGCGGGATTTGATAACTTCAACATGGACTTGATGCACGGCTTGCCGGATCAATCGCCCGAGGATGCATTGGGCGATCTGCAACAAGCCATCGACCTGAAACCGACGCATTTGTCCTGGTATCAGCTGACGCTGGAGCCGAACACTGTGTTCTGGAACCAGCCGCCGACGCTGCCGGAAGATGACATTCTGTGGGATATCCAGGAAGCCGGGCAGTTGCTGCTGGCGCAAAACGGTTACGCGCAGTACGAAGTCTCGGCCTATGCGCAACCCGGCAGACCGGCGCGGCATAACCTGAATTACTGGAGCTTCGGCGACTTCATCGGTATCGGTGCCGGAGCCCATGGCAAGCTCAGCCATCCGGACGGGCGCATCGTACGCACCTGGAAGACCCGCTTGCCGAAGGATTATCTGAACCCGGCCAAGCCGTTCAAGGCCGGTGAGAAGCTGCTCAGCGTCGAAGAATTGCCCTTCGAATTCCTGATGAACGCGCTGCGCCTGACAAATGGAGTGGACGCTGCATTATTTCTCGAACGCACCGGTCTAAGCCTCGATTCGCTGGCCAGTGCGCGCCAGCAAGCCGAGCAACGTGGGCTGCTGCAAGCTGATCCGACCCGATTGGTCGCAACGCCGCAAGGTCAGTTGTTTCTCAACGACCTGCTGCAATATTTTCTTATCTAAGGACCCTGCATGGATTTGATACTGGACCTGCTCGCCACCATCTCCCGCTGGAGCCGCAGCAACCTCTCGGAAATATCTCTCGCCCTGGTGGGCTGTTTGCTGGTGTTGTTTGGCGGTGACTTCAAAGGCTGGGTCGAACAACGCATCAGCAGCTTCGCGGGCGCCTTGCGCATCCCGTTGATGGCCTTGCTAGTCACCATCGGCAGCGGCGCGGCACTGATCTACGCCACTCCGTGGGTGATTCGCGGCCTGAGCCAGTTCAACAACTACAGCCTGGCGCCGGTGTTGGTGGTGGTGCTGGTGTTGATCGGGGTTGTTGCGGACAGGAAGTAACGTTCAGTAGAAACGGTAGGAGCCAACTTGTTGGCGAGACATTGATCCTGCGAACACAGGAATATCGCCTCGCGAACAAGTTCGCTCCTACCGGAGGATCGGCGGATTAATCCACCTTCTCAAATTTCAAATCCCAAACCCCATGCCCCAAACGCTCACCACGGCGTTCGAACTTGGTGATCGGACGCTCCGCTGGTCGTGGCACGCATTTGCCGTCTTCGGCCTGGTTGCGATAGCCCGGCGCGATGTTCATCACTTCCAGCATGAATTCGGCATACGGTTCCCAGTCAGTGGCCATGTGCAGAACACCGCCGACCTTGAGCTTGCTGCGCACCAGTTCGGCAAATGCGGGCTGTACGATGCGGCGCTTGTGGTGGCGGCTCTTGTGCC
Organism: Pseudomonas folii; assembly: GCF_014357575.1. Taxonomy (GTDB): domain Bacteria; phylum Pseudomonadota; class Gammaproteobacteria; order Pseudomonadales; family Pseudomonadaceae; genus Aquipseudomonas; species Aquipseudomonas folii. Next base: position 13,744 of record NZ_JACONW010000042.1, on the reverse strand, counting down.
ATGGGTCCGGGAAGAACAGCATCAGACGGTCGAGGCTGTTATCGGCGATGCAACGGTTAAGCACTTCAATCGCGTCGCAATCGTAGACCCGTACGTTGGTCAGGCCCTGAGTCAGCACGCCGTTGAGCAGCGCGCCAACACCCGGATAGTGCACTTCAACACCGATGAAATCCTGATCCGGCGCAGCCGCTGCCATTTCCAGCAGTGAGTGGCCCATGCCGAAACCAATTTCCAGCGTGCGCGGCGCAGAGCGACCGAACACCTGATCGTAATCCACCGGTGCGTCGGTCAACGGCAGCACATACAGTGGACGACCTTGGTCCAGACCACGCTGCTGGCCTTCAGTCATGCGACCGGCGCGCATCACGAAACTCTTGATACGACGGTGCTGGCGCTCTTCGCCTTCTTCGGCAACAGGCAGCTCTGGGTTTGGAACGTCTGGATCAGTCATCAAAAAATCTCATCAAACAACGCGTACATCTGAGTTGGAATGCGTTTGTGGTAGGAGCTAACTCGTTAGCGAGGCGGCGTATCTGGCAAACCACCTCGCCAACACGTTGACTCCTACCAGTTGGTCATTTGTTACGGGGCGCCGCTACCGGATCAACCCATCCAGCGGCGAAGACGCGCTGGCGTAAAGTTTTCTGGGCATACGGCCGGCAAGGTAAGCCATTCGGCCAGCAATCACCGCGTGCTTCATGGCTGCGCCCATAAGGATCGGGTCCTGGGCATGAGCGATGGCCGAGTTCATCAGCACCGCTTCACAGCCCAGCTCCATGGCAATGGTAGCGTCGGATGCAGTGCCGACACCGGCATCCACCAGCACCGGCACTTTGGTTTCTTCCAGGATGATCTGCAGGTTGTAGGGGTTGCAGATCCCCAGGCCGCTGCCGATCAGGCCGGCCAACGGCATGATTGCGATGCAGCCGATTTCAGCCAGCTGACGCGCAATGATCGGATCATCACTGGTGTAAACCATCACGTCGAAGCCTTCCTTGACCAGCACTTCGGCGGCCTTGAGGGTTTCGATGACGTTAGGGAACAGGGTTTTCTGATCCGCCAGGACTTCCAGCTTGACCAGATTTTTGCCATCGAGCAGTTCACGCGCCAGGCGACAGGTGCGCACCGCCTCGATTGCGCCGAAGCAGCCTGCTGTGTTCGGCAGGATGGTGTAGCGATCCGGCGGCAGGACATCCAGCAGATTCGGCTCACCCGGGTTTTGGCCCAGGTTGGTACGGCGAACCGCGACAGTGACGATCTCGGCACCCGACGCTTCGATGGCCAGACGGGTCTGCTCCATATCCACATACTTGCCGGTACCCACCAGCAGGCGCGACTCGAAAGTCCGACCGGCCAGTACAAACGGCTTGTCGCTGCGAACATTGCTCATTGGAAATCCTCTTGGAAGTTGAGGTCTTGCAGTTGAATCAGAAAACGTCGAAGCCTAGCCGCCGCCAATCGCGTGGACGACTTCGACCTGATCGCCTTCGCTCAGGACCGTGGACTCATGCTGGCTGCGCGGCACGATATCCAGATTCAGCTCGACTGCGACTCGACGCCCGACAAGATCGAGGCGGGTCAGCAATGCCAGAACGGTCGCGCCGTCCGGCAATTCAAAGGGTTCACCGTTCAACTGAATGTGCATGCGCGGGAGCAGCCATCATTTTTGGGGCGAGCATTCTAGCCCGATCAGCGGGTATGACCAAGGTAAAGCGATGTGTGGGGCCTCACCCGGTAGGAGCGAACTTGTTCGCGAGGCGTCAGTACAGGCGATAGATGGACTTCGTCAACTAAACCGCCTCGCGAACAAGTTCGCTCCTACCGATCCGTGGTCTGACGAGAATCAAACCCCACCCAACCGCCAAGCGGTCAAGCCCAGCAACGCCCAGCCCACCAGAAACGCCAACCCGCCAAACGGGGTAATAATCCCCAGCTTGCTGATGCCGGTCAGGGTCAACATATATAAGCTGCCGGAAAACAGCACAATCCCCAGCGCAAACGAGAACCCCGCCCAGGTCATGAGCCTGCCCGGAAGCTGAGCGGCCAGCACCGCCACGCCCAGAATCGCCAATGCGTGGATCAGTTGATAAAGCACACCGGTATGGAAAATCGCCAGATACTCAGGGCTCAGGCGGCTCTTGAGGGCATGGGCAGCAAAGGCTCCCAGCGCTACGCCGGTAAAACCAAAGAACGCTGCCAACATTAAAAAGCTACGAACCATAACTAACTCCGTTCAAGAATCGTCCAAAGGCGCACGGTCTGTATAATGGCCCGCTCAACGGGTTCGGCCAAGCCATCTCTATGCTGCGTTCACTAGTAAGTCGTGTCATCAAAGCCCTGCTCTGGTTTGCAGCGGGCAGCGTGTTGCTGGTCCTGATCTTCCGCTTCGTGCCGCCACCGGGCACAGCGCTGATGGTTGAGCGCAAGATTGAATCGTGGGTCGACGGCAAGCCGATTGATCTGCAGCGCACCTGGCAGCCATGGGACAAGATTTCCAATGACCTGAAGGTCGCGGTTATCGCGGGCGAAGATCAGAAGTTCGCTGAGCATTGGGGTTTTGATGTTGAAGCCATTCAGGCAGCCATTGCCCACAACGAGATGGGTGGTTCGATTCGCGGTGCCAGCACCCTGAGCCAGCAAGTCTCCAAGAACCTGTTCCTGTGGTCGGGTCGCAGCTATCTGCGCAAAGGCCTTGAGGCGTGGTTTACCGGACTGATTGAAATCCTCTGGTCCAAACAGCGGATCCTTGAGGTGTATCTGAACAGCGTCGAGTGGGATGACGGTGTGTTCGGCGCGCAGGCGGCGGCGCAGCATCACTTCGGCGTGAATGCCAGTGCGCTTTCGGTGCAGCAGGCCAGTTATCTGGCAGCCGTACTGCCCAACCCCCGAGAATGGAGCGCCAGCCGTCCGACCAGTTACGTCGCAGGCCGCGCCAGCTGGATCCGTCGGCAGATGCAGCAATTGGGTGGGGACGATTACCTGCTCGGCTTGAATAACAGCCGCAAGTTTTAGCGGGCCGACTCGAACCGGTAGGAGCGAACTTGTTCGCGAACGGCTGCGCAGCAGTCGTATCCAGCGACCCGATTCCAGCACATGCACTGAGGCGCGGCCGTTGCTGCCGCTTCGCGCCAGATCGCGAACAAGTTCGCTCCTACCGAGGCCGTCAAGAAGCCGGGATGTTATCCATCTGTGGGGCGCCCCAGATTCTGTAGGAGCGAACTTGTTCGCGAACGGCTGCGCAGCAGTCGTATCCAGCGACCCGATTCCAGCACATGCACCGAGGCGCAGCCATTGCTGCCGCTTCGCGCCAGATCGCGAACAAGTTCGCTCCTACCGAGGGCGCGAACTGATCCCGATTAAAACGCTGGCACCACATCCCCGTGGTATTTCTCCAGGATGAACGCCTTCACTTCAGGTGAATTCAGCGCGGCACCCAGCTTTTTCACAGCAGGCAGATCTGCCTTGTCACGGCGTACGTACAGGTAGTTGGCGTACGGCGATTCAGAGCTTTCAATGAACAGCGCATCTTTATGCGGTTCAAGCTTCGCTTCCAGCGCGTAATTGGCGTTGATCAGTGCGAGATCAACCTGGCTAAGGGCGCGAGGCAGCATCGCCGCTTCCAGCTCTTTGAACTTCAGGTTTTTCGGGTTACTGGTGATGTCCTGACGGGTCGCCATGATGTTGCTTGGGTCTTTCAGGGTGATCAGGCCTTGCTTGGCGATCAGCAACAGCGCACGTCCGGAGTTGGTCGGGTCGTTGGGGATAGCGATGGTTGCGCCATCCTTAAGCTCTGCAATGGATTTGATCTTCTTCGAGTACGCACCGAACGGTTCGATGTGTACCGCAACCACCGGCACTTGATCGCTGCCCGGATGACTCTTCTTGTAGGCGTCGTAATACGGCTTGCTCTGAAAGTAGTTGGCATCCAGTAAACCTTCATCCACCTGACGATCCGGCTGCACGTAGTCCGAAAACACTTTCACATCCAGGGTCACGCCTTCCTTGGCCAGGGTTGGCTTGAGGAATTCGAGAATTTCCGCATGGGGCACAGGCACCACTGCGATTTTCAGGGTGTCGGCATAAGCAGAACCTACAGCGGCGACCAATAGCGCCAGGGACAGAGCAACACGTTTCACGATACTTCACCTTTCAGAGTGGGCAGATAAATACAGAAATCGGGCGTTTCAACGCTGATCGTCGAAACGCTTCAAGGAAAAGGCCGACAGGTCCACATCGCTCTTGCCGTTGATGCACCACTGCGCGAGTGCTTCGCCCAGCCCGGCGGAATGCTTGAAGCCATGGCCCGAGCAGGCGGAAACAACCAGCACGTTTTTCATGGCCGGGTGTTCGTCGATGATGAAGTTGTAATCGGGCGTGACGGTGTAGGCACACACTGAGGATTTGACGACCCGCGAGGTCACGCCAGCGATCTTGCCGCGAACCTGAGCGTCGAACATGTCCTGCTCTTCTGCGGCGCTGATGGTCCTGTCCAGAGAGCCTGCCGAAGAAGCGTCACGATACTGCTCGGTGGCGACTTTCATGCTGCCCTCACCCGGCAGTGGCGGGAAACCGTAGTTGACGTCTACATCACCAGGCCCGTGAGTCAGGATGAAGCTCGGCGATACTGGCGCGAATGTGGCGTCTTCTTCCAACTCGAACCAGAACAGCTTCTGACGACAGACCCGCAACAGCTGGTTGAAAGGCGCACCCAGTAAGTCCGCCGACCACATGCCCGCGCTGACAACGACTTTATTAGCCTGGATTGCGCGTTTATCGGTGGTGACCGTGACGCCCTGCTCGGTCGAACTGATGCCGGTGACGGTTTCACCGGTCAGCAACCTTGCACCATGCTGTCGTGCCAGCTTTAGCTGCACATCGATGCAGCGCTCCGGCCGCACATAGCCGCCGTCCGGCTCGAAATAGCCAATCGCAGTGTCCAGCACGGGGGAAAATTGCGGAAAGCGTTGGCGAATTTCCCCGGCATTTAGCACTTCGTGGTCAATGCCGTAGGTCTTGGCCAGGTGAATGGTGCGATGGGTGAAATCGTTTTCGTCTTGAGGGTCATACGCAGGACTGGACGTCATCACCAAAACGCCACACTGCTCAAACAACGACTCCCCTGTCAGCGCCTCAAGTTCGCGCCAGATTCGGTGAGAGTTGTGGACGATCGGCACATATTCTGCGCCTTCACCCACGGCCAGACGGGTGATACGGGTGTCACCGTGGCTGGAGCCTTCGGTGTGGGGAGGATTGAAGCGGTCAACGCCGATTACATCAATCCCGGCTTTAGCCAGCTGATACGCCGTCGCAGCGCCCATCGCGCCAAGGCCCAACACCGCTACTTCACAACGCTCGCCCATCGATTCATTCGTCCAAAAAGCGGACATTTGAGTATTTATGCTTATGCAAGGCAACGATCAAAAAGCCATAAGCTTATGCCGGAAAAAGCACACTCCTACCTGCGTAAATCAGATAGCGAGTGGTGTTTTACAAGAGGTGCCCAATGTCTCTGAGACCACACTATTGCGAGCAAACGGGTGACCTGTAGGAGCCGAGCTTGCTCGCGATGCAGGCGCTGCTGTCTCTCAGGTCCATCGCGTCATCGTTCATCGCGAGCAAGCTCGGCTCCTACAGAAGATCATCGGTCGCTACAAAACAAAAACGCCCCGACCGATTTCCCGGTCAGGGCGTTTATCTGTCGATGAGCCGGTATTACGCGGCTATCGACAACTTGAGCTTGTTCATCGCGCTCTTTTCAAGCTGACGAATACGCTCGGCGGAGACGTTGTACTTCTGCGCCAGGTCATGCAGCGTGGCTTTTTCTTCCGCCAGCCAGCGCTGGTAGAGGATGTCACGGCTGCGGTCGTCCAGCACTTCCAGCGCCTGATGCAGATTGGCAGTGGAGTTGTCAGTCCAATCGGAATCTTCCAACTGACGTGCCGGATCATAACGATGGTCTTCCAAGTAGTTCGCTGGCGACTGGAACGCGCTGTCGTCGTCGGCTTCAGCAGCCGGATCGAACGCCATGTCGTGACCGGTCAGGCGACTTTCCATCTCGCGCACTTCACGCGGCTCAACGCCTAGGCTTTCAGCCACGCGATGAACTTCTTCATTGTTCAGCCACGCCAGACGTTTCTTCTGTCCGCGCAGGTTGAAGAACAGCTTGCGCTGGGCCTTGGTGGTCGCGACTTTCACGATGCGCCAGTTACGCAGGATGAACTCGTGAATTTCCGCCTTGATCCAGTGAACAGCGAACGAAACCAGACGCACACCCATCTCCGGGTTGAAGCGTTTAACGGCCTTCATCAGGCCAACGTTACCTTCCTGAATCAGATCTGATTGAGCCAGGCCGTAACCGGAATAACTGCGTGCGATGTGCACAACAAAACGCAGGTGGGCGAGGACCATCTGCCGAGCCGCCCCCAGATCCTGCTCATAATAGAGACTCTCAGCCAGTTCACGCTCCTGCTCAGGGGTCAGCAAAGGAATGCTGTTCACCGTGTGCACATAGGCTTCCAGGTTCGCACCCGGGACTAAGGCATACGCAGGTTGCAAAGAAGTGGTCATACGAAATGTTACCTCCGTCACATGACTCGTGCAGTTCAGCACTGCGAAATTGACTCGGGAACCGCTATACAAGTTCCCTGTATGAAAAAGTCAATACATGAAGAAAAATTTACCGAGGTGCCAGCTCTCTCAAATGGCGTGCTACTGCAATCCAGGCACCGATATACCCTAACAACACCGCTCCAAGCAAGAGTGATAGACCATCGGACGCCGGAACGCCAGCCAGAGAAAAATCACTTCCATACAATCCGGCAAGGCCAATGACGGCATCGTTGAGCCAGTCGAGCCCGAAAGCCAGCACGCCCCAGGACAGAAATCCTGCCCCGAGGCCATACAATGCGCCCATATAAAGGAAGGGACGCCGTACATAACTATCGGTGCCGCCTACCAGTTTAATGACTTCGATCTCGGTGCGACGGTTCTCGATGTGCAGACGAATGGTGTTACCAATGACCAGCAGCAATGCCGCGACCAGTAGCACAGTCAGCCCGAATACAAAGCGGTCACCCAACTTGAGAATCGCTGCCAGGCGCTCAACCCAGACCAGATCTAGTTGCGCCTGTTCAACGTTGGGCATGCCTGCCAGCTGAGTACGCAAGGCCTCTAGCGCAGGCTTGTCCACCTCATCAGGCGTGACCAGCACAACGCCCGGCAACGGGTTTTCCGGCAATTCCTTGAGCGCTTCGCCCAGGCCTGACTGCTGCTGGAACTCGGTCAACGCCTGTTCCCGACTGATGTATTCAGCTTCGGCTACGCCTGGCATCAGACGAATTTCGTTACGTAATTTTTCGCCCTGGCTCGCACTGGTATCCAGCTTCAGGTAAATCGAAATCTGCGCAGCGCGCTGCCAGGAACCGCCTAACCGCTCGACATTGTTGAGCAACAACGACAAGCCCATGGGCAGACTCAGTGCAATCGCCATCACCAGACAGGTGAAGAAGCTGCCGATTGGCTGCTTACCCAGGCGCCGCAAGCTGTCGATCAAGCTTGAGCGATGCGCTTCCAGCCAAGCGTTGAACAGCGTACCGAAATCCGGGCCGTCATCGTCATGGCTGTTTTTTGACTTTTTCGGAGCAGGATCAGCGGCTTTCGGCGAGACGCGCTCGGAAACCTTCGGGGAACGTGTAGCACTCATACCCCAGCCTCCCCGTCACCGATGAGGCGACCGCGTTGCAGCGTGAGCATTCGGTGACGCATACGCGCAATCAGCGCCAGATCGTGACTGGCAATCAGCACGCTGGTGCCGAGACGATTGATGTCTTCGAACACACCCATGATTTCCGCTGCGAGCCGTGGATCGAGGTTACCGGTGGGTTCATCCGCCAGCAGCAAAGCAGGGCGATGGACGATGGCGCGAGCGATGCCGACCCGTTGTTGCTGGCCGGTAGACAGATCGCCGGGGTACAGCTCGGCTTTGTCTGAAAGAGCCACACGCTCCAAGGCGGAGTCGACACGCTTGGTGACTTCCAGCTTGGACAACCCAAGAATTTGCAGCGGCAAAGCGACGTTGTTGAACACCGTGCGATCAAACAGCAATTGGTGATTCTGGAACACGACGCCTATCTGCCGACGCAGGAACGGAATCTGTGCATTGCTGATCTGACCGAGGTCCTGCCCCGCCAGCAGCAGTTTGCCGGTGGTCGGGCGCTCCATGGCCAGCAGCAGGCGCAGCAAAGTGCTTTTGCCCGCGCCGGAGTGCCCGGTCACGAACAGAAATTCGCCACGACGCACTCGAAAGCTCAGCTCATGCAAGCCGACGTGTCCGTTCGGATAGCGTTTACCGACCTGTTCGAAACGAATCATGTGCGCTCGCGCTCCGCAAACAGGGCCTGAACAAACGGCTCGGCTTCAAAGGTACGTAGATCATCGATGCCTTCACCCACGCCGATGTAGCGAATGGGTAGATCAAACTGTTTGGCGAGGGCAAAGATCACACCGCCCTTAGCCGTACCGTCCAGCTTGGTCAGTGCCAGGCCGGTCAACGAGACAGCCTGGTGGAAATGCTTGGCCTGACTGATAGCGTTCTGTCCGGTACCCGCGTCCAACACCAGCAGAACCTCGTGAGGTGCGTCTGCGTCAAGCTTGCCGATCACCCGGCGCACCTTCTTCAACTCTTCCATCAGGTTATCTTTGGTTTGCAGACGACCGGCGGTGTCGGCGATCAACACGTCGATACCGCGCGCCTTGGCGGCCTGCACGGCGTCGAAGATCACCGAGGCGGAGTCGGCACCGGTGTGCTGGGCGATGACCGGAATCTTGTTGCGCTCACCCCAGACCTGCAATTGCTCGACGGCAGCGGCACGGAAGGTATCACCGGCAGCCAGCATGACTTTCTTGCCTTCCAGTTGCAGCTTCTTCGCCAGCTTGCCAATCGTCGTGGTTTTGCCTGCGCCGTTGACGCCGACGACCAGAATCACGAACGGCTTTTGCGCAGCGTTGATGACCAGCGGCTGCTCAACCGGTTTGAGCATTGCCGCCAGCTCATCCTGCAGAGAGGCATACAACGCCTGGGCATCGGTGAGCTGCTTGCGGGCTACTTTCTGGGTCAGGCTGCGGATGATGACACCCGTTGCCTCGACGCCAACGTCGGCAGTCAGCAGGCGGGTTTCGATTTCTTCCAGCAGGTCATCGTCGATAGCCTTCTTGCCCAGGAACAGGCTGGCCATACCTTCGCCAATGCTGGCGCTGGTCTTGGACAAACCTTGTTTGAGGCGAGCAAAGAAACCGGCTTTGGTGGCTTCAGGCTGGGCTGCAGCGGGGGCCGCCGGAGTTTCGATGATGGGTGCAACAGCGGCAGCAGCGGCAGGCGCCATGGCAGCAACCACGGGAGGAACAACCGGCTCAGGTTGCGGCTCAGGTTCTACCGCAACTGGCTCTGGCTCTGGCTCTGGCTCTGGCTCTGGCTCTGGAATGATGGTCGATTCTGGCTCGGCAATCGGCACGTCAATACGAGGCGATTCTGGCTGAGGCTCAACCGGAGCAGCAACAGGCGCAATCGGCGGCGTGACGTGCAGCTCGTATTCATTGACCAGCGCGACAGGCTCTTCGGCGACCGGCAAGGTCAGCCAAGGCTCAGGCGTCGGCTCGCCCGGCTGACCAGGTTCAGCAGCGGTGTCCTGCGCTGACTCGGGCGTCAATACCGGAGCAGGCTGCGGCTCAGCCGCCAGCGGAGTCGATTCAATGACCGGCTCGGGCGCTGCTGTGGATAAGTCTTGAGGCTGTTCGGCAGTGGTTTCCTGCGGCTTTTTGCGCAGCCATCCGAACAGGCCTTTCTTCTCACCAGCCGGGGCTGGGGTCTTCTTGTCGTCGTTGGAACCAAACATGGAGGACGGCTATCTCAAGGTAGCGACGCGCCAGAGCGGCGCCTCTGAAAAATTCTGGTATGCGAAACAGACTACATTTCAGTCTGCTTGTTCATCTGCTGGCCGAGCATAATCCGCGCATTACTGTAGGTGCGAGCGGCTTGCCACCATCGCTCGTATGACCGGCTTTAGCCGGGAGGGCGGCATGTGGGCCGATCAAGATGCCTTGAATGTGCCATCCCCCTCCCGGCTAAAGCCGGTCCTACGGTTGCTGCGCAATGCGTTCCTGCATCTTTGTCATGGTCGCAGAGCAAACAGGCCGCTATCCTAACACCCCCGCGCCCGTGGACGCTAAGTTCAAACGGGCCGTCTTACAGGTTCAAATTACGAATGAATGCTCTAGCCCGCCGTGCCGCAGGCCTGCTGTTCGGCACAATTTGTCTGCCATTCGGCGCAATGGCCGCCGATCCGCAACCTACCCATGAATTCACCCTCGCCAATGGCCTCAAGGTCATCGTCCGCGAAGATCACCGCGCGCCGGTTGTGGTGTCGCAGGTCTGGTACAAAGTGGGCTCCAGTTACGAGACCCCAGGCCAGACCGGACTGTCCCACGCCCTTGAACACATGATGTTCAAAGGCAGCTCGAAAACCGGCCCCGGCGAAGCCTCGCTGATCCTGCGGGATCTGGGCGCTGAAGAAAACGCGTTCACCAGTGACGACTACACCGCCTACTACCAGGTATTGGCGCGTGATCGCCTGGCGGTGGCGTTCGAGCTGGAAGCCGATCGCATGGCCAGCCTGACGCTGCCTGCCGACGAGTTCAGCCGCGAGATCGAAGTAATCAAGGAAGAACGCCGTCTGCGCACCGACGACAAACCGACGTCCAAAGCCTACGAGCGCTTCAAGGCCATGGCTTACCCGGCCAGCGGTTATCACACGCCAACCATTGGCTGGATGGCTGACCTTGACCGCATGAAGGTCGAGGAACTGCGCCACTGGTATCAGTCCTGGTACGTACCCAACAACGCCACACTGGTTGTAGTGGGAGACGTCAAGCCCGACGAAGTCAAAGCCCTGGCTGAACGCTTCTTCGGCCCGATTGCGCGCCGTGACGTACCGCCGTCGAAAAAACCACTGGAGCTGGCTGAACCTGGCGAGCGTCGCATCACCCTGCACGTACAGACTCAACTGCCAAGCCTGATGTACGGCTTTAACGTTCCAAGTCTGGCCACTGCCGAAGACCCACGTTCGGTCAACGCCCTGCGCCTGATCGCGGCCTTGCTGGATGGCGGCTACAGCGCGCGCATCCCGACGCGCCTGGAACGTGGCGAAGAGCTGGTTTCCGGTGCAGGCTCGAACTACGACGCTTTTGCCCGCGGCGACAGCCTGTTCATGATCAGCGCCACGCCCAACACCCAGAAGAAGAAAACCCTGGCTGACGTTGAAGCCGGTATCTGGCGTTTGCTCGACGAGCTGAAAACCAAACCGCCAACCAACGAAGAGTTGGAGCGAGTACGTGCTCAGGTGATCGCGAGTCTGGTCTACGAGCGCGACTCGATCACCAGTCAGGCCAGCACCATCGGCGAACTGGAAACCGTCGGCCTGTCGTGGAAGTTGATCGATGAGGAACTGGCCGCGCTGCAAAGCGTGACTCCGGCTGACATCCAGAAAGCCGCCAGCACCTATTTCACCCGTGAGCGCCTCAGCGTTGCGCACGTTCTGCCTGAGGAGAAAGCAAAATGAGTGAGCGCAACGGCCCACGTAAGATGCTGTTTGGCCTGCTGTTGACCACCAGCCTCGGAGTTTTCGCGACCCAATCGGCACTGGCTGAAGAAGCCGCCGGCAATGCCACACCCGCCCGCCCTGCTCTGGAGTCCTTGAAAGAACTCGACGGCAAGGCTCCGGCGCGTCGCACGCTGGATATTCAGACCTGGCAAACCGCGGAAGGCGCCAAAGTTCTGTTCGTCGAAGCTCACGAGTTGCCTATGTTTGATATGCGCCTGACTTTCGCAGCAGGCAGCAGTCAGGATCAGAACCTGCCGGGCGTCGCTGTGCTGACCAACGCCATGCTCAACGAAGGCGTGAAAGGTAAGGACGTGACCGCCATCGCCCAGGGCTTCGAAGGCCTCGGCGCGGACTTCAGCAACGGTGCCTATCGCGACATGGCAGTGGCTTCGATTCGCAGCCTGAGCGCGGCAGACAAGCGTGAGCCTGCATTGAAACTGTTCTCCGAAGTAGTGGGCAAACCGACCTTCCCTGCCGACTCACTGACGCGCATCAAGAACCAGTTGCTGGCCAGCTTCGAATACAAGAAGCAGAACCCGGGTTCGCTGGCAGGCGAAGAGCTGTTCAAGCGTCTGTACGGCAATCATCCTTACGGTCATCCGAGCGAAGGCACTGCCGAGTCCATCAAACCGATCACCCTCGCGCAGCTCAAAGCGTTTCACGCCAAGGCTTATGCAGCTGGCAACGTGGTAATTGCGCTGGTGGGCGATCTGTCCCGCGACGAAGCTCAGGCGATCGCTGCGCAAGTCTCGGCATCGCTGCCTAAAGGCCCGGCACTGGCCAAGTTGCCAACCCCTGCCGAACCCAAGGCTGGCGAAACGCACATCGAGTTTCCTTCCAAGCAGACTCACCTGATGCTGGCGCAATTGGGCATCAAGCGTAACGATCCTGACTACGCGGCGCTGTCGTTGGGCAATTCGGTACTCGGAGGCGGTGGCTTCGGCAGCCGTTTGATGACTGAAGTCCGTGAAAAGCGCGGCCTGACTTACGGTGTGTCATCGGGCTTCACGCCAATGCAGACCCAAGGTCCGTTCATGATCGGCCTGCAGACCCGTGCCGAACTGAGCGAAAACACCCTGAAGCTGGTGCAGGACATCGTCCGCGACTTTCTTGCCAACGGCCCCACCCAAAAAGAACTGGACGACGCCAAGCGCGAACTGGCCGGCAGCTTCCCGCTGACTGCGGCGAGCAACTCGTCCATCGTTGCGCAACTGGGCGCTATCGGCTTCTACGACTTGCCGCTGACGTTCCTCGAAGACTTCATGACCCAGTCGCAAAGCGTGACCGTGGAGCAAGTCAAAGAGGTAATGAACAAGCACTTGAGCGCTGACAAGATGGTCATCGTCACCGCCGGGCCGACCGTAGCGCAGAAGCCGCTGCCGCCGCCCACCGACAAACCTGCTGAACGCCCTCTTGGGGTCCCGGAGCATTAATGGCCAATCCACGCCCGAAGGGCCATAACGGCCTGGGTCAACTGCGCATCATTGGTGGCGAATGGGGCAGTCGCAAGCTGACCTTCCCCGACGCCCCCGGTCTGCGCCCGACGCCGGATCGTGTCCGCGAAACGCTGTTCAACTGGCTGGCGATGGACATCGCTGGCGCCAAGGTGCTGGATGTCTTCACCGGCAGCGGCGCGCTGTTTTTCGAAGCGCTGTCCCGTGGCGCCAGCAAGGGCCTGGCACTGGACAACAGTGCCGCAGCCATCGCGAGCCTGCGCCAGAACCTGAGCATGCTGAACTGCACCACTGGCCAGGTCACACAGGCCGACTCGCTGCGCCATCTGGAAACCCAGACCGCCGAGCCATTCGACGTGGTGTTCCTCGACCCGCCGTTCCACCAGAATCTGCTGGCCTCGGCCTGCGCGCTGCTGGAATCCCACGGCTGGCTGGCGGACAACGCCTGGATCTACACCGAAAGCGAAACCCCGCCATCGACCACCGGTTTGCCGGGTAGCTGGCGTCTGCACCGGGAGAAGAAAGCCGGGCAGGTGTATTACGCGCTTTGGCAGCGTGGGTGAATCTGATCCAACGCCGGTAAGGCTTCGCCTGGGCGGGATTCAATATTTGCTCGCCATCTGATGTTAACGACGT
>NZ_JACONW010000041.1 GCF_014357575.1 Pseudomonas folii | reverse complement strand
CGCCACCGGTAATGCGCCAGCCAAAACGCCATCGCGCAGCTTCCTACACCATCCCCTGACTAAATGCTAGAATCCCCGCCCATCATGCGGTCATTCTTTGTTTTTGGCCGAATATTCCTTCAAACAGTGCATCCCATGCTGAAGAAGCTGTTCCAGTCATTTCGTACTCCACTGCGTAAACCGCAGCAACATATCCGCAGCACGCCTGAAGTGCTCAACAGCAGCCAACACTCGCTGCAACGCGGCCAATTCAGCCGTTATGCGGTGAATATCGTCGAGCGCCTGCAAAATGCGGGCTATCAGGCTTATCTGGTCGGCGGCTGCGTTCGTGACCTGATGCTGAACATCACGCCCAAGGATTTCGACGTCGCCACCAGCGCCACGCCGGAGCAGGTGCGTGCCGAATTCCGCAATGCCCGCATCATTGGCCGCAGGTTCAAGCTGGTTCACATCCACTTCGGTCGTGAAATCATCGAAGTCGCGACGTTCCGTGCCAATCATCCGCAAGATGATGAGGAAGAGGACAGCAATCAGTCTTCGCGTAACGAGAGCGGCCGGATTCTGCGCGACAACGTTTACGGCACCCTTGAAGACGACGCCCAGCGCCGCGACTTCACGATCAACGCCCTGTATTACGACCCGGTTAGCGAGCGCATCCTCGACTACGCCAACGGCGTACACGACATCCGCAACCGCCTGATCCGCCTGATTGGCGATCCGGAGCAGCGTTACAAGGAAGACCCGGTGCGCATGCTGCGTGCGGTGCGTTTCGCCGCCAAGCTGGACTTCGGCATCGAGAAGCACAGCGCCACGCCGATTCGTCCCCTGGCACCGATGCTGCGCGATATTCCGTCGGCACGCCTGTTCGAAGAAGTGCTCAAGCTGTTCCTCTCAGGTTACGCGGAACCCACCTTCGAAATGCTGGTGGACCTGGAGTTGTTTGACCCGCTGTTCCCGGCCAGCGCCAAGGCTCTGGAATACCGTCCGACCTACACCCATACGCTGATCAGCCAGGCACTGGCCAACACTGACCTGCGTATCAAGCAGAACAAACCGGTGACACCGGCCTTCCTGTTCGCTGCTCTGCTGTGGCCTGCGCTGCCAGCCAAAGTGCTGCGCCTGCAGGAACGCGGTATGCCGCCAATCCCTGCCATGCAGGAAGCGGCCAACGAACTGATCATCGAGCAGTGCCAGCGTATTGCGATTCCGAAGCGCTTCACCATGCCGATCCGGGAAATCTGGGACATGCAGGAACGTCTGCCGCGCCGCTCCGGCAAGCGCGCCGACCTGCTGCTCGACAATCCACGCTTCCGGGCCGGTTACGATTTCTTGCTGTTGCGTGAAAGTGCAGGCGAAGAAACCGATGGTCTGGGCGAATGGTGGACTGACTATCAGGACGCCAACGACAGCGAACGTCGCACCATGATCAGCGAACTCGGCAGCAAGCCCGAAGCGGGTGCCCCGCGCAAACGTCGCCGCAGCAGTGGCACCAAACGCAAACGTGCCGGTGGCGAACCGGCCGCATCGGGCGAGTAACACGTGGAACGCGTCTATATAGGCATGGGCAGTAACCTGGCTGCCCCCGCCGAGCAACTGCGCCATGCCATCAGGGCATTGGCCAGGTTGCCGCAGAGCCAGTGGGTCGGCGTCTCTTCCTTCTATGTAAGCGACTCGCTGCTGCCCAATCAGCCGCGTTACACCAACGCAGTTGCAGCGCTGGACACCACCCTCGAACCGCTTGCCCTGCTTGACGCGCTACAGGCTATCGAACTGGATCAAGGCCGTGAACGCACCGAGCGCTGGGGGCCGCGGACACTGGACCTGGACATTCTGGTATTCGGTGAGCGATTGATCGACGAACCCCGTCTCAAAGTGCCGCATTACCACATGCAGGCCCGGGCTTTCGTGCTCTACCCATTGGCCGAACTTGCGCCCGATTTGCAACTGGCCGACGGCCGCTCCCTGAGCAAATTGCTGACCCGCTGCCCCTTTGAAGGCATTGAGCGTTTGGTGCCTCAGGCGTAATAGCCAAGCGCCCGGTAACACACCGCTCAAACGGCAGTTGAATCGTTAAAACCGACAATTGACTTAATCCCCCCTCGTCACGAAGATAGGCGTCCCGCCAGCCTGATCGCTGGCTTATGGGCGCAAGCAGGCTGCTTTCAAACACCGCACACGACGGTGTACCTGCTTGAACCGGATGAATCTCACGCGCTGCTCGCCGTCGTATTCACCGCGCCTGACAGAGGACTTTTCCATGCCAGATATCACCGTAACGTCGTTGCAGGCTCTCAAGCAGAAAGGTGAAAAGATCACCATGCTGACATGCTATGACGCGACCTTTGCCCATGCCGCCAGCGAAGCAGGCGTCGAAGTGCTGCTGGTCGGCGACTCGTTGGGCATGGTCCTGCAGGGACATGACAGCACACTGCCAGTGACCACGGCCGACATGGCTTATCACGTTGCCTGCGTCAAACGTGGCAACCAGGGCGCGTTGATCATGGCTGACCTGCCCTTCATGTCCTACGCCACCCTTGAGCAAACCTACACCAACAGCGCTGCGCTGATGCAAGCCGGTGCGCACATAGTCAAGATTGAAGGCGCGGCATGGCTGGCCGAGTCGATTCGGCTGCTGGCAGACCGTGGTATCCCGGTCTGTGCGCACATGGGCCTGACGCCGCAATCGGTCAATGTGCTCGGTGGTTACAAGGTCCAGGGGCGTCTGGAAACCCAGGCGCGCCAGATGCGAGCAGACGCCATTACCCTTGAACAGGCCGGTGCGGCGATGCTTCTGCTGGAATGCGTGCCGAGCGAACTGGCTCAGGAAATCAGCCATGCCGTGAAGATCCCGGTCATCGGTATCGGTGCGGGCAGCGCCACCGACGGCCAGGTGCTTGTCATGCATGACATGCTTGGCCTTTCCATTACCGGACGCGTGCCCAAGTTCGTAAAGAACTTCATGGTCGGCCAACCTGACATCCAGGCCGCATTCCGCGCCTATGTCAGCGCCGTCAAAGACGTCAGCTTCCCCGGCACTGAACACGGATTCTCCGCATGAACACAGTAAAAACCGTACGCGAACTGCGCGCTGCTGTCGCTCGTGCGCGCAGTGAAGGCAAACGGATCGGCCTGGTGCCGACCATGGGCAACCTGCACAGCGGCCATGCGGCACTGGTCACCAAAGCCGCACAACGCGCTGACTTTGTAGTGGCGACCATTTTCGTCAATCCGATGCAGTTCGGGCCCAACGAAGACCTGGCGACCTACCCTCGTACCCTGGCTGCCGATCAGGAAAGACTGCTCGAAGCAGGCTGTCACTTGCTGTTCACGCCCAATGTCGAAGAGATGTATCCCCATGGCATGGCGGATCAGACCGTGGTCAGCGTGCCGGTTATTTCCGAAGGTCTATGCGGTGCCAGTCGCCCCGGCCATTTCGATGGCGTATCGACGGTTGTCAGCAAGCTGTTCAACATGGTTCAGCCTGATCTGGCCGTGTTCGGCGAAAAAGACTTTCAGCAACTGGCGGTCATCCGTGCGCTGGTTCGCGACCTGAACATGCCGATCCAGATCATTGGCGAGCCGACCGTGCGCGCCGAAGACGGCCTGGCGCTGTCCTCGCGTAACGGTTATCTCAATGAAGAACAGCGCGCGACCGCGCCTGTGCTTTACAAGGTCATCCAGCAAATCGGCGCAGCAGTTGATAATGGCGACAAAAACTTCGTTACCTTGCTGGACGCCGGTAAGCGCCAGCTTGAAGCAGCGGGGTTGCGACCTGATTATCTGGAAATCCGCGAAGCCACCAGCCTGAAGCCTGCGACTGAGCAAGACAGCGATCTGGTGATTCTGGCGGCAGCGTTTCTGGGCAAGACCCGATTGATTGATAACCTGCATTTGAATCGGGAGCAGCACTGAGCTTGTCGGCTTTCCTGACACCGCTACGCCGTGCAGGAAACAAAGGTCCTGTGGGAGCGGTGCTTGCCCGCGATAAGGGCACCGCGATTCACGTGAATCACGTCCAGCCTTATCGCGGGCAAGCACCGCTCCCACAAGAGATTGCATTCCAACCCTGAACAGCTACGTGCCGGGGCAATGAACTTAGCCACCCCCGCAATGCCCTATTCGTACCGGTTTCATTGCGTCTGTTCATCCAACAGACAGCAACATGTGAAATAGTACCGGGCACCGAGCAGTTCAGGCGCAGACACAGCCGCACATAATGTTTAGTCTTGGTGCCACGATTAAAAAGTCTGCTTATCTTCGCTTTCAGTGTTTAGCCAGTTCCAAGTACAAGGAAACCCGCAGCGATGGCGTACTACCGCACCCCTTCTGATGTGACCGCCCTGCCCGCATGGCAGGCGCTCAACCAACACCGCCAAGCCATGCAGGATTTCAGCATGCGCGAAGCCTTCAATGCTGACCCGCAGCGTTTCGACCAATTCACCCTCAGCAGCTGCGGACTGTTTCTCGATTACTCGAAAAACCTGATCAACGCAGAGACCCGTGACTTGCTGGTCCAGTTGGCCAACGAAGTGGGCCTCAAAGATGCCATCAAGGCGCAATACGACGGCGAACTGGTCAACTCCTCCGAAGGTCGCCCGGCGTTGCACACCGCGCTGCGCCGCCCGGTTGGCGACAAACTGCAGGTCAACGGCGTCAACGTGATGCCTGAAGTACACAAAGTGCTGAACCAGATGACTGATCTGGTCGGCCGTATTCACGATGGCCTGTGGCGCGGTTACAGCGAAAAGCCGATCACCGACGTGGTGAACATCGGCATCGGTGGCTCGTTCCTCGGCCCCGAGCTGGTGTCTGAAGCGCTGCTGTCCTACGCGCAGAAAGGCGTGCGCTGTCACTATCTGGCGAACATCGATGGCAGTGAGTTCCACGAGCTGACCATGAAGCTGCGTGCTGAAACGACGCTGTTTATCGTTTCGTCGAAGACCTTCACCACCTTGGAAACCCTCAAGAACGCCACTGCGGCGCGTGCCTGGTATCTGGCACAAGGCGGTTCCGAGGCCGAGCTGTATCGTCACTTCATCGCCGTGTCGAGCAACAACGCAGCGGCCGTGGCATTTGGCATCCGCGAAGAAAACATCTTCCCGATGTGGGACTGGGTCGGCGGTCGTTACTCGCTGTGGTCGGCTATTGGTCTGCCGATTGCGCTGGCCATCGGCATGTCCAACTTCAAGGAACTGTTGTCCGGCGCGTACTCCATGGATCAACACTTCCTGAACGCAGATTTCGAGCAGAACATGCCTGTGCTGCTGGGTTTGCTGGGCGTCTGGTACGGGAATTTCTGGGGCGCGCAGAGCCACGCGATCCTGCCTTACGACCACTACCTGCGTAACATCACCAAGCACCTGCAACAGCTGGACATGGAATCCAACGGCAAGAGCGTCCGTCAGGACGGTACGCCTGCGCTGACTGACACTGGCCCGGTGATCTGGGGCGGCGTAGGTTGCAATGGCCAGCATGCTTATCATCAATTGCTGCATCAAGGCACCCAGCTGATTCCGGCAGATTTCATTGTGCCGATCGTCAGCTTCAACCCGGTGTCCGATCACCATCAGTGGCTATACGCCAACTGCCTGTCCCAGAGCCAGGCCCTGATGATCGGCAAGACCCGCACCGAAGCCGAAGCCGAACTGCGCGACAAAGGCCTGAGCGAAGAAGACGTGCAGAAGCTTGCACCGCACAAGGTCATTCCGGGCAACCGTCCGAGCAACACCCTGGTGGTCGAGCGCATCAGCCCTCGTCGCCTGGGTGCGCTGGTGGCGATGTATGAACACAAGGTGTTCGTGCAGAGCGTGGTCTGGGGCATCAATGCCTTCGACCAATGGGGCGTGGAGTTGGGCAAGGAAATGGGTAAAGCCGTTTACCAACGCCTGACTGGCGGCACCGAAAAGCCAGCCGATGATGCTTCGACTCAAGGTCTGATCAACTACTTCCGCGGCCGTCACCGCGGCTGATTGGCCTCAAGCAATACCCAGACCCGCTGTTCTCGCAAGAGACGGCGGGTTTTGTTTTTTACGCCTGCAAGCAGATGTACGACGTGGGACCGGCTTTAGCCGGGAAAGCGGTCTTTCTAACAATACAAATGTGTCAACTGTACTGGCCTCTTCCCGGCTAAAGCCGGTCCCACGTCGTAAGTTTGCTTCCTGCGCCGGGCTCAGTGCGCCTCAACCCGCGCCAACGACCGATCCAGTTCAGTCCTGGCCATGCCAATCAAATGCACCACCGAAAACGCCAGGTCACGTTTCGGGCCGTTGAGGCTGTCGCCTGATTCGTACGCCGTCGCGGCAGCGCAACGCAGGAGTTCGCTGATGTGCAATAAAGATTGTTCGAGGGAAATGTCTGGTGGATCCGGTGTTACTTTTTTCATGGCTTTCTTCCTTATGGGGCCACCGGACAATCGCTGCTAAACGATTGAGGGTGGCGGCTTTGTCGCGGGTTAGCAGACCGGGAAGATAGCCAGAACCGGCGCACTCGAAAGTGCCCCACGCAAAGCCGCCATAAGCGGTATTCATGCGTGGCTTCTCTTCTCAGGCTGCTAAACCCGATCACTGATGAGCAGTGACCGGCGCAGCCTAGAGAGCAAAATCCACCCACGCAAGGGGTCAGGATTTTCTAGGAAACTTCACTCAGAGGAAAGGGAGAAGTCTGTCGGAACAGGCCTATCTCCGGGGTATTTAGTGAGCTTAGGTAACAGATATCTACTGCATCGTTGACAAGACTTGAATCAAAGGGCGAAGCGGGGCATGGTCGGCATACATGGCGCATCCCGGACTTGTAGGAGCCAACTTGTTGGCGAGGTAATACACCTGACACACCGCCTCGCCAACAAGTTGGCTCCTACAGGCCACATGCGACCGGAATTGCTGTGTTTTGCCTAATGAGACCCCATGGAATTCATCCGCAGTCGTATCGAAACCCAGGTCATGAGCCTGACAGGCTTATCCCTCGGCCAACTCGATCTGGAAAATCCCAAGGGCGATCCGGGTTTGTTCGGGCCGGACGCCATCTGCTGGCAAGTCCATGGCGATTTTCCTTCCATGTTGATTGGCGGTATCAGCGCTCTGATGCTGCAAGCCTTGCATCCCCTGGCGTTGGCGGGGGTTTGGGATCACTCCAACTTTCGCCAGGACATGCTCGGCCGGCTGCGGCGCACCGGGCAATTTATTTCGGGCACAACGTTTGGCTCTACCCATGACGCCAACTGGTTGATCGATAAAGTCCGGACCATCCATTTACAGGTCACCGGCACCGCGCCGGACGGCCGACCTTATGCCGCAAGCGACCCGGATTTGCTGACATGGGTACACGTAGCTGAAGTCAGCAACTTCCTCGCGGCGCATCTTCGTTACCTCAATCCCGAACTTTCCCTCGCCGATCAGGATAAGTACTACGACGAAACCGCCGTGATTGCAGAACGTCTCGGCGCCAGGAACGTGCCCCGCTCTGCCCAGGCCATTGCCGATTATCTGCAACAGATACGCCCTCAATTACTGTGCGACGAGCGCAGCCGGGAAGTGCTGCGCATCCTGCTGAACGCACCCGCGCCAAGCCTGCTGGCCAAGCCCATGGGCGCACTGATGATGCAGGCGGGCATTGATCTGTTACCGAACTGGGCGAGTGAGATGCTGGGCGTGCAGCAAACCCCGCTCCAGCGACGCATGATCCGCGCAAGCGTAAAGCGCAGCGCGCCGGTGTTGCGCTGGGCGGTTCGCAACGGGTCGATTCATCGAGCGCGGCGGCGGATGGGGCTGTAATCGCAGAATCGGACCGGGCAGTTCTCGGTTGGAAGCTGAACCGCCTTCTGTGCCAACATGTATTCTCTTCTATCGAAAGCCTTCTATCACAGCCCGTCAGGCCATCTGCTCCGTGCCTGAGGTAAACCAATAAAAGTGAGGATCTGCGCCATGCAAGACGTCGTTATCGTTGCCGCTACTCGTACCGCTGTCGGAAGCTTCCAGGGTTCACTGGCGAATGTTTACGCAGTCGATCTGGGCGCAGCGGTTATTCGCCAGCTTCTGACGCAGACTGGACTCGATGGTGCGCAGGTCGATGAAGTGATCATGGGGCAGGTGCTCACGGCCGGCGCCGGTCAGAACCCGGCGCGCCAGGCAGCGATCAAGGCAGGCCTGCCCTTTGCGGTTCCGGCGATGACCCTCAATAAAGTCTGCGGCTCGGGCCTTAAGGCACTGCACCTGGCAACCCAGGCGATTCGCTGTGGCGACGCCGAGGTGATCATTGCAGGCGGCCAGGAAAACATGAGCCTGTCCAACTACGTTATGCCGGGCGCACGAACCGGTCTGCGCATGGGGCACAGCACGCTGGTGGATACGATGATCAGCGATGGTTTGTGGGATGCCTTCAACGACTATCACATGGGCATCACGGCGGAAAATCTGGCTGACAAGTACGAAATCAGCCGCGAAGCTCAGGATGCGTTCGCCGCATCCTCTCAGCAGAAAGCCGTTGCTGCGATTGAGGGTGGACGCTTCGTTGATGAGATCACGCCGATTCTGATCCCTCAGCGCAAAGGCGACCCTGTGGCCTTCGCAACCGACGAGCAACCGCGCGCAGGCACCACCGCTGAAACACTGGGCAAACTCAAACCCGCTTTCAAGAAGGACGGTTCGGTGACGGCGGGTAACGCCTCTTCGCTGAACGACGGCGCGGCTGCGGTAATCCTGATGAGTGCGGCCAAGGCTGCGGAGTTGGGCTTGCCCGTACTGGCGCGCATTGCCGCCTATGCCAATGCCGGTGTTGACCCGGCAATCATGGGCATCGGCCCGGTCAGTGCGACCCGTCGCTGCCTGGATAAAGCCGGTTGGTCGATTGAGCAACTGGAGCTTATCGAAGCTAACGAAGCCTTTGCCGCACAGGCATTGTCCGTCGGTAAAGAGCTGGGTTGGGACATGGCGAAGGTCAACGTCAACGGCGGAGCCATTGCGTTGGGCCACCCGATTGGCGCATCAGGCTGCCGCGTGCTGGTCACCCTGCTGCACGAGATGATCAAGCGCGACGCGAAAAAAGGCCTCGCGACTTTGTGTATTGGTGGTGGCCAAGGCGTGGCGCTGGCGTTGGCGCGGTAATCAAAACCTCCACAGGTGGCTGCATTGGAATGCGATCCCTGTGGAAGACCTTGCTAGCTGACGTGGGACCGGCTTTAGCCGGGAAGAGGCCGGTACATCCGCCAAATGTGTATCGAAACAAATGCCGCCTTCCCGGCTAAAGCAGGTCCCACGTCTTGCGCAGATCCCGCTGGTATTGCATTCACAACCTGACATCAGGCCTGACCTGATAAACTGCCGCGCCTACATCCAGCCAAGGCGCTTTGCATGTCTTCCTTGATTCAGGCGCTTAGTGTCGCCCTCGATAACCGTCAACCTCTGCTCGCCGAACTGCATCAGCAAGGTACGGATTGTTATCGGCTGTTCCACGGCAGCCAGGAAGGCGCCAGCGGCCTGACCATCGACCGCTACGGTCCGCAATTGCTGGTGCAGAGTTTCCATACGCGCCTTGAGCGCGACGTATTGCTTGAGCTGCACGCTGCCGTAAACGCCCGGCTGGGCCTGGATTTCCTGCTGGTTTACAACGACCGCTCCCAAGGTAACTCGCGGATTGATCGCGAAGACGCCGTCTACAAAGCCGAACCCGCAGCACTGGAAGACTTGATCGGCCACGAATGGGGCCTCAATTATCGCGTGCGTGGGCGACATGCCGGGCAAGATCCGTTGTTGTTTCTTGACCTGCGCAACACTCGGGGTTGGGTCAAGCAGCACAGTAAAGGCAAAAGCGTGCTCAACCTGTTTGCGTATACCTGCGGTGTTGGCCTGAGTGCGGCGGCGGGCGGTGCCAGCGAGGTGTGCAACCTGGACTTCGCGGAAGGCAACCTGGCAGTCGGTCGTGAAAACGGCGCACTTAATCCGCACCTGCCGGGTATGTCGTTCATCCAGTCCGACTACTTCCCAGCAATCCGTCAGTTGGCAGGTCTGCCCGTCACCCAGCGACGCGGTCACAAACTGCCCGATTACGTGAAGCTTGAGCAGCGCCAGTACGATCTGGTCCTGCTCGACCCACCCGCATGGGCGAAAAGCGCTTTCGGCACAGTGGACTTGCTGCGTGATTATCAAAGCCTGCTCAAGCCTGCGCTGCTGACCACCGCCGAAGATGGCGTATTGATCTGCTGCAATAACCTGGCAAAAGTCAGCATGGATGATTGGCGCGAGCAGGTATTGCGCTGCGCCACCAAGAGCGGGCGGCCGGTCCGCGATTGGCAGGTCATGCCGCCCGCTGTGGACTTTCCCTCAATGGACAATCAGCCACCGCTGAAGACCCTGATCTTGCACCTCTGATCACCGTACAGAGTTTAGGGAAATATCCTACGACATGGAGAGGCGGTGCCTTCGGAACCAGATTGGCATGCCATACTCCAAGGAGCTCCCATAAAGTCCGATAAAGAGAGACGATGCCTCACATGTCCAAAGGATTGATACGCACGATTGGTACCCTGCTGGTCGTTTTCGGACTCTATAACGTTCTGGGCTTTCTGATTTTGCCCGGTGTTGGTTTGCGCATTGCCAACCAGCAACTGGAGAAGTATTCCACCGTTCCGGCACGACTGGAGCGTATTGAGTTCAATCCCTACAGCCTGAAGCTGACCCTGTGGGGCCTGAATATCGGCGCGCCGGGCAAAGAACAGATTGCTTTTGAAAAGCTTTACGCCGATCTGCAGATCGATAGCCTATGGACCCGCGCCCTGCATTTGCAGGCCATTGAGCTGGTCAAGCCCAAGACAGAGCTGTTGTTCGATAAAAACGGCGCGCTGAACCTGACTCAGCTTTTCAAGCTGCCGCCGAGTGAACCCGCTGCCGCCGATGAACCGGCCAGCAAGCCTTTCCCGCTGCGTATCGACGAGATCAAGCTGGCCGACGGTTACGTGCATTTTAAAGACATGCGCCCTGGCGAACCCATTGAGTTCCTTTACGACAAACTGAACTTTGAGCTGAAAAACCTCAGCACATTGCCTGAAGACAATGCGGATATGACACTGGTCGCCGCAGGCCCGGATGGCGGTCAGATTGATTGGGTCGGACGTATAAGCCTGATTCCAATCACCTCACAAGGCACTTTGAAAGTCACTGACAGCAAGATGAAGCTCTGGTGGCCTTACGTGCGTGACGCGCTGCCACTGGTGTTGAAAGACGGCGTACTCAATTTCAGCACCGCCTATTCGCTCAATCTTTCGAAAGAAACCGAATTCAAGCTGACCGACACCGCGCTAAGCATTGCGCCGTTCGCCATCGACGCTCCGGATGGACGTCCACTGGCGCGCTTGCAGCGCCTTGACGTCACCGAGAGCTCCGTCGATCTGGCTAAACAATTAGTCACGGTCGGCAAGGTCCGCAGTAACCGGCTGGAAACCTGGGCAGCGCTGGAAGCAGATGGTCAGCTTGACTGGCAAAAGCTGTTCGCGAGTCAGCCCACCAAACCTGCTGCCAAATCAGCCGCCGCACCTGACGCGAAACCTGCGGTGGACGACAAGGCTGCACCGGCACCCGCCACGGCCGATGCTCAACCAACTGCTGCCAAACCAGCGGCCGCTTCCAAGCCATGGCAAGTGCTGCTCAAAGACGTGCAACTGCGTGACTACCAGGTCCACCTTGCAGACCGCAGCCAGAAAGAGCCGGTCGCGCTGGACGTGGGCCCGTTGAATCTGGACATGCAAAACTTCGACAGCCTGAACAAATCACCGTTTACCCTGAAGCTCGATACCGGCGTGGGCAAGCAGGGCAAGCTTACCGCTGCGGGCGATGTCAATCTGAACCCGGTCAGCGCAAAGCTGCAGGTCACCACCAAAGACATCGATCTACGTGTGGCTCAGGCTTACATCAGCCCGTTCATTCAGCTTGAACTGCGCAGCGGCATGCTGGGGAGCAATCTGGCGGTCAACCTTAAAAGCACCGAACCACTGGCGTTCACTATCAATGGCAAGGCGC
This sequence comes from Pseudomonas folii, assembly GCF_014357575.1. Taxonomy (GTDB): domain Bacteria; phylum Pseudomonadota; class Gammaproteobacteria; order Pseudomonadales; family Pseudomonadaceae; genus Aquipseudomonas; species Aquipseudomonas folii. The sequence continues at coordinate 30,588 of NZ_JACONW010000041.1, read as the reverse complement.
AAGTTGAACAGTTGCACACGTTGGATACGCAGAAAAAACGTGACTTCCTCAAGTGGCAAAAGCTCACGCTGGAAGGCCTCAATTACGAGCACGGCGACAGTCTGAACATTGCCAGGGTCAATCTGGAGCAGCCTTATGCGCGCTTCATGATCAATAATGACCGGACGACCAATATCGATGACCTGCTGATCCCGCAACCGGCAGACAAAAAGCCAGTCGCCAAGACCAGTGCTTCAGCCCCCAAGGAAAAGCCGCTGGGCATTCGTATCGGCGAAGTGAATATCAATGACGGTTCAGCCAACTTTGCTGACTTCAGCCTTACACCGAACTTCGCCACCGCGGTTCAGCAACTCAATGGGCGTATCGGCACGCTGGATAATCGCCAATCCAGCCCTGCCACGGTCGACGTCAACGGCAAAGTGGACAGGTATGCGCCGGTCACGATCAAAGGCAGCCTGAACCCATTTGACCCGATGTCTGCGCTGGACATCGCCACCAGCTTCAAACGCGTGGAACTGACCACACTGACGCCGTACTCGGGCAAGTTCGCCGGGTATCGCATCCGCAAGGGTCGACTCAATCTGGACCTGCATTACAAGATCACCAAAGGCCAGCTGCTGGCTCAAAACAAGGTTGTGGTCGAGCAGCTGGAACTGGGCGAGAAGGTTGATAGCCCAGACGCCGTCAATCTTCCATTGCGACTGGCAGTGGCGCTGCTCAAAGACGTGGACGGCAAGATTTCCATTGAGCTGCCGGTCTCCGGGGATTTGAATAACCCCCAGTTCAGCGTCATGCCGATTGTCTGGCAGACCCTGCGTAATCTTGTTGTCCGTGCCGCGGCATCGCCGTTCAAGTTCATTGGCGGATTGGTCGGCGGCGGAGGCTCTGAGGACTTGAGCAGCATAAGGTTCGCGCCCGGAGCCACCGAACTGAGCCCGGACACCCAGAAAGCACTGGATAAGCTCGCAGCAGCCCTCAAAGAACGCCCTACCCTGCGTCTTGAGATTGAAGGCACCAGTGCGGCGAGCAGCGATGGCCCGTTCCTCGCCCAGCAGCGTCTTGAACGCGAATACCAATACACGTACTACAAGATCCTTCAGCGCCGCGGCGACAAGGTTCCGGCCAGAGCGGCCATGGTTGATGTGCCTGACAGCGAAAAAGCTCCGATGCTGGAAGGCATTTACCGCGCACGCCTGAAAAAGCAGCCGCCAGCGCAATGGGCGGACCTGGGCAAGGAGGAGCGTTCCAACAAGATGCGTTCCGAGATTATTCAGTTCTGGAGCGGCAACGAGGTACTGTTGCGCGAACTCGGGCAGAACCGTGCAAGCAGCATCAAGGATTACCTTGTGGACAAGGGTAAGCTCGAAGACGAGCGCGTCTATTTTGTCGATGCCAGGCTTGGTCAGGCAGAGAAAGATGGCAGCGTGATCAGCCCACTGCATCTGGACAGTGAGTAACTATGCGTACCCCTTTGATTGCATGCTTCGTCTTGTTCGCGGTTTGCGCTTCGGCTCAGGCTTCCACCTTGCGCTGCGGCAGTCAGCTCATCAGCGCCGGTGATCGTGCGTTTGAAGTACAGCAAAAGTGCGGCGCTCCCGTGAGCCAGGAAGTCATAGGCTCCAAGGAGACCTTCAGCGGCAATTATCGCCGGTCTGAAGAGGTGAAGATCGAAGAGTGGATCTATGGACCGGACCACGGCATGTATCAGTACCTGCGCTTTGAGGGCGGTCGACTGGTAAGGATCGACAGCAAGCGGGGGAATTAGGGAATACCGCGTTCAGACGTGGGACCGGCTTTAGCCGGGAAGAGGCCCGCACAGCCGTCGCATTTGTATCGCTCTGAATGCTGCCTTCCCGGCTAAAGCCGGTCCCACGTCGAGTAGGGCCACACCAATAGAAAAAGCCCCGACGTTTCCGCCGGGGCTTTTAATGACCACATCCTTGTGGTCCTTCGCATGAACCTTTCCAGAATCAGCGGTTACCCATCCAGGTTACCCGCCAATCCCTTTACTCGTTCAGCGATGAATGTCTGATTACTCAGCTTTCAGAGCTTCAGCTGTGACGCCTTTAACGCCTTTGATTTTCTTGGCGATGGCAACAGCTGTAGTTTTTTGAGTTTCGGTTACTTTAACCTCGGAGGACAGGGAAACCACGCCGTTCTTGGTTTCTACCTTGATGTCCGAACCTGGGATGCCTTTTTCGGTCAGCAGATCAGCTTTAACCTTGGTGGTGATCCAGGTGTCAGAAGTGTCTTGTTTAACTTCTTGAGTAGTGGTGTTAGCAGCTACGACCATTGGGGTAGCGGCGGTCTGAGCGAAGGCAGCGTTGGCCATAGTCAGAGTCAGTGCAGTAGCGGTGGCAGCAGCAATAGCGAACTTCTTCATACGAGTAACTCCTGTTTTTCTCAGAAACTGCGCCAGCAAGTGGCAGCAGGGTTACTGGTATATATCGCAAGCGGTGTGCCAGTTTATAGCGATGGATAATATCTATATAAATCAATAACTTACAATATTAGCCGATTTCCAGAATCGTGCAGATTGCCCGCTCGTCGATACTTTCGCGTGCAAGATGCATGCTTTACCCAGTTTGCAACAAAGTTCAGTAACTACTTAATTAGACACATAAAAAAGGGATCCCGAAGGATCCCTTTTTAGTAGCTGGCTAATCTACAGATCAGACGCCCGATGCTTTCGCAGCGGCAACGTCTTTGATCGACAGCTTGATACGGCCACGGTTGTCGACGTCCAGTACCAGCACTTCGACTTCCTCGCCTTCTTTCAGGATGTCAGTCACTTTCTCAACGCGAGCATCGCTCAGCATGGAGATGTGAACCAGACCGTCCTTGCCAGGCAGGATGTTTACGAATGCGCCGAAGTCGACGATGCGCTCAACCTTACCAACGTAGATCTTGCCGATCTCGGCCTCAGCGGTGATACCCAGAACGCGCTGACGTGCTGCCTCAGCCGCTTCCTTGGTTTCGCCGAAGATCTTGATCGAGCCGTCGTCTTCGATATCGATCGAAGCTTTGGTCTCTTCACAGATTGCACGGATGGTCGCGCCACCTTTACCGATAACATCACGGATTTTGTCGGTGTCGATTTTCATCGCGATCATGGTCGGAGCATTTTCCGACAGCTCGGTACGCGACTGACCAATGATCTGGTTCATCTGACCGAGGATGTTCAGGCGCGCTTCCAGGGCTTGGCCCAGAGCGATTTCCATGATTTCTTCGGTGATGCCTTTGATCTTGATGTCCATCTGCAGCGCGGTAACACCTTTAGCGGTACCTGCTACTTTGAAGTCCATGTCGCCCAGGTGGTCTTCGTCACCCAGGATGTCGGTCAGGATGGCGAACTTCTCGCCTTCTTTAACCAGACCCATGGCGATACCGGCAACAGGTGCCTTCATCGGTACACCGGCGTCCATCAGTGCCAGGGAAGCACCGCACACGGAGGCCATGGAGCTGGAACCGTTGGACTCGGTGATTTCCGAAACGATACGGATGGTGTACGGGAACACGTCAGCGGCAGGCAGCATGGCCTGAACCGAACGACGCGCCAGACGGCCGTGACCGATTTCACGACGACCAGCACCGCCCATACGACCACACTCGCCCACCGAGAACGGAGGGAAGTTGTAGTGCAGCATGAACGGGTCTTTTTTCTCGCCTTCGAGGGTGTCGAGCAACTGCGCGTCACGTGCGGTACCCAGAGTGGCAACAACCAGTGCCTGAGTTTCGCCACGCGTGAACAGAGCCGAACCGTGAGTCTTCGGCAGAACGCCTACTTCGATGTTCAGCGGACGTACAGTGCGAGTGTCGCGACCGTCGATACGTGGCTTGCCGTTAACGATGTTTTCGCGAACGGTGCGGTATTCGATTTCACCGAAAGCCGCTTTGACTTCGCTGGCGGACGGGCTGCCTTCTTCAACGGCCAGTTTGGCAACGATCTGATCTTTCAGCTCGCCCAGACGCGCGTAGCGATCAGCTTTGACAGTGATGGTGTAAGCCTGGGAAATCGCGTCGCCGAACTCGGCGCGGATCGCGCTCAGAAGCGAAGTGGCTTCAGGCTTCGGCGTCCAGGCCCAGGTAGGCTTGGCAGCTTCGGCGGCCAGTTCCTTAACAGCCTTGATCACCGACTGGAATTCGTCGTGGGCGAACAGTACTGCGCCCAGCATCTGGTCTTCGGTCAGCTCTTTGGCTTCCGATTCAACCATCAGAACGGCTTCTTCGGTACCGGCTACGACCATGTCCAGGCTCGAAGCCTTGAGTTGCTCGTAAGTCGGGTTCAGCAGGTAGCCGGTGCTTTCGTGGAAAGCAACGCGCGCTGCGCCGATCGGACCATCAAAAGGAATTCCGGAGATCGCCAGAGCAGCCGAAGTACCGATCATCGCAGCGACGTCCGGATCGGTTTTCTTGCTGGTGGAAACGACGGTGCAGACAACCTGCACTTCGTTCATGAAGCCTTCCGGGAAGAGCGGACGGATCGGACGGTCGATCAGACGGGAAGTCAGGGTTTCTTTTTCGGAAGGACGGCCTTCACGCTTGAAGAAGCCACCAGGGATTTTACCTGCAGCGTAGGTTTTTTCCTGGTAGTGCACGGAAAGTGGGAAGAAGCCTTTGCTTGGGTCTGCTGTCTTGGCGCCGACCACAGTCACAAGTACGGTGACGTCGTCGTCAACGGTGACCAATACAGCACCCGAAGCTTGACGGGCAATACGGCCAGTCTCGAGGGTTACGGTCGATTGACCGAATTGAAATTTCTTGATTACCGGGTTCACGGTTTCCTACCTTCTTTGTGGCTCTTGGGGAACTGGTTTCTTGCGAATTCTTGGGCGGTGCGGGGAATCGGCCCCACGACTGTCCAGATACAACTAGAGGCTGGGAGCCTGCCAGCCTTACCGAAAAACGGTAAGACAACGACAGACAACCAACCTCTATCCGAGTCGTTATTAGCGACGCAGACCCAGACGACCGATCAGGGCGCTGTAACGGCTAACGTCCTTACCTTTCAGGTAATCCAGCAGCTTACGACGCTGGTTTACCATACGGATCAGACCACGACGCGAGTGGTGATCTTTACCGTTGGCCTTGAAGTGGCCTTGCAGTTTGTTGATGTTGGCGGTCAGCAGTGCAACTTGCACTTCTGGCGAACCAGTGTCACCAACAGCTTGCTGGTAGTCGGTTACGATCTGAGCTTTTTCTTCAACGCTGAGTGCCATGTGGGCAATCCTTTTATCAGGAAACCATTCCGAAGAGCGGTTTCAACAGGCCAAGGGCAAACCCTTGTATTAAAAGATGAGGAATGACCGTGCCTGTTAACAGCCATCCTCTCCCGGATCATTCACATGACCCGGGGTTCGGTCATTCTGACCGAATCAAGCGACGTGGCGCGATCCGCCCGTCTTCGCTCACTTCACCGATACCGATGAAGCGACCATTGTGATCCTGCACGCGAACCATGCCGAACTGCGGCGCGTCCGGTGCTCTTACCGGCTGACCATGCAACCAGTAAAACGAACTGTGTTCCGAAAACTGCAATAACGGCCAGTCCTGCAAACCGCTGTCCGATGGCATCAGGAAGCGATCAACCGCTTCGTTACCGCCGTCGGCGTGCACTTGCTCCAACTCATCCAGGGTGACCGTCTGGGTCAAGCTGAAAGGTCCGGCTTGTGTACGACGCAGTTGCGCGACATAAGCACCGCAACCCAGTTTCTCACCAATGTCTTCAACCAGGGTACGTATATATGTACCTTTGCTGCAATCCACCGAGAAGCGTGCAGTGTCTGCATCACTTTCGAGCAATTCCAGGCGCGCAATAGTAACAGAACGCGCTTCACGCTCCACTACTTCCCCGGCACGAGCGAGCTTGTAGAGCGGCTGCCCGTCACGCTTGAGCGCGGAGTACATCGGAGGTATCTGACTGATTTCACCGCGAAATTCAGGCAAAACCGTTTCGATATCGGCACGACCAACGGTCACCGGGCGCGTTTGCAAAACCTCACCTTCGGCATCGCCGGTGGTCGTGGTTTTACCTAATTGCGCCAGGGTTTCGTAGGACTTGTCTGAATCGAGCAGGTATTGCGAGAACTTGGTGGCCTCACCAAAGCACAGCGGCAGGACGCCACTGGCCAAGGGGTCGAGGCTGCCAGTGTGACCGGCTTTTTCGGCATTGAGCAACCAACGCACCTTTTGCAGGGCTGCGTTGGAAGTGAAGCCCAGCGGTTTGTCGAGCAGGATGATCCCGCTGACGTTACGACGAATGCGCTTGACCTGAGCCACGCCTTATTCCTCGTTGCTTGCTGGCTTGGTGCTTTGCGGCTCGTCACCGGCATGCTGGCCATATTCGGCAACAGCACGTTCGATCAGGGCCGACAGGTGCGCACCACGCACGACGCTTTCGTCGTAGTGGAAGTGCAACTGAGGCACGCTGCGCAGTTTCATTTCACGGGCCAGTTGCATGCGCAGGAAACCTGCAGCGGAATTCAGCACCTTGATGGTCTGCGAAATTTCTTCTGCGCTGTCCTGACCCATGACGGTCATGAAAATCTTGGCGTGACCCACGTCGCGGCTGACATCAACAGCGGTGATGGTGACCAGACCGACACGCGGGTCCTTGATTTCGCGACGGATCAGTTGAGCCAGCTCGCGCTGCATCTGATCGCCAATGCGTTGGGTACGGCTATATTCTTTTGCCATGTTTTGCTACCTGATGCTGACCGGGGGCGAAACCCTCGCGGTCTGAAAGCGGCAAACGCCCGGCCTGACAGATGTCGGACCGGGCGTTGCGTGTTGAGCCCATGACAGGGTCTGCGGCATTTGCATGCGAAGACCTGCCATGGCTCCTATAGCTCGCGACTTAGAGGCTGCGAGCCACTTGGACCTTCTCGAAGACTTCGATCTTGTCACCGACTTTGACGTCGTTGTAGCTCTTGACGCCAATACCGCATTCCATGCCGGCACGAACTTCGGAAGCGTCATCCTTGAAGCGACGCAGGGATTCCAGCTCGCCTTCGAAGATAACGATGTCTTCACGCAGTACGCGAATCGGACGGTTACGGAAGACAACGCCTTCGACAACCATGCAACCAGCGATCGCGCCAAACTTCGGCGAACGGAACACGTCACGCACTTCGGCAATACCCAGGATATTTTCCCGAACATCGCTGCCAAGCATGCCGGTGAGGGCTTTCTTGACGTCTTCGATGATGTCGTAGATCACGTTGTAGTAACGCATATCCAGACCTTCCTGCTCGACGATCTTGCGAGCGCCAGCATCGGCACGCACGTTGAAGCCGAACAGTACAGCGTTGGAAGCCAGCGCCAGGTTGGCGTCGCTCTCGGTGATACCACCGACACCGCCGCCGACTACGCGCACTTGCACTTCGTCGTTACCCAGGCCGTTCAATGCGCCCTGCAGAGCTTCCAGGGAACCACGGACATCAGATTTGAGGACGATGTTAAGCGTCTTCTTCTCTTCCTGACCCATGTTCTCGAAGATGTTCTCCAGCTTGCCAGCGTGAGCACGGGCCAGTTTGACTTCGCGGAACTTGCCTTGACGGAACAGAGCCACTTCACGGGCTTTCTTCTCGTCAGCCACTACGCTCATCTCGTCGCCAGCGTCCGGAGTACCGTCCAGGCCGAGAATCTCGACCGGAATGGATGGACCCGCTTCCTTGATTGGCTTGCCGTTCTCGTCGAGCATGGCGCGGACGCGGCCATAGTTCGAACCGACCAGTACCATGTCGCCCTGACGCAGCGTACCGTCCTGAACCAGAACAGTAGCGACCGGACCGCGGCCCTTGTCGAGACGCGATTCAACAACCACACCACGGCCAGGAGCCGAAGGCGTTGCAGTCAGCTCAAGAACTTCAGCCTGCAACAGTACCGCTTCGAGCAGTTCGTCAACACCGGTACCCATCTTCGCGGAGACCGAAACGAACGGTGTTTCACCGCCCCACTCTTCGGACGTCACGCCGTGAACCGACAGCTCACTGCGGATGCGGTCCAGGTCAGCGCCCGGCTTGTCGATCTTGTTCACTGCAACCACCAGCGGAACACCGGCAGCCTTGGCGTGTTGCACGGCTTCGATGGTCTGTGGCATCACGCCGTCGTCAGCAGCAACGACCAGAATCACGATGTCAGTCGCCTTGGCACCACGAGCACGCATTGCGGTAAACGCAGCGTGACCCGGGGTATCGAGGAACGTGACCATGCCGCGTTCGGTTTCAACGTGGTAAGCACCGATGTGCTGGGTGATACCACCGGCTTCGCCAGCAGCAACCTTGGCACGACGGATATAGTCGAGCAGGGAAGTCTTACCGTGGTCAACGTGACCCATTACGGTCACAACCGGAGCACGGGAGAACGTCTCGCCTTCGAACTTCAGCGATTCTGCCAGGGAATCTTCCAGGGCGGTGTCGCTGACCAGGGTCACTTTGTGGCCCAGCTCTTCAGCAACCAGTTGGGCAGTTTCCTGATCCAGAACCTGGTTGATGGTGGCCGGAGTGCCCAGCTTGAACATGAACTTGATGATCTCAGCTGCCTTGACCGACATTTGTTGTGCTAGGTCGCCGACAGAGATGGTCTCACCGATTTTCACGTCACGAACCAGAGGACCGGTTGGGCTCTGGAAGCCGTGAGCGTTACGCTTCTTCAGCTTGGCCTTGCCACGACCACCACGACGGAAGCCATCGCTTTCTTCGTCGGTGGTACGCGGTGCAACGCGTGGCGCTGGCGCTTTCTCTTTAACAGAGGCGCGATGCGGGGCGTTCTTGCGATCGCCGTCACCACCACGAGCGTTGCGATCATCGCTGCGCGGTTTGTCCGGGCGACGCTGTTCATCACGCTTGCGCACTTCGGCAACCGGTGCCGGAGCAGGTGCAGCAGGTGCTTCCTGAACAGGCTGGGCAACCGGAGCTGGCGCAGCTACGGCTTCAGAGGCAGCAGGTGCTGGCGCTGAAGGCTGATTACGCGCTTCTTCTTCGGCGCGACGCTTGGCTTCTTCTTCAGCCTTCTGACGTGCAGCATTTTCTACGGCGCGACGTTCATCAAGCTCGCGCTTGCGCTCGGCCTCGATTTCTTCCGGGCTGCGCTGCACGAATACTTTCTTCTTGCGTACTTCAACGCTGATGCTTTTGCTGCCAGCAACACGCAGGGTGCTGGTGGTTTTACGCTGCAGCGTGATCTTGCGTGGTTCTTCCACTTTCGCCTTGTGACTGCTTTTCAAGTGAGTCAGCAACGATTGCTTCTCACTGTCAGTCACTTTTTCTTCGGCGGCGGTGTGCGGCAGACCTGCCTCACGCATCTGCTGCAACAGGCGCTCTACCGGTGTTTTGACCTCATCGGCCAGTTGTTTCACCGTGACTTGCGTCATGCACTTCTCTCCTCAGGCCGCGCCTAATTACTCGAACCAGTGGGCTCGGGCGGCCATGATCAACTTGCCGGCACGAATATCATCAATGCCGTCGATGTCGAGCAGATCGTCAATAGACTGCTCGGCCAGGTCTTCGCGGGTAATTACGCCGCGCACCGCCAGTTCCATCGCCAAATCCTTGTCCATACCCTCAAGCGAGAGCAGGTCTTCGGCCGGATGGGCGTCTGCCAGCTTTTCCTCTGTAGCGATGGCTTTGGTCAACAAACGATCCTTGGCCCGAGCACGAAGCTCGTTGACGGTTTCCTCGTCAAAGCCGTCGATGTTGAGCATCTCCTCCACCGGTACATAGGCAATCTCTTCCAGGCTGGTGAAGCCTTCATCTACCAGCACTTGCGCCAGATCTTCGTCGACTTCCAGCTCGTCGATGAAGTTGCGCAGGATGTCGCCGGTTTCTGCTTGCTGCTTGGCCTGGATGTCCGATTCGGTCATTACGTTCAGGGTCCAACCAGTCAGTTGACTGGCCAGACGCACGTTCTGACCGCCACGACCAATGGCCTGAGCCAGGTTGTCGGCACCGACCGCGATGTCCATTGCATGGGCGTCTTCATCTACGATGATTGCCGCCACTTCAGCCGGGGACATCGCGTTGATGACGAATTGAGCCGGATTGTCATCCCAAAGGACGATATCCACTCGTTCGCCACCCAGTTCGCCCGAAACAGCCTGAACTCGCGAACCACGCATGCCGATACAGGCACCTTGCGGGTCGATTCGTTTGTCCTTGGAGCGAACAGCGATTTTTGCACGTGAACCCGGGTCACGAGAGGCAGCCATCACCTCGATCAGACCTTCAGCGATTTCCGGCACTTCAATGCGGAAAAGCTCAATCAGCATCTCTGGCGCTGTACGCGACAGAATCAGCTGCGGACCACGGTTTTCTGTGCGAATTTCCTTCAACAGGGCCCTTAGACGGACACCTACGCGGAAGGTTTCGCGGGAAATAATGTCTTCACGAGCCAGCAGCGCTTCGGCGTTGTTACCCAGGTCAACGATAACGTTGTCACGTGTAACCTTCTTGACCGTGCCGGAAATGATTTCGCCCAATCGTTCACGATAGGCGTCAACCACTTGCGCACGCTCGGCTTCGCGAACTTTCTGCACAATAACTTGCTTGGCAGTCTGCGCGGCGATACGGCCGAACTCGATGGATTCGATTTTTTCTTCGATCAGGTCGCCGGCTACAGCACCTGGCCTTTTCTCTTGAGCCTGATCGACAGCCAACTCGTACGCTGGATCGTCAAGATCTTCATCTTCGACTACTGTCCAGCGACGGAAAGTCTCGTAGTTACCTGTTTGACGGTTGATCTCTACACGCAGCTCAACTTCATCTTCAAAACGTTTTTTTGTCGCGGTGGCCAGGGCCAACTCCAGCGCTTCAAAAATCACATCTGCCGGAACGCCCTTTTCATTGGACACCGACTCAACAACCAGCAGTACTTCTTTGCTCATCGTACGCCTCGCCTTTCGCAAGCCATTGGATCCGCGGGATCCGCAGTATTTGGCACGTATCAGTCAAACGTGGGAATAATGTTGGCCTTGTCGATCATATCGATCGGCAACAGGAACTCGTGGTCTTCTACCTGCACCACAACGTCCTGCTCTTCTACACCACGCAGAAGGCCCTGAAAGTTGCGTCGTCCTTCGAAAGGAGAACGCAGCTTGATCTTCACTTGTTCACCGGCAAATTTTGCGAACTGCTCAATAGTGAACAGTGGGCGTTCCATGCCAGGCGAGGAAACTTCAAGGGTGTATTCAACGGAGATCGGATCTTCAACATCAAGAACACCGCTGATCTGACGGCTCACGATGGCGCAATCGTCCACCAGCACACCGCCTTCTTTATCGATATAAACGCGCAACATTGAGTGGCGACCTTGAGCCGAAAACTCAATACCCCAGCATTCATAGCCCAGGGCCACGACCACCGGGGCCAGCAAGGCCTGCAACTCTTCTAGCTTGCTCGACACCTGAACCCCCTCGTGCATGTATGTGCATGCTATGCAAAATAAAAAAATGGGCGAAACGCCCATCCTTGAAACGCCGTCGAACAGCGGCGTTGAAAGTGTCCAGCTAACAAAAAGCCCCTTAAAAGGGGCTCCTTAAACTGGTTGCGGGGGCCGGATTTGAACCGACGACCTTCGGGTTATGAGCCCGACGAGCTACCAGACTGCTCCACCCCGCGACAAAGCTGGGGCGGAAGTATACGACCGATCCGTTTCAGGGTCAATGTAACCTTCCACCTACAAGAAAGCCCGCAACAGCGGGCTCTCCTGATAATTGGTACCGAGAAGGGGACTCGAACCCCTACACCCTATGGGCACAACCACCTCAAGGTTGCGTGTCTACCAATTCCACCACCTCGGCAATACATCTTTGGCAGCCTCAAACATCACTGCCTGTTGAAACCTTACTTCTGCTCTGGAGCTTGAGGTACGTCAGCTGGAACAACGGCTGGCTTTTGCCCTTCGAGCACCGGAACATCATCTGCTGCCGGTTTTTGCTTCACTTCCATTACAGCTGGATCTGGCAAACCTTCCTGAGTCAGCTCATGAGCTTTCTCTTTAGCAAAGTAACCTAACCCCAAGCTGGTTATGAAAAAAGCTGCGGCGAGTATACCAGTAAACTTACTAAGAAAGGTAGAGGAACCTTGGCTTCCGAAGACAGTATTTGATGCACCTGCTCCGAAAGACGCGCCAGCGTCCGCACCCTTACCCTGCTGCAGCAATACCAGGACAACAACGCCCAGAGCGGCCAACAGATGAAAAACGACTACGACTGTTTCCAGCATTTTTTCAGTTTCCCGCGGCGCGAATAATCGCACCGAACTCAGCTGCATTCAGGGAGGCACCACCAATGAGCCCCCCATCGATATCCGGCATGCCGAACAGTTCGACCGCATTGGCCGCCTTCACGCTGCCGCCATAAAGAAGCCGCACGCCTTGTGCGACTTCAGCATTCTCTTTCGCCAACTGTGCACGAATGGCTGCGTGCACGTCCTGCGCCTGTTGAGGCGAAGCGGTCAGCCCGGTGCCAATGGCCCAGACTGGCTCGTAAGCGATTACTGCATTCACGAGAGCATTGATGCCCAGCGCTACGATGACGCTGTCGAGCTGCTGCCCGACCACTTCAAGCGTTTTGCCAGCTTCGCGCTCTTCGAGGGTTTCGCCGATACACAGCACCGGCGTAAGGCCGCTTGCCTGAGCTGCAGCGAACTTGCGAATCAGAACATCATCGCCCTCGCCCATGATCTGGCGACGCTCCGAGTGACCCACAAGTACCAGCTTGCAACCTGCATCAGCCAACTGACTCGACGAAATTTCGCCGGTCAATGCACCCTGCCCTGCTTCGTGCGCGCAGTTCTGCGCACCCACAGAGATTGATTTGCCCTGCAAGCCCTCAACCACCGGGATCACGTGCAGGCTCGACGGAAACACCGCCACATCAACACCGCTTGGGAGAACCTGCTCTGCAAGGCCCTCGATCAGCTCAGCGACGCTGGCGCGGGTACCGTGCATCTTCCAGTTACCAGCTACCATAGGGCGACGCATGCTGTACCTCGTCGGTCAAAGTGGGCGCAGATGTTACCCAACACTTTCAACACTGGCAAGCCGAAATCAGGCGCAAACTTCAGCAACCAGTTTCGCGAGCTCATCGGCGTAACCGCGAACCTGTACTTCGTCCTCACCTTCAACCATCACACGGACCAGTGGCTCGGTCCCGGACTTGCGCAGCAACACACGGCCGCGACCCTCCATGGCTGCCGTTACACGGTCGCAAGCCTCTTTGACAGCCGGGTGTGTGACCGGATCAACACCGCCCGAGAACCGGACGTTTACCAGGACTTGCGGACATTTGCGAAGGGCCTGACGCGACTGCGCAAGACTCTCCCCATTGCGACGCAGCGCAAGGAGCACTTGCAGCGCAGCGATGATCGCGTCCCCGGTCGTGGTGTGCTGGAAGCAGACCACGTGGCCGGAGTTCTCGCCACCGATCTGCCAATTGCGTTCCAGAAGCTCCGCAATCACATAACGGTCGCCCACGTTGGCGCGAACAAACGGAATATCCAGGTCAGCCAGGGCCAGCTCCAACCCCAGATTACTCATCAACGTTCCGACTACGCCGCCTTGCAGACGGCCACGAGCATGGAGATCACGGGCGATGATGAACAACAACTCATCACCATCAACAACAGCGCCAGTGTGATCCACCATCAACACGCGGTCGCCATCACCATCAAAACCGATGCCGAGGTCTGCATGCTCGGCGAGGACAGCTGCCTGCAACGCCCCCATGTGGGTGGAGCCACAGTTTTCGTTGATGTTCAGACCATTGGGCTGAGCAGACAAAACGGTGACTTGAGCCCCAAGCTCACGGAAGACGTTTGGCGCCACTTTGTACGTCGCGCCATGAGCGCAATCGACTACCAGTTTGAGACCGGCAAAGTCGGTGCTGGTCGGCACGCTGCTTTTACAGAATTCGATATAGCGGCCCGCAGCGTCGTTGATACGCGAAACCTTGCCCAGCTTTTCCGACTCAACGACCGTCATCGGCGCATCGAGCAACTCCTCGATCATCAACTCGATCTCGTCGGGCAGCTTGGTGCCCTGACCAGAGAAGAATTTGATGCCGTTATCGTAGTGCGGGTTATGCGAAGCGCTTATCACGATCCCGGCTTCCGCATGAAAAGTGCGGGTCAGGTACGCGATCGCAGGCGTAGGCATTGGCCCCAACAGCATCACATCAGCGCCAGCGGCAGACAGACCTGCCTCAAGCGCTGATTCGAACATATAACCGGAGATACGCGTGTCCTTGCCTACCAGAATGCGGCAGGCGCCAAGACGTCGAAACGCCATGCCCGCAGCCCAACCGAGTTTCAGCATGAATTCGGGAGTGATAGGGAATTGCCCCACTCGACCACGAATGCCGTCGGTTCCGAAATATTTCTTGGTAATCATGGATGCTCCGTATTCTTATTGCGCCGCTTCAACCGCGGCAATCATCCGCACGACGTCGACCGTTTCGGCCACATCATGCACACGTAGAATTCTTGCGCCCTTGGTCATCGCCAATGCGGCGAGAGCAAGACCACCAAACAGACGCTCGCCCACCGGACGCCCCAACGCACCGCCAATCATGCTCTTGCGCGAGACACCCACCAATAGCGGGCGGCCCAGCAGATGCAATTCATGCATATGCTTGAACAAGCTCAGATTGTGATCGAGGCTTTTGGCAAAACCAAAACCCGGATCAAGAATGATGCGCTCTTCAAGAATGCCCGCAGCAACGCACTGATCCATCCGCTCGCGTAGAAACGCACCCACTTCGGCGACCAGATCGTCATATCGAGGATCATCCTGCATATCACCCGGCTCGCCACGCATGTGCATCAAGCACACCGGGAGCCCGGTCGCAGCCGCCGCATCCAGCGCACCGTCACGGCGCAATGCCCTGACATCATTGATCAAACCCGCCCCCAGTCGAGCGGTTTCACGAATGACGGCAGGCGTGGAGGTATCCACCGAGATGATGACGTCCAGCTCGCGACCAAGCGCCTCGACGACAGGGGCCACGCGCTCAAGCTCTTCAGTAGGCGAGACTGCACGCGCCCCCGGACGAGTTGACTCGCCCCCCACATCAATCAACGTAGCCCCCGCAGCAACCATCGCTTCGGCGTGCCGTATCGCAGCGTCGAGATGGGTGTAGCGACCACCATCGGAGAAGGAATCAGGCGTTGCGTTGAGGATGCCCATAACATGCGTACGGGACAAATCAAGAACCCGGTTGCCGCAAGGCAACCGGGTCGGGTACAGCACAGAATTCATGTCAGGCCTTAGTGTTCAGCGGCAGGACCACCGATCGGGGCTTCCGGACGAACATCCGGAGGTGTCACCGGAGTACCTGGGGTACCCGAGCCACCTTCCCAATCGCGCGGTTCGCGCGGAGTACGGCCAGCCATAATATCGTCGATCTGCTCAGCATCAATCGTTTCGTACTTCATCAACGCATCTGCCATCGCGTCGAGCTTCTCACGATTGTCGGTGAGGATCTGTTTGGCGGTGCCGTAGCACTGATCGATGATGCTGCGCACTTCGGAGTCGATCAAGCGTGAGGTATCAGCCGACAAACCACTGCTGGAGCCACCGCCGCCACGACCCAGGTAACCCTGATCTTCATCTTCACCGTACAGCAGAGGACCGAGTTTCTCGGACAGACCCCACTTGGTCACCATGTTCCGGGCAATCTGACTGGCCCGCATGATGTCGTTGGAAGCACCGGTGGTAACACCATCAAAACCAAGGGTCATTTCTTCAGCAATCCGGCCACCGTACAGCGAGCAGATCTGACTGATGAGTGCGCGCTTGGACAGGCTGTAACGATCTTCCTCAGGGAGGAACATGGTGACACCCAGCGCACGGCCACGAGGGATGATCGACACTTTGTAAACCGGATCATGCTCTGGCACCACACGGCCCACAATTGCGTGACCTGCTTCGTGATAAGCAGTGTTGCGCTTTTCTTTCTCGGACATAACCATGGATTTGCGCTCAGCGCCCATCATGATCTTGTCCTTGGCAAGCTCAAACTCTTTCATCTCAACGATGCGCTTACCGGTACGGGCAGCGAACAGCGATGCTTCGTTAACGAGGTTGGCAAGGTCAGCACCGGAGAAGCCTGGGGTACCACGTGCGATAACACCTGCGTTAACGTCGTCGCCCATTGGCACTTTGCGCATGTGAACCTTAAGAATCTGCTCACGGCCACGGATGTCAGGCAAACCAACAACAACCTGGCGGTCGAAACGACCTGGACGCAGCAACGCCGGGTCCAGTACGTCAGGACGGTTGGTCGCGGCGATGACGATGATGCCGTCATTCATCTCGAAACCATCCATCTCTACCAGCAACTGGTTTAGGGTCTGCTCACGCTCATCGTGACCACCGCCCATGCCAGCACCACGATGGCGACCTACAGCGTCGATCTCGTCGATGAAGATGATGCAAGGCGCGTGTTTCTTGGCTTGTTCAAACATGTCGCGAACGCGGCTTGCACCAACACCCACGAACATTTCAACGAAGTCGGAACCGGAAATAGTGAAGAACGGTACTTTCGCTTCGCCCGCAATGGCTTTAGCCAACAGGGTTTTACCGGTACCCGGTGGACCCACCATCAGCACGCCGCGAGGAATGCGGCCACCCAGACGCTGGAACTTGCCCGGATCGCGGAGGAACTCGACCAGCTCGCCCACTTCTTCTTTGGCTTCATCGCAACCTGCGACATCAGCCAGTGTTGTCTTGACCTGATCTTCCGAGAGCAGGCGTGCCTTGCTCTTGCCGAAGCTCATCGGGCCGCCCTTACCTCCCGCACCACCTTGCATCTGGCGCATGAAGAACATGAAGACAGCAATGATGACGAGAATCGGGAAGCTGGCTACCAGCAACTGGGTCCAGATGCTCTGCTGCTCAGGCTGCTTGCCTTCGACAACCACGTTATTGTTGACCAGGTCGCCGATCAGGCCGTTGTCCTGAATAGCCGGACGAATGGTCTTGAAGGAGTCGCCATCGGTGCGTTTGCCCGTAATGACGTAGCCATCCACTGCAACTTTCTCGACTTTGCCATCCTTGACCTGCTGGATGAACTCGGAATAGTTGAGGGTCTGCGGCTCGTTAGGGCTGGAGAAGTTGTTCATCACCGTCACAAGGACAGCCGCGATGATCAACCACAGGATCAAATTCTTTGCCATATCGTTCAATTAGCTACCCTCTGAAGCAAGCTCCACGCAGAGCGTGCCTCGCATGATATTCACCGGCCTAACTTACTACAGAACCCGCAGATGTGGCAGGCACCGTCTGTAACCCTTTGTGAAACTTTGACTACACGATGCTCGGTGATGCTGCATCGACAAGGCCATTTAAAAAAATCTATCGCTGCACCTCAAAGGCGCTCAACGCTCGCCGAACCTTCAATTCCGCGGAAACCACGCCCCAGCAGATACTGCTCGCGGGAACGATCACGTGACGAAGAAGGCTTACGCATCTGAACCTTGTCGAACAGCTTGCGGATGTCCTTGTGGTACATATCAAAGCCTTCCCCTTGGAAAACCTTGATCAGGAAATCGCCACCCGGCCGCAAAACCCGCCCGGCAAGATCGAGTGCCAGCTCGCAAAGAAACATTGCGCGAGGCATATCGACAGCGCTCAATCCACTCATATTGGGGGCCATATCGGAAATCACAAGGTCTACCTGTGTATTACCGACAGCTTCCAGAATTTGCGCCAGCACTGCGTCTTCAGTGAAATCCCCTTGAATAAAGGTGACATCAGGGATGCTGTCCATCTCCAGAATATCCGACGCAATCAGCCGACCTTGACCACCAATCAGACGACTGGTCACCTGCGACCAGCCTCCTGGCGCTGCGCCCAGGTCAATTACGGTCATGCCAGGACGGATGATTTTGTCCTTTTCCTGAATCTCGAGCAGCTTGTAGCTGGCGCGTGAACGATAGCCGTCCTTTTGCGCCATTTTGACGTATTTGTCGTCGAAGTGTTCTTTGAGCCAGTTATGGCTTGTCTTGGAACGGGCCACGGGGCACCTCAAAAATAATCGAGTCGTGATTAAGTGGGCGGTCCCGGACTCGCTCGGGTAAACTGGCCGCCGCTTTTTACAAGATCAGACGCAGAGGTCAGATTATGCCGCTCACTCAAGAGCAGAAGAAACAGTACAAATCCATTGGCCACCACCTGAAACCGGTATTGATCGTGGCTGACAATGGTTTGACCGAAGGTGTGCTCGCCGAACTGGAGCGCGCACTGAGCGATCACGAGCTGATCAAGATCAAACTCAACATCCTGGACCGCGAAAGCCGCCTTCAAGCCATTGCCGAACTGTGCAAGGCCGGATCTGCGGATCTTGTACAGGTCATCGGCAAGATGGCGCTGATCTACCGCAAGAACCCAAAGGTAAACAAGCAGCTCTCAAACGTCCACCGCGCAGTTTGATGCAAACCACCAGGGCCGCTTCAGCGCGCCCTGGTGCGGCTTCCCGGCGCCGGTTGCAAAACCAGCAGCAAACCGGACACCCCCAACGCCAGATAACTCATCAACTGCCAGGTCAATGCGCCCGCTGAAAACGGGCGACTTACCTCAAATGTGGCGGACTTCAACAATCTCGTACTCGATAATGCCACCCGGTGTTTTCACGGCCACCACGTCACCCTCTTCCTTGGCAATCAAGGCGCGGGCCAATGGTGAACCTACCGAAATCTTGCCGAGTTTGAAGTCAGCCTCATCCTCACCCACGATGTGGTAAGTAACGCGCTCATCGGTCTCGACGTTGGCGATTTCCACGGTGGTGCCGAAAATCACTTTGCCGGTGTGCGGGATGGTTGTGACATCAATAATGACCTGATTCTGAATCCGGCCTTCAATGTCGCGAATCCGCGCTTCGACCATACCCTGCTGCTCACGAGCAGCGTGGTACTCAGCGTTTTCCTTCAAGTCACCCAGCTCACGCGCAGTACCAATGTCCTGGCTGAGCTTCGGGCGAACCACCTTGGTCAGGTGAGCGTGTTCTTCTTCCAGGGCTTTCGCGCCCTGGACAGTCATTGGGTATTTGATCATGCCTTCAATCCTGCATGTAGATCCTGCAAGCGACGCACGGTCTTTTCCGGACCGAATTTCAGCGCTTCGCAGATGGCTTCGCCCGCAGCAATCGTAGTGGTGCAGTAGATCTTGTGCTGCAGGGCATTGCGACGAATGGAGTAGGAATCAGCGATCGACTGACGACCTTCAGTCGTGTTGATGATCAGCGTCACTTCATCATTCTTGATCATGTCGACAACGTGCGGACGGCCTTCGGTCACTTTGTTGACGCGACGAACCTTCAGGCCCGCCGTTTCAATGAGCTTGGCAGTACCGGCAGTGGCGACGATTTCGAAACCGAGGCTGATCAGATCACGTGCAACGCCAGCCACCAAAGGCTTATCGTCGTCACGCACGCTGATGAACGCAGTGCCGCCAGTCGGCAGTACTTCGCTGGCACCCATCTGGGCTTTGGCGAATGCTTCACCGAATGTATCACCTACGCCCATCACTTCACCGGTCGACTTCATCTCTGGGCCGAGGATCGGGTCAACGCCAGGGAATTTGGCGAATGGGAACACCGCCTCTTTCACGCTGTAGAAGTTCGGGATGATTTCTTTGGTGAAGTTCAGCTCTTTCAGGGTTTTGCCAGCCATGACGCGAGCCGCGATCATTGCCAGGGAAACACCGATGCACTTGGAAACGAACGGCACGGTACGAGAGGCACGCGGGTTCACTTCGATCACGTAGATGTCTTCGCCCTGCAATGCCAACTGCACGTTCATCAGGCCGACTACGCCCAACTCCAGCGCCATCTTCTTGACCTGCTCGCGCATTTCGTCCTGGATATGCGCCGGGAGCGAGTACGGAGGCAGCGAGCAAGCCGAGTCACCGGAGTGAACACCCGCCTGTTCAATGTGCTGCATGATCGCGCCGATCACCACGTCGGTACCGTCGCATACTGCATCGACGTCCATTTCAATGGCGCAATTCAGGAAGTGATCCAGCAGCACCGGGCTGTCGTTGGACACTTGAACCGCTTCACGCAGGTAGCGCTTGAGTTCGTCTTCCTGATAAACGATTTCCATCGCGCGGCCGCCCAACACGTAGGACGGGCGAACAACCAGCGGATAACCGATCTTGGCAGCAGCGCGAATCGCTTCGTCTTCGCTACGCACGGTGGCGTTAGGCGGCTGACGCAGGTTCAAACGCTCAACCATTTGCTGGAAGCGCTCACGGTCTTCCGCACGGTCGATAGCGTCAGGGCTGGTGCCGATGATTGGCACGCCAGCCGCTTCAAGGGCGCGAGCCAGTTTCAGAGGGGTTTGGCCGCCGTACTGAACGATAACGCCTTTAGGCTTCTCGACACGGACGATTTCCAGCACGTCTTCCAGGGTTACTGGCTCGAAGTACAGGCGATCAGAGGTGTCGTAGTCGGTGGACACGGTTTCCGGGTTGCAGTTGACCATGATGGTCTCGTACCCGTCTTCGCGCAGTGCGAGGGCCGCATGCACACAGCAATAATCGAACTCGATGCCCTGGCCGATACGGTTAGGGCCGCCACCCAGGATCATGATCTTGTCACGATTGGTCGGGTTGGCTTCGCACTCTTCTTCATACGTCGAGTACAGGTAAGCAGTATCAGTGGCAAACTCGGCAGCGCAGGTGTCCACACGCTTGTAGACAGGGAACACTTCCAGTTTCTGACGATGCGTGCGCAGGTTTTTCTCGGTCACACCCAGCAGCTTGGCCAGACGTGCGTCAGAGAAACCCTTGCGCTTGAGGCGGAACATCAGGTTGCGGTCGATAGCCGACAGCCCCAGGGTCTTGACCTTCTCTTCTTCCTTGATCAGATCTTCGATCTGCACCAGGAACCACGGATCGATCATGTTCATGGCGAAGATTTCTTCGACCGTCATGCCCGCGCGGAATGCATCAGCCACGTACCAGATACGCTCGGCGCCTGGCACGGTCAGCTCACGCTTGAGGGTGCTCATGCTTTCCGGGTTGCTCAGGTCCAGCTTTGGATCAAGACCGCACACACCCACTTCCAGACCGCGCAAGGCTTTCTGCAGGGATTCCTGGAAGGTCCGGCCGATAGCCATGACTTCACCGACCGACTTCATTTGCGTGGTCAGGCGAGCGTCAGCCTTGGAGAACTTCTCAAAAGCAAAACGTGGCAGCTTGGTGACGACGTAGTCGATCGAAGGCTCGAAAGACGCCGGAGTCTTGCCGCCGGTGATTTCGTTTTGCAGTTCGTCGAGGGTGTAACCGATAGCCAGTTTGGCGGCAACGCGGGCAATCGGGAAACCGGTCGCTTTCGAAGCCAGTGCCGAGGAACGCGACACACGCGGGTTCATCTCGATCACAACCATACGGCCGGTGTCCGGGCAGATGCCGAACTGAACGTTGGAGCCGCCGGTTTCAACACCGATTTCACGCAGTACCGCCAACGAGGCGTTACGCATGATCTGGTATTCCTTGTCGGTCAGCGTCTGCGCTGGCGCAACAGTGATCGAGTCGCCGGTGTGAACGCCCATCGGGTCAAAGTTTTCGATGGAGCAGACGATGATGCAGTTGTCCTTTTTGTCGCGGACAACTTCCATCTCGTATTCTTTCCAGCCGATCAGGGATTCGTCGATCAGCAGTTCCTTGGTTGGCGACAGGTCCAGACCACGGGTGCAGATTTCTTCGAACTCTTCACGGTTGTACGCAATACCGCCACCCGTGCCACCCATGGTGAACGACGGACGGATGATGCACGGGAAGCCCAGCTTCTCGAGCACGGCATTGGCTTCTTCCATGGAGTGGGCGATACCCGAACGCGGGCAGTCCAGACCAATGGATTTCATGGCTTTGTCGAAACGCGAGCGGTCTTCTGCCTTGTCGATGGTGTCGGCATTGGCACCGATCATCTCGACGCCGAACTTCGCCAGAACGCCTTCGCGCTCCAGGTCCAGCGCGCAGTTCAGAGCAGTCTGACCACCCATGGTTGGCAGCACGGCGTCTGGACGCTCTTTCTCGATGATCTTGGCAACGGTCTGCCATTTGATCGGTTCGATGTAGGTCGCGTCGGCCATTGCCGGGTCGGTCATGATGGTCGCTGGGTTGGAGTTCACCAGGATGACGCGGTAACCCTCTTCGCGCAGGGCTTTACAGGCCTGCGCGCCGGAGTAGTCGAATTCACAGGCCTGACCGATCACGATAGGACCGGCGCCGAGAATCAGGATGCTTTTAATGTCTGTACGTTTTGGCATGGGTTTGTCACTCAAATCCGTAGGTCAGTCGGCAAGCCGTCTTGAACTTCTTTGCAGCCACCGGGCGGTCTTCGCCGGACGTTTCATCCAGGTCCAGCCCGGCGCTGCGCGTCACATTCTCAAGGCAACCGTTTAGCGTCGCTTGGCCATGGTTTCGATGAAGCGATCAAACAGCGGAGCCACGTCCGCCGGGCCCGGGCTTGCTTCAGGGTGACCCTGGAAGCTGAACGCGTCCTTATCGGTACGCTCAATACCTTGCAGGCTGCCGTCGAACAGCGACTTGTGGATCGCACGAACGTTGGCTGGCAGTGTTGCTTCATCCACCGCAAAACCGTGGTTCTGGCTGGTGATCATCACAACGCCGGTGTCCAGATCCTGGACCGGGTGGTTGGCACCGTGGTGGCCATGGCCCATCTTGACCGTCTTGGCACCGGATGCCAGCGCCAGCAGTTGGTGACCCAGGCAGATACCGAATACCGGAATGTCGGTTTCCAGCACTTCCTTGATCGCCTTGATGGCGTAGTCGCACGGCTCCGGGTCGCCAGGACCGTTGGACAGGAATACGCCGTCAGGCTTGTAGGCGAGCACTTCACTGGCTGGCGTCTGAGCCGGAACTACAGTCACGCGGCAGCCGCGCTCCACCAGCATACGCAGGATGTTGACCTTGACGCCGTAGTCATACGCCACGACGTGGTATGGCAATTCAGATGCGGCGATTTCAGGGCAAGTGTCGGTCTTCAACGACCAGACGCTGGAGCGCCACTCGTAGGATTCCTTGACGCTGACGACTTTCGCCAGGTCCATGCCTTTCAGGCCCGGGAAGCCGCGCGCTGCAGCAATGGCTGCTTCTTCGGAAATGTTGTCACCGGCCATGATGCAGCCGTTCTGTGCACCTTTCTCACGCAGAATGCGGGTCAGGCGACGGGTGTCGATCCCTGCGATTGCCACAACGTTGTTGGCTTTCAGGTAATCATCCAGTGACATCTTGTTGCGCCAGTTGCTGGCAACCAGCGGCAGATCACGAATGACCAGACCAGCAGACCAGACGCGATCCGACTCGGCGTCTTCAGGGGTGGTGCCGGTGTTACCGATATGCGGGTAAGTCAGAGTAACGATTTGCTGGGCATAGGAAGGATCGGTAAGGATTTCCTGATAGCCTGTCATGGCAGTGTTAAACACTACCTCGCCAACGGTTTGACCGTCGGCTCCAATGGCTTCGCCGCGAAAAATGCTGCCATCAGCAAGGGCGAGTATGGCTGGCTTAGTCAAGAAGACCTCCCGTAAGTAAAGCCTGAAAGGGCATTCGCAGGTTGCAAAAAAGCGGAATGACGTAGTTACGTCACCCCGCTTTCTTATAGAATCATCTGCGCGCTTTTAGTGGACACACTAAAGCTGTAGCTTACAGAAAAAGGCTTTTTTGGTCTACCGCCAATGAGGCGAAATGACGGGGGAATGCGACAGAAGTTCCCGAGAAAGGATAAAACAGAGGCGCAAACCCTGAATATCACGGGCCGCGCCTCTCTTGTAGCGGTCAATCAATGCAGATCGAGAACGTCCTGCATGTCATAGAGACCCGCTTCACGACCCTCAAGCCACATTGCAGCCCTGACGGCACCCTTGGCGAACGTCATACGGCTTGAAGCCTTGTGCGTGATCTCGACGCGCTCGCCTTCAGAAGCAAACAAGACGGTGTGATCACCTACCACGTCACCCGCACGAATCGTCGCAAAACCAATGGTCTGGCGATCACGGGCACCGGTCTGACCTTCACGACCGTAGACCGCCACCTTTTCCAGATCACGACCCAGCGCATTGGCAACCACCTCACCCAGGCGCAGCGCAGTACCGGACGGCGCGTCGACCTTGTGACGGTGGTGCGCTTCGATGATTTCGATATCGACATCATCACCCAATACGCGAGCAGCGGTGTCGAGCAGCTTCAGACAAAGATTCAGACCGACGCTGAAGTTGGCGGCGAAGACGATCGGAATCTCTCTGCCCGCCTCGGCGATACGCTGCTTTTCTTCAGCGGTGAAACCTGTGGTGCCAATGATCATGGCCTTGCCTGCCTTGCGGCAGAACGCCAGATTTTTCAGCGTCACTGAAGGGTGCGTGAAGTCGATCAGCACGTCGAACTCATCAGCCACCTTGGCCAGATCACCTGACAACGGAACGCCGATACGACCCAATGCAGCCAGTTCGCCAGCATCAGCACCCACCAGCGTGCTGTCGGGACGATCGATCGCCGCCGTCAGACCAGCGCCCGGCGCTTGCTGAACAGCTTCGATCAGAATTTTACCCATGCGCCCGGCGGCGCCCATCACAGCAATACGTCGCATGTCCTGCTCCCGTTACAAATCGCCGAAGAAACGCTTCACGCCGTCAAACCAGCCAGTGGCTTTCGGGGAGTGAGAGCTATCGCCTTCAAGCGTTGAGCGGAACTCTTCGAGCAGTTCACGCTGACGACGGCCCAGATTGACCGGAGTCTCGACAGCTACACGGCACATCAAGTCACCCGCACCGCCGCCACGTACCGGAGCCACACCTTTACCACGCAAGCGGAACTGCTTGCCGGTCTGGGTACCCTCAGGAATCTTCAGCTTGACGCGACCATCCAGCGTTGGCACTTCCAGCTCACCGCCCAGTGCGGCGTCAGTGAAGCTGATCGGGACTTCGCAGAACAGATGCTTGCCGTCACGCTGGAAGATCGCGTGCTCGCGCACATTGATCACCACGTACAGGTCGCCTGTTGGCCCACCCTGAGTGCCCGCTTCGCCTTCGCCGGAAAGACGGATGCGATCACCGGTATCAACCCCAGGCGGCACTTTCACAGCGAGGGTTTTGTACTCTTCGACACGGCCTTCGCCATGGCAGGAATCGCACGGATCGGAAATGATCTTGCCGTTGCCATGGCAACGCGGGCAGGTTTGCTGCACCGAGAAGAACCCTTGCTGCATGCGAACCTGGCCAATACCGCCACAGGTTGGGCACGTAACCGGTGAGGAGCCTTTCTTGGCACCCGAACCGTCACACGGCTTGCAGTTGACCAGCGTCGGAACCCGGATATTGACCGAGGTGCCGCGTACAGCCTCTTCAAGGTTCAGCTCAAGGGTGTAACGCAGATCGCTGCCACGCTGAGCGCCGCCACGACCACCGCCGCCACCGCGGCCGCCACCAAAGAAGTCGCTGAATACATCGCCGAAAATGTCGGAGAAGTTCGCACCGCCAGCCCCGCCACCGCCGAAACCGCCGCCACCCATGCTTGGGTCGACGCCAGCATGACCATATTGGTCGTAAGCCGCGCGCTTGCTGGCATCAGACAGAACTTCGTAGGCCTCGTTGGCCTCTTTGAAGAGTTCTTCCGACGCTTTATCGTCAGGATTGCGATCAGGGTGATGCTTCATCGCCAGACGGCGATAAGCTTTCTTCAGATCAGCCTCGCTGGAGCCTCGCTCCACCCCCAATACTTCGTAATAGTCACGCTTAGCCATAAATTCTTCCGCACTCTTGAGGACGTCCGGCAAAACCCTCCTGAGCTTCGCCAAACTCGTTGAGCCCCATACAGGCCCGGACCCAACTCACGTCAATTCAACGATCCTGGTCTTCATTTCACCGGTCAGGCTGACCGGGAAAGCGGCAGAACAAGCCGCATGCAGGAGCATGACGACCTTGCCACAGCGGCCTGCGGTAAATACCGCAGGCCAAAAAAATTCGTCTGTTCCAGACACGCCAACGCGGGAGCAAGCTCCCGCGCGGCGACATCCTACCAGCGACCGCCCGAAAACGGTCAACTGGCTTGCAAGTGAGCCTGCGCTTACTTGTTTTCTTTAACTTCTTCAAACTCTGCATCGACAACGTCGTCAGCAGGCTTGGCTTCTTCCTTCGCAGCCTGAGCACCGGCTTCCGGTTGCTCTGCCTGCTCGGCGTACATTTTCTGAGCCACTGGCGCAGAAACCTTGGACAGCTCTTCGACTTTGGCGTCGATGGCAGCTTTGTCATCGCCTTTGATAGCGGTTTCCAGAGCAACCAGCGCAGCTTCGATCGCCGTCTTCTCTTCAGCGGTCACTTTGTCGCCAGCATCGGAGATCATTTTGCGAGTCGAGTGCACCAGTGCGTCGCCCTGGTTACGCGCGGTCGCCAGCTCTTCGAACTTGCGGTCTTCTTCGGTGTTGGCTTCAGCGTCACGGATCATTTGCTGAATTTCTTCGTCCGACAGACCGGAGTTAGCCTTGATCACGATCGACTGCTGCTTGCCGGTCGCCTTGTCTTTGGCGCCTACGTGCAGGATGCCGTTGGCGTCGATGTCGAAGGTCACTTCGATCTGTGGAACGCCACGTGGTGCTGGTGGAATCTCAGCCAGGTCGAACTTGCCCAGAGACTTGTTCTGACCAGCCTGCTTACGCTCACCTTGCAGCACGTGAATGGTCACGGCGTTCTGGTTGTCGTCGGCAGTCGAGAACACTTGCGATTTCTTGGTAGGAATCGTGGTGTTCTTGTCGATCAGCGCGGTCATTACGCCGCCCATAGTTTCGATACCCAGGGTCAGCGGGCTAACGTCCAGCAGCAAAACGTCTTTGACATCACCGGCCAATACTGCGCCCTGGATAGCGGCACCCATGGCAACTGCTTCGTCCGGGTTAACGTCTTTACGCGCTTCTTTGCCGAAGAACTCGGTAACTTTCTGCTGTACCAACGGCATACGAGTCTGACCACCGACCAGAATCACGTCGTTGATTGCGCTGATATCGATACCGGAATCTTTCAACGCGATACGGCAAGGTTCGATGGTGCGCTGAACCAGGTCTTCAACCAGCGATTCCAGCTTGGCGCGCGAGATTTTCACGTTCAAGTGCTTTGGACCGGTCGCGTCTGCAGTGATGTACGGCAGGTTAACGTCGGTCGAATTGCTCGAAGACAGCTCGATTTTGGCTTTCTCAGCGGCTTCTTTCAGACGCTGCATGGCCAGCGGGTCACCTTTGAGGTTCATGCCGCTTTCTTTCTTGAATTCGTCAACGAGGTAGTCGATCAGACGAATGTCGAAGTCTTCACCACCCAGGAACGTGTCACCGTTGGTTGCCAGAACTTCAAACTGGTGCTCGCCATCAACTTCAGCAATTTCGATGACCGAAACGTCGAAAGTACCGCCACCCAAGTCATAAACGATGACAGTGTGGTCGCCCTTCGCTTTGTCCATACCGTAAGCCAGAGCGGCTGCGGTCGGTTCGTTGATGATACGTTTTACGTCCAGACCAGCAATACGACCGGCGTCTTTGGTTGCCTGACGCTGACTGTCGTTGAAGTAAGCCGGAACGGTGATCACCGCCTCGGTCACTGCTTCGCCCAGATAGTCTTCAGCGGTTTTCTTCATCTTCTTCAGGATTTCAGCAGAAATCTGAGGAGGCGACATTTTCTTGCCGTTGACTTCAACCCACGCATCGCCATTGTCAGCTTTGGCGATTTTGTAAGGGACCATCTGAATGTCTTTCTGTACGACTTCTTCTTCGAACTTACGACCGATCAGACGCTTTACCGCGTACAGCGTATTGTGCGGATTGGTCACTGCCTGACGCTTGGCCGACTGACCGACGAGGATTTCGCCGTCGTTGGCATAAGCAATGATCGAAGGTGTGGTACGAGCGCCTTCGGCGTTCTCCAGAACCTTGACGCTGCCGTTTTCCAGAATGGAGACGCAAGAGTTGGTGGTCCCCAGGTCAATACCGATAATTCTGCCCATCTGTGAATCTCCCGAAATTTTGAATTTGGTTGCCGCAACTGCGTTTACAAATTGCGGTAGCTCTTAAACGCTTGGCCTATAAATGGGGGCCAGACAGCTGATTTCAAGCCTGCTCATCAATTGATGGCTGAACAGGCGATGGTGCCTTGCTGACCACGACCATAGCCGGGCGCAGCAGACGACCATTGAGCTGGTAGCCCTTCTGGAACACTTTCAAAACACTGTTTGGTTCAACATCGGCGCTTTCCTGCATGGCCATTGCCTGATGATGCTCGGCATTGAATGGCTGGCCATGCGGATCAATCGCTTCGAGGTGGTAACGCTTGAGCGTGTCGCTGAACATTTTCAGCGTCAGCTCGATACCTTCGCGCATTGGACGAATGCTTTCATCGTCCGGATTGGACAAGTCCAGACCACGCTCAAGGCTGTCCACGATCGGCAACAAGTCACTCGCAAACTTCTCAAGCGCAAACTTGTGAGCCTTTTCTACATCCTGTTCTGCACGGCGGCGGACGTTCTGCAAATCCGCAGCCACACGCAGGGACTGGTCCTGTGCCGCGGCCAGTTGCTCTTCGAGCACTTGCACGCGGGTTACCAATTCTTCACCGGAGACTGCTTCGGCAGCCTGGTCCTGGGTCTGCGCATCCAGATTCTGTTCGTCAGCCATAGATTTCTCCTTTCAAGTACGTCCGCGAGCTCAAATCGCGCTTCTGCCCACCTATATGGGAGCGGAATTTTCAGCTTCAAGAGCAGATTTCAGCGAATCGACAAAAGTCCTCACAAACCTTCCGGCCAAAGCCAAGTCCTTATCGCGCTTGAACAAATCGCCAAATGGACTAAAAAAAGCTTGTAGCCGAACGAATCGAGCTAAATCCGGGCATTGTCATCGACAAATAAAACACTGTATAAATAACCAGACTTATCGCCTGGGAGCCACTCCATGCTGGTGCACCTTTCCGTACATAACTACGCCATCGTTGAACATCTCGATCTCGAGCTGGACCGTGGCATGAGCGTAATCACCGGTGAGACCGGGGCAGGCAAATCGATCATGCTCGATGCCCTTGGCCTGACCCTGGGCGACAGAGCCGACAGCGGCGTGGTTCGTCCCGGCGCCGATAAGGCAGACATCCTCGCGACATTCGATCTGGTCGACATTCCTGAAGCGCAGACCTGGCTCAAGGAGCGCGACCTGGACAATGACGGTCCGTGCATCCTGCGCCGGGTTATTACGGCAGAAGGTCGCTCTCGCTCCTATATCAATGGTACGCCCTGCCCCCAAGGGGACTTGAAGGCACTGGGCGAACTGCTGATCGACATTCATAGCCAGCACGAGCATCAGTCGCTGCTAAAGACTGACACCCATCGCCGCCTGCTGGACGAATACGCGGGCGCGACTGATCTGGCCCGTCAGGTACAACTCGCCGCCCAGCGCTGGCGCCAGACCCGTCAGGAACTGGACAGGCTCTCCAACTCCGGCGACGAGCAACGCGCCCGCCATCAGTTGCTGAGCTATCAGCTCGAAGAACTGGAAAGCCTCAGCCTGGGCGAAAACGAGCTGGAGCAACTTGAGCAAGAACAGAAAACCCTGACCAATGCCGAAAGCCTGCTGAGCATTTGCCGTCAGGTTGTAGAGCAGTGCAGCGAAAACGATTCCGGCAACGTACTGAATGCGCTAACTGCCAGCCTGCATCGCCTGGGCAGCGTCAACGACTCACCGACCGCCCTCAGCGAAGCCACCAATCTGCTGTCCAGTGCTCAGATTCAGGTGGAAGAAGCCGTGGGTGAGCTCAATCGCTTCCTCGATCATTTCGACGCCGACCCTGCCCGTCTGCAGCAACTCGAAGAGCGTCTCGACGCGATCTATACCCTGGCGCGCAAGCATCGTATCCAGCCGACTGAAGTCGCGACGCTTCAACAGAAGCTGCTGGACGAAATCGAAACACTGAATGCCAACGACGAAGCGATTGAGCGACTGGAAAATGAATTGTCGTCGTTCGCACGCCACTATAAAGAGAAGGCACGGGAACTGAGCGACTTGCGCCATCGCGCAGCGCCGGAACTGGCAGCTGCCGTGGAACATGAAATCCAGCGCCTCGGGATGCCGGGTGGGCGGTTCAGCATCGAGCTGAAGGCCAACCCCGAGAAAGAATTGCTGCCCAACGGGCTTGAACAGGTAGAGCTGCTGGTCAGCGCCAACCCGGGCCAGCCGCTCAAAGCACTGGCAAAAGTGGCTTCGGGCGGTGAGCTATCCCGGATCAGTCTGGCCATTCAGGTGATCACCGCGCAGACATCCAGAGTACCGACGCTGGTATTCGACGAAGTGGATGTCGGGATCGGCGGCCCCACGGCCGAAATCGTCGGCCAGCTACTGCGTCGTCTGGGTGACCGCGGGCAGGTCATGACCGTGACGCACTTGCCGCAAGTCGCAGCACAAGGGCATCAGCATCTGTTCGTCCACAAAGTCCGCGACAGCGAGGCCACGCGCACCGCTGTATCAAAACTGAGCAAGAATGAACGTATAGAAGAAGTCGCAAGGATGCTGGGCGGTATCGACCTGACGAAAGAGTCCCTGGCCCATGCGAA
>NZ_JACONW010000040.1 GCF_014357575.1 Pseudomonas folii | reverse complement strand
TAGAAAATCCAGACGATATAGATATTCTGTTGGAGCGCGGCTTGCCCGCGAAGAATGATGACGCGTTGTATCCTCCTGATCGCGTCGCTTCATTCGCGGGCAAGCCTCGCTCCAATAGGCTCACAACTTCGCCAGCGACGCCTCTGGCGCAACCACTTCCCCGCCCAGCACCACGGCCTTGTCGTCCAGATAGATATCGCAACGGCGTAGCGGGATGTCCATGTGGCAAGGCGTCTTGCGGGTGCCGCCGACTTCGGTATTGGGACCGGTAGAGAACAGGAAGTTGCCATAGAACGCACGGGCATCCATGCACATGCCGTCATTCTTGTCGTGCAGGCCCATGGCGGTCCATTGCGCGCGCGGCTGCAAACCCCAGCCAATGTGGGAGATGCCGTACACCTCGGGATCATTGAAGTACTTCATGTAATCGCGCAGGTATTCAGCCTCGAAACCGCCCTTGATCTCGGTAATGAAGCCCTTTTCGATTTCCAGAATGATCTGTTCCCGGGAGTAATTCTTGAACGGCAGCAAGATGTCGCCTACGTCGATAACCAGCACGCCTTCCGCGGTTTCTTCGTTTGGCCAAGAGAACAGAAAGCCGCTGGGCCAGTGATCCCAGCGTCCTGGCTCATCGGCAAATCCATACTCGGTGACAGACGGATACTGACCGAGTTGAGCGCGGAAATCGCTGCCCGCCCTGGACTTCACATGAATGGAGCGGGCTTCCTTGAGCACCTGCTCGGCGGCCAGCACCCGCTCCTTATCAGCCAGGGTCGGCAGCATGCGGGCCAACACTTCCGGTGGCTCTACCGCGAGCAAAATCCGTGTACCGGTCTTGAGGATCTGCTCCTGCTCCGGGGAGTGCAGCAGCATCATGGTGTCGATCACCAAATCAGCCGCTTCAAGGGCCCGTTGCGCCGCAAGATTGCCGGTCAGCGCGGTGTCGCCGCAGTAAGCGGTCATGTCATTACCCATGGCCTTGGGATGGTTGAACGATGGCAGTTCAACGGCATATACCTTGGCCCCCAGACGCTGGGAAGCCTCCATCGCAGCACGCACGGTTCTGGGGTTTGAATAATGGCTCTTGAGCACCGCCACGCTCTGGGTCGCATCGACCTTGGACAAGGCCAGCACGTGCTCGAACATCTGAGTCAATTCGCAATCGCTTACCGCCATTTCATTTCTCCTTCGTCGTGCCTCGACGCTGTGATGTTTCGTATCTGCTTTCGCCGCCTTCACGCACCAAAGAAAGGCGCAGCGCTACAAGTCAGTGCATTTTTATAGTGTGTACACCCTATATTTACGATAAGACATCAATCGGAAGCGGTCTGCAATAGCCACGCCAGATTGTTACCCACTCACACAAACCAATAAAAATAGGGTTACATTGAGTGACATCGATAAATAACCCGCGAATTATTTTTTCGACAAAGCTATTCCAATCAGAAAAAAAGAGCGTATACACTTTAAAAACACCTCGGGACGACCATCACCTCCCGACCATCAAAGACTCCGTTACGAAGGAAACAGCCCATGCCAGATACGCAAAAAATAGCCATCGTCGGTGCAGGTCTGGGTGGGGCAGCAGCCGCCACGCTATTGCAGCAGGCGGGCTTCAAAGTCGACATCTACGAGCAGGCGCCGGAGTTCTCGCGGATCGGTGCAGGGATCCATATGGGTCCGAACATCATGAAAATCTTTCGCCGCATGGGCATCGAACAGCAACTCAGCGACATGGGCTCGCACCCTGATTTCTGGTTCAGCCGTGACGGTGCCAGCGGCGATTACATGTCACGTATTCCGCTGGGTGAGTTCGCTCGCAAGGAATACGGCGCGGCCTACATCACCGTGCATCGCGGCGACCTGCATGCCTTGCAGATGTCGAGCATTGCACCCGGCAGCGTGCACTTCAGCAAGTGCCTGAGCACCCTGGAGGAAACTGCCAATGGCGTGCGCCTGAGCTTCACCGACGGCAGTACCGCCGAGGCGGACATCGTGATCGGTGCCGACGGCATCAATTCGAAAATTCGTGAAGAGTTGCTCGGTCAGGAAGCACCGCTGTACAGCGGCTGGGTAGCGCATCGGGCGCTGATTCCCAATCACGTGCTGAGCAAATACAACCTGGATTTCGAAAACTGTGTGAAATGGTGGAGTGCCGACCGGCACATGATGGTTTACCACACCACGGGTAAACGCGATGAGTACTACTACGTCACCGGCGTGCCGCATCCTGCGTGGGAGTTCGAGGGCAACTGGATCGACAGCAGCCGCGAGGAAATGTACGAAGCGTTTGCCGGTTACCACCCCACCGTGCAGGCGTTGATCGAGTCCAGCGAAACAGTGACCAAATGGCCACTGCTCAATCGCAATCCGCTGCCAATCTGGAGTCGCGGGCGCATGGTGCTGCTGGGCGACGCCTGCCATCCGATGAAACCGCACATGGCCCAGGGCGCAGGCATGGCGATTGAGGACGCCGCGATGTTGACCCGCTGCCTGCAAGCCACCGGTCTGAGCGATTACAGCACCGCATTCGACCTCTACGAAACCGCACGCAAGGATCGCGCTTCACGTGTTCAGGCCGTCTCCAACGCCAACACCTGGCTGCGCACCCAGGAAGATCCGGCCTGGGTATTCGGCTACGACCTGTATGGTCACGAACTGAAATCGGCGGTGCCAGCGTGAGTACTTTTATCTACGGCGGCAACGTCCAGGCCAACGGTATCCGTCAACATTACTTGCGCTACGGCGGGCCGCCCCACAACAACAAGCCCGCGCTGATTCTGATCCCGGGCATCACCAGCCCGGCGATCACCTGGGGCTTTGTTGCCGAACGGCTGGGTCAGCACTTCGATACCTACGTGCTGGACGCTCGCGGGCGCGGGCTCTCCTCCACCGGGCCGGAGCTGGATTACAGCGTCGACACCTGCGCCGATGACATCGCGGCGTTTGCTGCGGCCATGGACCTCGGCGCCTATCACCTGGTCGGCCATTCCATGGGCGCACGGTTTATCGCCCGGAGCGCTGTGCGCCAACCTCAAGGCCTGCAAAAGCTGGTATTGATTGACCCGCCCGTCTCTGGACCCGGCCGCCGCGAATACCCGTCAAAACTGCCGTGGTACGTGGACTCGATTCGCCAGGCGCAGTCGGGAATGGACGCCGAGGCCATGCGCGCGTTCTGCGCCACCTGGACCGATGAGCAACTGCAACTGCGCGCCGAATGGCTGCACACCTGTTACGAACCGGCGATCGTCCGCGCCTTCAATGACTTTCACGAAGTCGATTTTCATCAGGACCTGCCAAAGCTGCCGGTGCCTGCACTGCTGATCGTCGCGGGCCGTGGCGGTGTGATTCTGGCTGAAGACGAGGCGGAAATCCTTGAGCTGCAACCGGGCATGCGCATCGCCCATGTCGCGAACGCCGGGCACATGATCCCTTGGGATGATCTGGAAGGATTCTTTGCAGCTTTCGGTGACTTCCTCGGTGAAACCATCGCCTGAACCTGCAGCCTTGAGCGGAACAGAAAACGGAGTGCACGATATGAGCGAGCAACAATCTGCCGATGCCAACTATCAGGGCGTCTGGGGCCAGCGTATTGGCTTCGGCAACAAGCCAGCCTTGTTGATGATCGACTTCATGCAGGGCTACACCCAACCGGGCGCGCCGCTGTATGCACCGGGCGTGGTCAGTGCGGTGGCCGAGAGCGTCGAATTGCTGGCCTGTGCCAGAAAGAACGGGATACCGGTGGTGCACACCAATATCCGCTACCATGCCGGGCATTTTGCTGACGGCGGCATCTGGGTCAAGAAGGCCCCGGTGATGAAAGACATGGTGGACGGCAACCCGCTGGCCGCATTCTGCGAAGAAGTTTTGCCCAACGCCGACGAGGTGGTGATCAGCAAGCAATACGCCAGTTCGTTTTTCGGCACCAGCCTGGCATCGATGCTGCACGCACAAGGGATCGACACCGTGGTGTTGGCCGGTTGCTCCACCAGCGGCTGCATTCGGGCGACGGCAGTGGATGCGGTTCAACATGGTTTCCGGACCATCGTGGTCCGCGAATGCGTCGGCGACCGTCACCCCGCTCCACATGAAGCAAACCTGTTCGATATCGACAGCAAGTATGGGGATGTGGTTAACAAGGTGGAGGCGATGAAGCAGCTGCAAGCTTCAAGCGCCAAGCTACAAGAAAAAAGCTGAACTCACCGCCTCTTGCAGCTTATAGCTTGAAGCTCGCAACTGCCGTTAAGAACCAGGCCATAGAGCTCTGGTCAGGTCGACACCGGCCGAACCCACTGGGTGGACGCTTCGAAAGAGCGCTTTCCAGTCTTCTGACACTGCCTTTGGAAGCCGCATGCCAGCGCTGCCGAAGTGCCTGATACATGCGGCTAAACAAAAACGATAGGTTCCGCCAGGAGACCACCATGCCCTCTGCGAATGTGAATACAACAGCGACTGACATCGCTGACCCCATCAAAGCGATGTATCGCAAGATCACCTGGAAGCTGATTCCGTTCCTGTGCTTCTGCTATCTGGCTGCCTATCTGGACCGGATCAACATCGGCTTCGCCAAGCTGCAGATGCTCGACCAGCTGCACTTCAGCGAAACCGCGTTTGGCCTGGGTGCCGGGCTGTTCTTCGTGGGCTACATCCTCTTCGAAGTGCCAAGCAACCTGGTGCTGGAGAAAGTCGGCGCAAAGATCTGGATCGCCCGTATCATGATCACCTGGGGTCTGCTGTCGGCCTGCACCATGCTCGTCACCACGCCCATGCAGTTCTACATCCTGCGTTTTCTGCTGGGTGCCGCAGAAGCCGGTTTTCTGCCTGGGGTGCTGTTTTACCTGACCACCTGGTTTCCCACGTATCGACGCGGACGCATCATTGCCCTGTTCATGATCGGCCTGCCGCTGTCGAGTGTGATCGGCGGCCCGCTGTCCGGCTGGATCATGGGCCACTTTGACCAGACTGCCGGGCTGCGCGGCTGGCAGTGGCTGTTCATACTCGAAGCGATTCCGAGTGTGGCGCTGGGCATCCTGACGTTCTGGGCATTGCCGAACAACCACAATGAAGCCAAATGGATGAACGCCGAAGAGAGGACCTTGCTGGAAAGCGAACTGCGCCTGGATGAGGCTGAAGCCAAAGACAGCAAGCACAGCTTCCGCGACGGCTTTTTCAACCTCAAGGTCTGGATGCTCGGCGGTATCGACTTCTCTATCCTGCTCAGCGCCTACGCCATGGGCTTCTGGATGCCGACGTTTATTCGCAACGCAGGTGTAGTCGATACGTTTCATATCGGTGTACTGACAGCCTTGCCAAGCATTGCAGCGTTGCTGGGTATGTTGCTGATCGGTGCCAGTTCGGACCGCTATCGCGAGCGTCGCTGGCACATCATCGTGCCGTTCCTGATCGGCTCGGTAGCCATGGCCAGCAGCACCTTCTTCACCCATAACCTGGTGGCGACGGTGGCGCTGTTTGCTATCGCTTCGGCAGCGATTATCGGTGCGGTGCCAGTGTTCTTCAGCTTGCCTGCCACCTTCCTCAAAGGCCGCGCCGCCGCCACCGGTTTCGCACTGGCGTGCTCACTGGCAAACATCGCCGGACTGGTCAGCAACTCGCTGATGGGGATCGCCATCGACATCACCGGCAGCAGCGCTGGCGCCATGTGGTTCTTCGCCGGATGCCTGATCCTGAGCAGCTTTCTGGTGATCGCGCTGCCCGCGAAGCTGGTGAATCGCTGAGGCAGTTGATTTGGGATGGTATCGCCCTGTGGGAGCGGTGCTTGCCCGCGATAAGGCTGGACGCGGTTCACTTAAGATCGCGCCCAGCCTTATCGCGGGCAAGCACCGCTCCCACCGGTATCGCGTTTCAATCGAGATGGACGCATTTTTTCTTAAGAGAGTCCCGCACATGCAACAGCTGATTCTCGGTGGCGCACGCTCCGGCAAGAGCAAGCTGGCTGAAAGCCTTGCCGCTGGCTCAGGGCTGGAAGTGATTTACATCGCCACCAGCCAGCCGGTAGATGGCGAACTGAATCAACGCGTCGCCTTGCATCGCGAGCGTCGGCCTGACACCTGGGGCCTGATCGAAGAACCCATCGAACTGGCGCAGGTTCTGCGTGACAACGCCAGCGTCGATCGCTGCTTGCTCGTGGATTGCCTGACCCTGTGGTTGACCAATTTGCTGATGCTTGAAAACACCGAGCGTCTGGTGCAAGAGCGTCAGGCGTTACTCGACTGTCTGGCGCAATTGCCGGGCGAAATCATTTTTGTCAGTAACGAAACCGGGCTGGGCGTGGTGCCCCTCGGTGAGCTGACTCGTCGTTATGTCGATGAAGCGGGCCTGTTGCACCAAGCCCTGGCCGAACGTTGCCAGCGTGTGGTGCTGACCGTTGCCGGTTTGCCACTGACATTGAAAGGATCCGCATTATGAGTAACTCGTGGTGGCTTGAGCCCGCGCAGGCGATCAACGTTCCGGTCCGGGAGGAAGCCCTGGCGCGTCAACAACAACTGACCAAACCCACCGGTTCCCTCGGGCAACTGGAGCGCGTCGCGGTGCAGTTGGCCGGTCTGCAAGGTCGAATCAAACCCAAGGTCGACGCGGTGTGGATCGCTATTTTTGCCGGTGACCACGGTGTTGTTGCAGAAGGCGTTTCAGCTTACCCGCAAGAAGTCACCGGCCAAATGCTGCACAACTTCGTCACCGGCGGGGCTGCAATCAGCGTGCTTGCCCAGCAGTTGTCGGCGCAACTGGATGTGGTGGATCTGGGCACTATCAGCCCTTTGGATTTGCCGGGAGTACGCCACCTGCGCATCGGTGCCGGTACCGCGAACTTCGCCAAAGCCCCTGCGATGACTCAAGAACAAGGCCTTCTGGCATTGCAGGCCGGGCGCGACAGTGTGCTGCGGGCCAAGGCGGTGGGCACTGAACTGTTTGTTGGTGGCGAGATGGGCATCGGCAATACCGCTGCGGCCAGTGCTGTGGCCTGTTCGTTGCTCGAGTGCGCGGCGCAGTTGTTGGTCGGGCCTGGCACCGGTTTGAATGCAGCGGGCATCAGCCATAAGACGGACGTCATCGAGCGAGCGTTGAAGTTGCACGCCGAGCAGGCTGGCGATCCGCTGCAGAGTCTGTTCTGTCTGGGCGGCTTTGAAATTGCGGCGCTGGTTGGTGCGTATCTGGCCTGTGCTCAGGAAGGCATTACCGTGCTGGTGGACGGTTTCATTTGCAGCGTCGCGGCACTGGTCGCCGTGCGTCTGAACCCTGCGTGCCGTGACTGGCTGTTGTTCGGTCACCGTGGCGCTGAGCCGGGCCATCGTCACTTGCTGGAGACCTTGCAGGCCGAGCCGCTGCTGGATCTGGGCATGCGTCTCGGTGAGGGCAGCGGCGCAGCATTGGCGGTGCCGCTGGTGCGTCTGGCCTGTCAGTTGCACAACGGCATGGCGACCTTCGCTGAAGCCGCAGTGGCAGATCGTCCCGCATGATCCTGCATCTTGATATGTTGCGTCACGGTGAGACCGAACTGGGCGGCGGCATGCGCGGCAGCCTGGACGATGCCTTGACCGACATCGGCTGGGCGCAGATGCGTACAGCGGTGGCGCAGGCGGGTCCATGGGACCGGATCGTCAGTTCGCCATTGCAACGTTGCGCGCGTTTTGCTGAAGAACTGGCCGAGCGCCTGACATTGCCCTTGAGCCTGGAGCCGGGCTTGCAGGAATTGCATTTCGGCGATTGGGAAGGGCACAGCGCCGCGCAGTTGATGGAAACCGACGCTGAAGGTCTGGGCCTGTTCTGGAATGATCCTTACGGCTTCACGCCACCCAATGGCGAACCTGTCATTGAGTTTTCGGCGCGGGTGTTGGCTGCTGTCGAACAACTGCATCAAGCCTATGCGGGCGAACGTGTTTTGTTGATCAGCCATGGCGGCGTCATGCGCCTGTTGCTGGCAAAGGCCCGCGGCTTGCCTCGTGAGCAATTGCTGCAGGTCACGGTCGGGCATGGCGCGCTGTTGGCGATTAATGTTGCTGCTGGTGGTGTGTTGAAGCCGGCCTTATAGCAAATCGATGACCTGTAGAAGCCGTCCCGGTGCCCCTGACACCGCTCTGCCTCGCAGCACATAGGGCCCTGTAGGAGTGAGCTTGCTCGCGATAGCGTCAGGCCAGGCGGTAATTTTTCAACAGGTCTACCGTTATCGCGAGCAAGCTCACTCCTACAGGCTACGTGTTTGCTGCGAGACTGCGCGGGCAGTTCCTACAGTGGCAGCATTCCAATTTTAGTTATGATTTGATAGCGGGGAAGCCTGACATGTTGCCGTTCTGGATCGCTCTGCAGTTCCTCAGCAGTTTGCCCGTCACCTTGCCCGGCATGCCCAAGCCAGAGGAGATGGGGCGTTCGTTGCTGTTTTATCCGCTGGTGGGCGTGCTGTTCGGTGTGGTGTTGTTGGGCTTGAATACGCTGCTCAGTGGCGCGCCTGTCATGCTTCATGCTGCATTGCTCTTGACCGCCTGGGTGTTGCTCAGCGGCGGACTGCATCTGGACGGACTTGCCGACAGCGCTGATGCCTGGCTCGGTGGCTTTGGCGACCGCGAACGCACCTTGACCATCATGAAAGATCCCCGCAGTGGACCGATTGCGGTGGTCACACTGATTCTGGTGCTGCTGCTTAAGTTCACTGCGCTGCTGGCGTTGATTGAAAGTCAGAACTCCATAGCGTTACTGCTGGCACCAGTGCTGGGTCGTAGCGCCATGCTCGGTCTGTTTCTTTGCACGCCTTACGTCAGGGCTGGCGGGTTGGGGCAGGCGCTGGCTGACCATTTGCCGCGCTCGGCGGGTAAACAGGTGCTGGTGGTCTGCGCGGTGGGCTGCGTGCTGGTTGCCGGTTTATCGGGCCTGTACGTTCTGGCTGCCGCCGCTGTCTGTTTCTTCTGGCTGCGGCACCTCATGCTCAAGCGCCTGGGCGGCACCACTGGAGACACGGCGGGCGCATTGCTGGAGTTACTCGAAGTGGCGGTTTTGATCGTGCTAGCAGTGGCGCTTGCTGATTGATAATGCAATTCCTGTGGGAGCGGTGCTTGCCCGCGATGCAGACGCCTCGGTCCAACAGACACACCGCGTTATCGTTCTTCGCGAGCAAGCACCGCTCCTACAGACAGCATGATCCCTGTGGGAGCGGTGCTTGCCCGCGATGCAGACGCCTCGGTCCAACAGACACACCGCGTTATCGTTCTTCGCGAGCAAGCTCGGCTCCTACAGACAGCATGATCCCTGTTGGAGCGAGGCTTGGTCTGGGCGGCACTCCGACGAATCAAACGCCTCAGTCAGCCAGATACACCGCGTTATCGTTCTTCGCGGGCAAGCACCGTTGCTACAGACAGCATGATCCCTGTGGAAGCGGTGCTTGCCCGCGATGCAGACGCCCCGGTCCAACAGACACACCGCGTTATCGTTCTTCGCGAGCAAGCACCCACAGGAGATCGCATTACCAATCAAGCAGCAGCTGTGTGCCTGCTGGAAAGAGCCAGCCCGATCACATTGACACCCCCATCCCCCACCGCGTAGCTTTCACACATTCTGTTACGGGTATATCCACGTAATAATGCTTCAGCGTGTGAGCGGGAGAACAACAATGACATCCGTGTGGCGTACCAGTGGCTGGATCCTGCTAGGCAGCGCGTTGATTCTGGCGCTGTCGTTGGGTACGCGGCATGGCTTTGGTTTGTTCCTCTCCCCCATGAGTGCAGACTTCGGTTGGGGCCGTGAGGTCTTTGCGTTTGCTATCGCATTTCAGAACCTGATGTGGGGCTTGGCGCAGCCGTTCGCGGGTGCGTTGGCCGACCGCTTCGGCGCAGCGAAAGTGGTATTCATCGGTGGCATTCTTTATGCCGTCGGCCTGATGTTGATGAGCATGGCCGACACGCCGCTTAGTCTGTCATTGAGCGCGGGGCTGCTGATCGGTATTGGTCTGTCCGGCACTTCGTTTTCAGTGATCCTGGGTGTCGTCGGCCGTGCACTTCCCCCTGAAAAGCG
This sequence comes from Pseudomonas folii, assembly GCF_014357575.1. Classification (GTDB taxonomy): domain Bacteria; phylum Pseudomonadota; class Gammaproteobacteria; order Pseudomonadales; family Pseudomonadaceae; genus Aquipseudomonas; species Aquipseudomonas folii. Next base: position 32,605 of record NZ_JACONW010000040.1, on the reverse strand, counting down.
CAGCATGGGCATGGGGATCGCCAGTGCAGCAGGTTCCTTCGGTCAGTTCGCGATGCTGCCCGGTACTCTGGGGCTGATTGGCTGGCTGGGCTGGTCCAGTGCCTTGCTGGTGCTTGGCGTATTGGTAGCGCTGATTCTGCCGTTGGTGATGATGCTCAGGGATAGCCCGGCGCCGCTTGTGGGTGGCGAGCAAACCCTGAGTGACGCGTTGAGGGAAGCCTGTTCGCACTCGGGCTTCTGGTTACTGGCGCTGGGTTTTTTCGTTTGTGGTTTTCAAGTGGTGTTCATCGGCGTGCATTTGCCAGCGTATCTGGTGGATCAGCATCTACCCGCCAAGGTCGGTACCACTGTGCTGGCGCTGATCGGCTTGTTTAATATCTTCGGCACGTACACCGCAGGCTGGCTGGGCGGGCGCATGTCCAAGCCGCGCTTACTGACCGTGCTGTATTTGCTGCGCGCTGTGGTGATCGTGTTGTTTATCACGCTGCCCCTCAGTGAAACCTCTGCTTATCTGTTTGGCGTGGCCATGGGTCTACTATGGCTCTCTACAGTCCCGCTGACCAACGGCACCGTCGCCACCTTGTTCGGCGTGCGTAACCTGTCGATGCTCGGTGGTATCGTGTTCCTGTTCCATCAGTTGGGTGCTTTCCTCGGCGGATGGCTGGGAGGTGTTGTGTACGATCGGACCGGGAATTACGACTTGATCTGGCAAGTGTCGATACTGTTGAGCCTGCTGGCGGCGGGGTTGAACTGGCCCGTGCGTGAACGCCCGGTTGCCCGATTGCAGGCGCAAGCAGCATGAGCCGATTGTGGTTCTGGGGCGCAGGCCTGGCTGGGGCACTGACGCTGGCACTGATCTGGTGGGCGTGGCAAAACGTTGGACTCGCTGCTTTGCAACTGGGCGTGGGTTCTTGCCTCTAGGCATTTGGCCGGGCGCGGGTTAGTTTGTCCCATAGACAACAATGACTGCGCCGCACGGGCGCTCGGGATGCCTTATGCACATTCGCTGGATTGCTCTGCCCGTTCTTATGTTCGCTTTAGGCGGCACAGCCATGGCTGCCGATTGCCCGGCGCTGCTGCAAGGCGAGTTGCCCAAGCTGCGCGCCAAGGAAAATATCAACCTGTGCGAGCGCTTTGCCGGCAAGCCAATGCTGGTGGTCAACACCGCCAGTTTTTGCGGTTTCGCCCCTCAGTTCAAAAGCCTTGAAGCATTGAATCAGCGTTTCAAAGGGCAGGGCCTTGAAGTACTTGGCGTGCCGTCCAATGACTTCAAGCAAGAGTCCAAGGATGGCGAAGAGACCGCCAAGGTCTGCTACGTCAATTACGGCGTGACCTTCACCATGACCGAGCCACAACCCGTCAGAGGCGACGACGCTACCCACCTGTTCAAAGTGCTGGCCGAGCAGAGCAACGCGCCGCGCTGGAATTTCTACAAGTACGTGGTGGATCGCAAAGGCAATGTAGTCGCCAGCTTTTCCAGCATGACCACCCCGGATGACCCGGAGCTGATTGCTGCCGTTGAGAAGGCTATCGCCTCCAAACCTTGATTCAGTTGTAACGAAAAAGCCCCGCAACCATTGCTGATTGCGGGGCTTTTTGTTGACTCGCAAAGTGCCGGGTCAGCCCGTTGCGGTCGATGGATCAGAAGCGGTAGGTGATTGAGCTGCCCACACCGTGAGCGGTGTTGCGGAAGTCCGCGTTGTAAGTGCCTTTTTGCGCGCTGGAATCACGGATCTTCGCTTCATCTTCGCGCAGATACGAGTACGCAACATCGATGGTCAAGTTGTCATTCGGGCTCCAGCCAGCGCCGAAGCTGATCGCTTTGCGGTCACCGGTAGGAATGCGCGGCGAGCGGTTTTCGTTATTGGTGGGCGATTGATCCACCGAGAAACCGGTGCGCAAGGTCCATTCCTTGTTGACCTTATAGGCGGCGCCAATGGCGTGAGCCCAGGTGTCATGCCAGTTCTGAGGCTCGGAGATGGTGCCGATAGTTGGGGTCAGCGGGCCTGGTACGCCGCTGTTTTTCACGTCGATGCTTTCCAGACGACTCCAGCGAGTCCATGTACTGCCCGCATAAAGTGTCCAGTTTGCGTCCAGCTCATGGGTGACCGAGAAGTCGACGGATTCAGGCGTGGTCAGATCCAGCGAGGCGTCGTACTTCTGGCCGCTGAATGGACCGAAGTTAGGGCCGGAGATCTTGGTGTCGCCGTCGAGCTTGTATTTAACCTTGGAGTGGTAGGTTGCGCCCACTCGGGTGCTGTCGGTGGCCTGTACCAGGATGCCGACGTTGAAACCCAACGCAGTGTCATCACCTTTGACCTTGACCTTGCCGTCGTTGATCGGCCCGGTTACGCGGTTAAGGGCTGAGGAGGTCAGCTCGCCATCGATACGGTTGATGGTTGGGCCAAAACCAATGGACACCTTGTCGTTGAATGCATAGCTGATGGTGGGCTGGAAGGTGACGACCTGAACGTGGCTCTTATCCGCAAAATAGCGACCGGCGAAGCTGCTTTCGTAGTCAGTGACCAGACCAAATGGAACGTAAACCCCCACGCCAAAAGCCCAGTGATCATCAATTGGCTTGACGTAATACCCCATCGGAACTCCGACGACCGGTACCATATCGCCATCATTGCTACCGCCAAAAGAGCTGCTGGCGTTATCAATATCGGTCTTGGCGATGATTGCTGCTGCGCCAACGCTGACTTGTTCGCGCTTGAGACGGGACATACCGGCAGGGTTGCCGAATACCGTGCTTGCATCATCGGCAGAGGAAGAGCGGCCCGCAAAACCGGTACCCATTCCGCTGATGCTTTGTTCGTTGATAGCGAAGCCAGCGGCGAACAGCTGAGAGGCAGCCAGGCTGACGGTGAGGCCAAGTGTGGTCTTGAGCATTACTTTTTTCATTATTAGAACTCCATGTTGATCACCGCGCGAAAACTACCAACATTTCTCAGATTGCGCCATAGTCCGAATGGCCTGATCTAGAGCGTTTTTTGTAGGACAATCCGCGGAAGATGTCGCGATCTGTTTGTATTGATATCTGCTTTAAAGTCATTCACGCCGGGTGCGAAAGTGGCGTCACACAGGTTTGCCACGCGCTCATGAAATCCCGTAAACGGCCTTGGGGCTGAAATATTTCGCGCCATATTTTGGCCATTATGCGGGGATCTTCATCGGCGGGCAGACGAGATCCTTGAGCCTCGACCATCAACCAGGCGATGGCGGTGGAGTAACGCAGATTGACGGTCAGCTCCAGGTGCGGCCCGGTGAGAAAAGCATGCTGACTGGCCAGACCACGAACCAGACTGGCCAGTTCGGGATCGAGCGCCAGATAGTTATCCCAGAGCTGCCGATGACGGCCTTCGGATATGCTGTAGAGGCCATGCCCGCGGCGGCTGTCCAGCGCAGCACCGAGATGGGATTGACTGGCGGCGACGGCGAGCAGGAATGACTCGGCGCGCGGGCTATGCCGACCCAGATACAACAAAGTGGGCCGGATCACGTGGCGGGATAAATCTCTGGCATCGATTCCCATGACATCCTCGGGAAGAAGTGACCGGCGGGCCCGGACGTATGGCAGCGACAACAGGATCAGGCCCGACGGAAGCGATCTCTATCGCCTGAGTTGAAGTGTAGTGTCATATTCCGCGTGTAAAGGACTGTTTTTAAGTTAATTCCTGCCGGTCATCGGTTCCTATATAGCCCTTGGCGATAGCGGGTGTGAGCAACGTCGGGACGAAAAAAAGCCCCGCCTTGATGGGCGGGGCTTTTTATTCCAGCGAAAACGAACGGCGTATCAGGCGATGAGGGCCTGACGGGTACGCTCGATCACGGCCTGCAGCGGCTCTGCGCTGGAGTACTGATCGGGGTACAGACGCTCGGTGTGACGAGCGATGCCGTGTTCGTTGACCAGGGTGAAGCTGAAGCAGCCTTTGCGAGCGGCCATGATCAGACAGTTCATTGGGGCAAAAGCGTTGGTCAGTGTATGGATAGCGTGTTGAGTCTGATGATGAGTAGTCATTATTAAGGTGTTTCCTAAAACGACACGGAACATTACCGTGCAAAAATAAACGTTCCAGTAAACGCGGGCGATCCTGATGTGCAGGATATGGCTGGGCGAAGAACCTGTCTGGAACAAAAGCAGCCAGTTGAAGCGCACTTTATCGTATGGCGCTCGGGCTGACCGGTAGGTACTTAGGAGGGCAGGCAACACAACAAGAGCAAAGGTTCGACGCTCTGGGTGCAGATCCTGATCAATTGCAGGCTGGTTTGGTCAGGCCATGGATGATTGCACTGTCACTCCCGTCTGAGGGTAGTCGGCATGCAGGCCATGTCTGGAAACCATCGAGGTGGTCGATCCCTTGTTGTCAGCAACTTCCTTACGTTTTGAAGAAAGTTTGCCGGGGGACTTTTTCGACCAAAAAAATTGACTTTCAGCTTGGTACTAACGGCGATGATGGTAACGGAGTTGCCAAGGCATTGGAAGTGCGCTGGTGAAAAAATATACAGAGAAGGACGTCCGTTCGTCGCCGACCCCGCGCAATCCATGGCTCCAGTTGAGATCGACTTTCAATAGTGAGCACTGTGTCGCGCGTTTTCAGGAAAAAAATCCCGGCCCGAGATTGACTTGTGCACATTGGCGCAAACTGCTGCCACATCACTGTCATATGCGCTTCTAAGGGCTTGATTTAGCGTGGTGAATTATTAAGTCAATGAAAAACATCAAATTTTTTTGCTGGTGAAAAAATCGTCAGTTTGAGCGCAGGCCCCATTCTATCTACGTTTGCGAGGCGCGAGGGGCGGTTGTCCACTGAGTTATCCACAGCTTCTGTGGATTGTCCCGAGCGCTCGCTCTACAACGCACCTTTCGCTGCCTGCCTCTTTACCTCTGTGAGAAAAAGTGTAGAGTTGCGCGCCTCCTGATTTGCCCCCGTTGTGTTTATGAAGTCTCGTCCTGATCCATCGCACGAATCTCAAGCTGTCGCCCGCGAACCCGCACGTTTCTCCCTGCGTGTCGCGTTATGGTTGCTGGATAACCCGCGCTTGAATCAAAAGCCCAGCATTAAACACTTAGCCGGTCGCCTGCTCAAACAACCTGCGCGCAGCGGAGTGGTGGTTGCACAAAGCCGCTTGGGGCAAATGCTCTGTCGTGATTGCGGCAACACCCGTGACCGTCGCATTGGCCACGAGCTATTGCGGCAGGCGGCTCGTGCCGGAGATTGCAGCGCTCAATTCGAATACGGTCGGCTGTGTGCTCAAGCGCCTATCAACGAGCCGCAGCAGGCGCGCCACTGGCTGGAACTGGCCTCGGCCAAGGGCTCGCAGGACGCCCGGCATTTGCTCGGTCAACTGGACCGCCGCTAGGCCCCGCGCAATCCGCTGCTGACGCACACGCTGCATCGCGCATAATGCTGCATGAATCCGGCATCTGGAGTCCCTATGGCAATGGATTTGAACAGCCTGCTACTTGGGCTTGGTGCAGCGGCTTTGCCATTGTTGGCTTTGGCCTGGCAACTGCAGCGCAAACTGACTCAGCAACAAGCGGACACCGCGCTGCTCGACGAGCGACTGAGCACTGCGCAAATGGCTCAGGACGGATTGAATGCGCAGCTTGATGCCAGCCGCGATGAGATCAGTGATCTGAGTCAGGCCAACTCCGTCAAGCAAGCTGACCTGGCCGCAACGCGTCGTGAAGTCGAGCTGCTGCGCCATGAGCGCGATAATGCTCAGGCCGCTGCCCAGGACTGGAATCACGAGCGTGCTAATAAAGAGGCGGAGTTGCGTCGTCTGGATGTGCAATGCGCGGCGTTGACTGCCGAACTGCGCGAGCAACAGGAAAACCATCAACAACGCCTGAACGATCTGCAAAGTTCTCGGGATGAGCTGCGGGCTCAATTCGCGGAAATGGCCAGCAAGATTTTCGACGAGCGCGAGCAGCGCTTTGCCGAGACCAGTCAGCAGCAGCTCGGCCAACTGCTTGACCCTCTCAAGGAGCGTATTCAGTCGTTCGAAAAACGCGTGGAGGAGAGTTATCAGGCCGAAGCCCGTGAACGGTTTTCTCTGGGCAAAGAGCTGGAGCGCCTGCAGCAGCTCAATCTGCGACTCAGCGATGAAGCGACCAACCTGACGCGCGCCCTAAAAGGGCAGAAGACCCAGGGTAACTGGGGTGAACTGATTCTTGAGCGCGTGCTTGAACATGCCGGTCTGGAAAAGGGACGCGAATATCAGACCCAAGTCAGCCTGAAGGGACCGGACGGCGAGCGCTTTCAGCCTGACGTGTTGATCATGTTGCCCGGCGACAAACAAGTGGTGGTGGATGCCAAAGTCAGCCTCACGGCTTATCAGCAGTACATCAGTGCCGACGACGATGTGATCGGTCAGACCGCGCTGAAGCAGCATGTGCTCTCGCTGCGCAATCATGTCAAAGGCTTGTCAGGCAAGGATTACAAACGTCTGGAAGGGCTGCACAGTCTGGATTTCGTGCTGCTGTTTGTGCCGATAGAAGCGGCATTTTCCGCAGCCCTGCAAGCTGAGCCCAATCTGTTTCAGGAAGCTTTTGATCGCAACATCGTGATCGTCAGCCCGACGACCTTGCTGGCTACCTTGCGGGTTATCGACAGCTTGTGGAAGCAGGAGCGTCAAAGCCAGAACGCCCGGGAAATCGCCGAGCGTGCCGGATGGCTGTACGACAAGTTCGTATTGTTCATCCAGGACCTGGATGAAGTCGGCAGCCGCTTGCAGCAACTGGACAAGGCCTACAGCGCCGCCCGCAACAAACTGACTGACGGGAGAGGCAACCTGGTAAGCCGCAGTGAACAACTCAAGTTACTTGGCGCCCGCGCCAGCAAGAACCTGCCTGCTGATTTGCTGGAGCGAGCCATGACCGATGATGAGGGGCTGGTGCAGTTGCCGGAGTGATGTGGTGGTTTATTCATGGCTGACCGCGTCATCGTTCATTGTCGGAATGCCGCCCAATTGTTGGCGAGAAGGGCTGCGCGGTGTTTCAGTCATCACGCCTCGCGAACAAGTTCGCTCCTGCCGTTTGGCGCGGTGTCGGTTGTCCGGGTAGGAGGCAACTTGTTGGCGAGAGGGGGCTGCGCGGTGTTTCAGGCATGACGCGTCTCGCGAACAAGTTCGCTCCTGCCGTTTGGCGCGGTGTCGGTTGTTCGGGTAGGAGGCAACTTGTTGGCGAGAGGGGGCTGCGCGGTGTTTCAGGCATGACGCCTCGCGAACAAGTTCGCTCCTACCGTTTGGCGCGGTGTCAGGTTGTTCGGGTAGGAGGCAACTTGTTGGCGAGAAGGGCTGTGCGGTGTTTCAGGCATGACGCCTCGCGAACAAGTTCGCTCCTGCCGTTTGGCGCGGTGTCAGGTTGTTCGGGTAGGAGGCAACTTGTTGGCGAGAGGGTGATGCGCGGTGTTTCAGGCATGACGCCTCGCGAACAAGTTCGCTCCTACCGTTTGGCGCGGTGTCGGTTGTCCGGGTAGGAGGCAACTTGTTGGCGAGACGGGGCTGCGCGGTGTTTCAGGCATGACGCGTCTCGCGAACAAGTTCGCTCCTACCGTTTGGCGCGGTGTCAGGTTGTTCGGGTAGGAGGCAACTTGTTGGCGAGAGGGGGCCGCGCGGTGTTTCAGGCATGACGCCTCGCGAACAAGTTCGCTCCTGCCGTTTGGCGCGGTGTCGGTTGTTCGGGTAGGAGGCAACTTGTTGGTGAGAGGGGGCTGCGCGGTGTTTCAGGCATGACGCCTCGCGAACAAGTTCGCTCCTGCCGTTTGGCGCGGTGTCGGTTGTCCGGGTAGGAGGCACTTGTTGGCGAGAAGGGCTGCGCGGTGTCACCGTCTGTCGCATAAATACGCGGCATCGACACAAGAAATGTCACATTGAACACATCGTGAAAGATGTTTTTCCGCAAGACTGCGCGAGCAGGCGTAAAGTGTGAGTTGGCACTACTATTTATCTGTAACAAGCGGCTTGAAAATAGGGTCGTTAAGTATTTCCCTGAAGGGGGGCTATATGGACACTAAATTGCAAGATTGGCTTCATGATCTCGGGGTCGCTCTGGGTTTGATCGAGCGCCCTAAATTGCAACCTGTACCGGTGCGCACCGACGACGACAAGCGGCGCCGTCAGCCTCAGCGTCGGTAGTCATCACCGCGCCACATCCCTCCCGGGACGCGTCCGCGTCCCGCAGCAGTGTTCAGGTCTGATGACCTTGAAACTACCTGAATGCGCTTTTGCCGATGAATAACGCACATCGCTGTTACTTCTGCAGGCTGACAAAGATGTGATCAATCAACGCCATCACCGTCGTGCTCTCAGGGTGCTTTAGCGCTTCCTCTTTTTCCCGTTTCTTGACGTTGATTCCAGATTCGTGAAGTTTCTTGAAAAGCTCATCAATATCTTCCTCGTCAAGAACGAGGTCTTCGAGCGTTCGACTCTCTCGAATCACTGACTTGTCGACGAGGATAACCCCAAGGGCACCCTCGACATGCCGCCGAACTTCGTCTCGATCCATGATAATCCCCTGTTCTGTCGTTGGAGATCAGCCCTGACTTCCGTAAAAACAGAGGGTGTGTCCAGTCGATCATGCCTTTAAGGCTAGCTCATATTCGCCAATATCCTTGTCATCCGTCGTCTTCGCGGGCAAATAAAAAAGGATGCCCTGAGGCATCCTTTTTGTAGCGAAGTGCAGATCAGCGATGTGCCACGCCCGGCAATACGCAGAGCATTTCGTAGAGCAGGTTGGCACCCAGTAAAGAAGTGTTACCGGTGGTGTCGTAAGGCGGAGAGACTTCCACCAGATCGCAACCAATCAGATCCAGACCCTGGCAGCCGCGAATGATCTCGATAGCCTGAATCGTGGTCAGCCCGCCAATTTCCGGGGTTCCGGTACCGGGTGCCCAGGCCGGGTCGATGCCATCGATGTCGAAACTCAGATAAACCGGGCCGTCGCCGACTTTTTCTCGCACTTCGGCCATCAAAGGTGCCAGCGACTTGTGCCAGCATTCCTCGGCCTGGACCACACGGAAACCCTGTTTGCGGCTCCAGTTGAAGTCTTCGGCGGTGTAACCCTGAGCGCGCAGACCAATCTGCACGACACGGTCGCAATCCAGCAGACCTTCTTCAACGGCGCGGCGGAATGTGGTGCCGTGAGCGATTTTTTCGCCAAACATGTGATCGTTGACGTCGGCGTGGGCGTCGATATGCACCAGTCCGACTTTGCCGTGCTTCTTGTGGATGGCCCGCAGGATCGGCAGGGTGATGGTGTGGTCGCCCCCTAGCGTCAGAGGGATTACGTCATGGCTGAGGATTTCGTCGTAGGCTTCTTCGATGATGCGGACGGCATCCAGCAGGTTGAACGTATTGATGGCGACGTCACCAATGTCCGCAACGGACAGCGAATCAAACGGCGCAGCCCCAGTGGCCATGTTGTAGGGGCGAATCATCACCGACTCGGCGCGAATCTCCCGAGGACCGAAGCGAGTACCTGCGCGCAATGAAGTGCCGATATCCAGCGGAACCCCGACAAATGCGGCGTCCAGGCCTGCGGCGGTTTGCAAATGCGGCAAGCGCATCATGGTGGCGATACCGGCGAAGCGCGGCATTTCGTTGCCGCCCAGTGGCTGGTGAAAAATCTTGTCCACGAGAGTGCCTCAGCGTTGGTTTCAATGAGGTCGATTTTGCGAAGCATAGGGATGAGGAACAATCGCTGGGGCGAAATACTTAGTTCAGGAATTTCAGAACTAAAGGGGTTTTGGGCTAAGCTGCGCGACAAATTCAGATAGGGATCAATTCTGCTTTTGAGCTGGATTGATCCCTGTAGGAGCTGCCGAAGGCTGCGAAAACGGTGTGACATGACAACTGAATTCGAAGCCTTCGGCAGCTCCTGAAAAAACGACATGCGATCTTTTTCTACCGGACCCCGCCATGCCCAGCGCTTTACCCGACCTCAAACTCCTGCGGATTTTCGCCAGCGTGGTGCGTCATCAAGGCTTTGCCAGTGCGCAACAGGAGTTGAACCTGTCGACCTCGGCAATCAGCACTTATATGAGTCAACTCGAAGCGGCGCTTGGCATCGTCCTGTGTCATCGAGGCCGGGGTGGCTTCAGCCTGACCAGCAAAGGTGAGCTGTTCCATCAGGAAACCCTGCGTCTTTTGGGGGAGCTGGAAGGCTTCGAGCTTTACGCCGCAGCGCTCAAGGGCGAACTGCGCGGTACCTTGAACCTCGGGGTGCTGGACTCCACCGTCAGTGACCGGGCTTTGCCGTTTGCTGAAGTGATCGGTGCGTACAGCGCCGAGCATCCCGCTGTGCATCTGCATTTGTCAGTGATGAGCCCTTACGAGTTACAACTGGGCGTGCTGGATAACCGTCTGGATCTGGCCATTGGTTCGTTTTCCACACGCATGAACGGCTTGCTTTATCAGCCGCTGTATCGCGAGCAGCACTGGCTGTATTGCAGTAATCGCCATCCGCTGTTTACCGAGCGACGTATCCCTGAGCCTGTCATCGCCCAGCAACGGATGGTTGGACGCGGTTACTGGAGCCAGGCCGAGCTGGCCCGACACGGTTTCAAGCACAGCGCTGCCACCGTCGAAAGTATGGAGGCGCAGTTGATCCTGGTGTTGTCGGGCGCTTACATCGGTTACTTGCCGGAGCACTACGCGCAATCCTGGGTGGACTCCGGGCACCTGCGCGTTCTGCTGCCAGCGACGTTCGGCTATCAGGCACCGTTCTCCATGATCGTGCGACGCGGACGCAGCCGCGAGCCATTGATTCAGACCTTCCGCGATTTGCTCAAAGCGCAACTCAACCCGATCTGAGGAACACCGATGTCCCGCCCGCGTTGCGAACGCTGTTTGCGTCCCGAAAGCCATTGCCTGTGCTCACTGATCCCGCAGCTGGATAGCCGCACGCGTGTACTGGTTTTGCAGCATCCCAGTGAAGTGAACCATGCGCTGAATACCGCGCGGTTGGCGGCGCTGGGCCTGAACAATTCGCAGTGGATAGTGGGTGAGGTTTTCGAGGATCTGCACGCGTTACTCAATCCGCCGGGCTATCGGCCGTGCCTGTTGTTTCCGGGGGAGGGCGCGCAGCATCTGGTGGCTGAGCCACCGGACAATTTGCCGATTCTGTTGGTGGTTCCTGACGGGACCTGGCGCAAGGCGCGCAAGCTGTTGCATCTGAATCCGGAGCTGGCTGCGTTGCCGCGAGTGACGCTGGGCACCGCTCCTGAATCGCGCTACCGCCTGCGAAAAGCACCGGGACCGGATGCGCTATCGACCCTGGAGGCGATTACCTATGCCTTGGAGATTATCGAAGCCCCGCGTTCATTCGCGCCCTTGCTGGTGCCGTTCGAGGCGCTGATCGACCAGCAGATCGCAGCCATGGGCGATGAAACCTACCAACGCAATCACGTTGAACCGCGCAAAGCTGATGCTGACTAAAACACTTGTCAGCATTCTCACTGCGCAACTGTAACTGTGTCGTCAGGCTCATAGGGCCTAGACTGTCGCTCTGCTTTATATCCGGGACTTCTTCATGCATATTTCTTCTGGCCGCTGGGTCTATGGCCTGTGTCTGGCGCTGGTCACCGCGTTCCTGTGGGGCATTTTGCCGGTCAAGCTCAAGCAGGTTCTGCAGGTCATGGACCCGGTCACGGTGACCTGGTTTCGGCTGTTGGTATCGGGGATGTTGTTGTTCATCTGGCTGGCCGCAAAACGGCAACTGCCCAGTTTCAAAGTGCTAGGCGTGCGCGGCAAAGCCCTCGTAGCGCTGGCCGTGTTCGGTCTGGTCGGTAATTACATTCTGTACCTGCTGGGTCTGCAGATTCTCAGCCCCGGCACCGCGCAACTGATCATTCAGGTTGGCCCGATTCTGCTGCTGATTGGCAGCGTGTTCCTGTTCAAGGAGCGTTTTACCATCGCTCAGGGTTTTGGCCTGGCTGTGCTGCTGATCGGTTTCACGTTGTTCTTCAATCAGCGGCTCGGCGAGTTGCTGACATCCATGAGCGAATACACCACCGGCGTGCTGATTGCCTTCCTGGCGGCGACGGTCTGGACGTTCTACGGTCTGAGTCAGAAGCAACTGCTGACGGTATGGAATTCATTCCAGGTAATGATGGTGATCTACCTGTTTTGTGCCTTGGTGATCACACCCTGGGCGCACCCGATGGAAGTCTTGCAACTCAGCCCCGTGCAGGGCTGGCTGCTGCTGGCATGTTGCCTGAATACGCTGGTCGCCTATGGCGCTTTTGCTGAAGCGCTGGCGCATTGGGAAGCATCCCGGGTCAGTGCAACCCTCGCGTTGACGCCTTTAGTGACCTTCGCATCGGTTGCCGTCGCCGCCTGGCTGTGGCCGGATTTCGTCAAGCATGAAGAGATCAACGCGTTGGGGTATGGCGGGGCAGTGCTGGTGGTAGTGGGTTCTGCCGTGGTAGCGCTGGGGCCGTCTTTGCTGGCTGGCCTGCGCGCACGCAAAGCCAGGCTGGCGAGTCAGGCTTAACGTTTGCCGAGCTGTTCGGCTTCCTTGAGCCATTGCTGGCGTTGCTCTTCACTCGAAGTTTGCACCGGTGCGAACTCACTCAAACGTTTGGTTTTGATGCCACAGAAGGCCAGCACCGTGCGGACCATCTGCCGGTGTGCCGGAGCGCCGTATACCCAGCGGAAGTAGCGCGGCGGTGTGTCCATGGTGACCAGCAGTTCCGCGGTGCGGCCTCTGAGCAACTCGTTGGCCGCGCTCTTGCGGCCGTGGCTCTTGAAGGCAAAACCGGGCATCAGCACCCGGTCCAGAAAACCTGTCAGCAGGCTCGGCAAGCCACCCCACCAGACCGGATAGACAAACACCAGATGCTCGGCCCAGTGAATCTCCCGCTGAGCTTCCAGCAAATCATGCTCAAGCGTCTGACTTTGCTGGTAGCCGTTATGCAGCACCGGATCGAAATCCAGTTCGCTCAGTTTCAGCATACGTACCACATGCCCGCCGCTGCGGGCACCTTGAGCATAAGCTTCGCCCAAGGCATGGCCAAAGCTGGCGCTTTTAGGCGTACCGAAAATCATCAGGATGCGCTTGCCGTCACCTTCGAGACGGGTCGCGCCGTGTCTGGCCTCAACCATTGCTGCCTGCCTCAAGCATTTTTTCCGGTCGCACCCAGGCGTCGAACTGTTCATCGGTGAGGTAGCCCAGCGCCAGCGCCGCTTCACGCAGGGTCAGGCCTTCGCTGTATGCTTTTTTGGCGATTTGCGCGGACTTGTCATAACCGATATGCGGGTTCAGCGCCGTCACCAACATCAGGCCACGTTCAAGATGTTCAGCCATTTTCTCGGCATCGGGTTCCATGCCCGCCACGCAATGCTCGTTGAAGTTACGGCAGCCATCACCCAGCAGGCGAATCGACTGGAGCAGGTTGTGGATCAGAACCGGCTTGAACACGTTCAATTGCAGGTGGCCCTGGCTGGCGGCGAAACCAATAGTGACGTCGTTACCCATCACCTGACAGGCCAGCATCGACAGCGCTTCGCACTGCGTCGGGTTGACCTTGCCGGGCATGATCGAACTGCCGGGCTCATTGGCAGGCAGCTTCACCTCGGCAAACCCGGCTCGTGGACCGGAGCCCAGCAAGCGTAGGTCGTTGGCGATTTTCATCAGGGTCCCGGCCAGGGTTTTCAGCGCGCCGGATAAGGCCATCAACGGTTCATGACCCGCCAGAGCGGCAAACTTGTTGGGGGCCGTCACAAACGGCAGACCGGACAACGCCGCCAACTCCGCAGCCACTGCTTCAGCAAAGCCATGGGGCGCATTCAACCCGGTGCCGACCGCTGTACCGCCTTGGGCCAGTTCATAAACCGCCGGGAGGGTGGCGCGAATCGCTTTCTCGGCGTAATCCAGCTGCGCGACGTAGGCCGACAGCTCCTGACCGAAGGTGATCGGCGTCGCGTCCATCATGTGCGTGCGCCCGGTTTTCACCAGCTTCATGTGGCGCGCCGATTGCTCGGCCAGACCGGTAGACAGTTCTGCAATCGCAGGCAAAAGCTGTTCTTTGACGGCCTGCGCCGCTGCGATGTGCATGGCGGTCGGGAAGCAATCGTTGGAGCTTTGCGAGCGGTTGACGTGGTCGTTGGGGTGGACAGGCGTCTTGCCGCCGCGGCCCTGACCGGCCAGTTCGTTGGCGCGTCCGGCGATCACTTCATTGACGTTCATGTTGCTCTGGGTACCACTGCCGGTCTGCCAGACCACCAGCGGAAACTGCGTGTCGAGGTCGCCTGCGAGTACTTCGTTGGCGGCTTGTTCGATCAGCCGGGCGATGTCTGCGGGCAGGTCGCCGTTGCGGTCATTGACCCGGGCGGCGGCCTTCTTGATCAGGGCCAGGGCATGCAGCACCGGCAACGGCATATGCTCGTCGCCGATGGCGAAATTGATCAGTGAGCGTTGAGTCTGGGCTCCCCAGTAAGCGTTATCGGGAACGTCGATCGGACCAATGCTATCGGTTTCTGTGCGGCTCACTGGACTCACTCCTTAAGTTTGTATGCGCAGTTTAGGCTGCGTGATCCCATCTGGGTTCCCCCAATCGCGTTTTTAACCGCTTGGGCAGTCAGGGGTTGAGCCTTTAGCAAACATGAGCGCAGAATGGTCGGCCCTGAGGTTCTGCCTCGCCTGCTAGAAAGGAAATTCGATGACCCGTCTTCGCGCCATCTGTACTGCGGCTGTTCTGGTATGCGCCAGCGGCCAGGTTCTTGCCGATACCGCCAGCCACAACGCCAGCGCTGAAACCTTCTTGAAACTGGCTAACGCCGACAAGCTGGGCACCCCGGTGTACATGCAAGTACAACAGATGTTTGCTCAGCGTTTCGCCGAAACCAAAGCGCCAGAAGCGAAAAAAGCCGTTCTTGAAACTTACCAGGCCAAAGCCAACGCTGCTTTGGACCAGGCCATTGGCTGGAACAAGCTGAAGCCTGACATGGTCAAGCTTTACACGGCGAACTTCACTGAAAGTGAGCTGAAGGACCTGGTTGCGTTCTATCAGTCGCCACTGGGCAAGAAGGTTCTGACCAAGATGCCTGAACTGACTCAGCAGTCTGCTCAGTTGACTCAGGGCAAGCTGGAAAGCGCTGTGCCGGTGGTCAACAAGTTGCTGGCTGACATGACCACTGAACTGGAACCTGCCAAGAAAGCAGCTCCTGCTCCTGCCAAAAAGCCATAAGCGAAGCCCGTCATGACTATGCAAACGCGAATCGAGTCAGCACTGGCTGTGTTTCAACCCTTGCATCTGCAGGTGCTTGATGAGAGTCACATGCATAGCCGTGGCGAGCAGACTCACTACAAGGCTGTCATCGTCAGTGAGCAATTCGAAGGGCTTAACGCGGTCAAGCGGCACCAGAAGGTCTACGGCATTCTTGGCGGCTTGATGGGCGAGTTTCATGCCCTGGCGTTGCACACTTATACGCCAGTCGAGTGGGCGAAAACCGGCGCTGCGCCGGTTTCGCCTGTTTGTGCGGGTGGGGAGTGATAGCGGTTTTTTGTGTATATCCGTTATCGCGGTGAAGGCATCTATGGGTTGCGCTTTTACAGCGCGTCACTTTTGAAAAGAGCCGGAAGCCGGCCCAACCAAAAGTAACCAAAAGGCTCTTGCCCCACCACTCGGTGCCTCGCTGGCGCTCGGCATGCCCGTAATCCGACATTGCTGCGTGGGGCCGCCGCCACCGGCCATCCATGGCCTGAGGCGGCTAAACCGGCATCCCTGCCGCCCCCTCCTTTAACAAGAGCCCCCACACAGCAATATCGAATTCCGGCCGTCGTGGTTTAACGGGGCGCCCCAGATCAAAATCAAAAGGGCGGCGGCCTGAGAGCCGACCTTGTTGTGTGAGCTTGCTCGCGATTCAGGCGCCGCGGTATATCTGACGTACCGCGGCGCCTGAATCGCGGGCAAGCACCGCTCCCACATAAAACCGCGTGTATCCAGGCCGTGCTCTTGATCTGCTTTTGATTTTGATCTTAGGCGCCCCGTCAAACCACGCTGGCCGAACGCAGATTCTGAACCGTGGGGCGCTCTTGAGTTGAAGAGTGGCAGGACGCCGGGTTAGCCGCATTGGGCCATGGATGGCCCGTTGCGGCGGCCCACGGTTCAGGATCTGTGGGCGGGTACACCGAGCGACAGCGAGGTGCCGAGTGGTGGGGTAAGAGCGCTTTGCTTACTTTCGCGCTCTTCGAAAGTGAGGCGCTGTAAAAGCGCAACCAATAGTAGCCGTGACCACGGTAACGGATATGTACAAAGATATAGATGCTGCGGATCCTACGCTTATCGCGGGTCTCTCATCCCACCCATCCCCCCATCTTTGCTAGAATCCGCCCCGCGCTGCACACCCTGCGTGTTTTTATTGAATTATTTTCTATCCGGTAGGCCCTTTGCGAGGGTCGCCACCTGGAGATACACATGACCCAACAGCCGATGAATCAGCCGATCGTCGTAGCGGCGCTATACAAATTCGTCACCCTCAGCGACTACGTCCAACTGCGCGAGCCGCTGTTGCAAGCAATGGTCGACAACGGCATCAAAGGCACCTTGCTGATCGCCGAAGAAGGCATCAACGGAACCGTCTCCGGTAGCCGTGAAGGCATCGACGGCCTGCTGGCCTGGCTCAAGAACGACCCGCGCATGATCGACATCGATCACAAGGAATCGTACTGCGAAGAACAGCCGTTCTATCGCACCAAGGTCAAACTCAAGAAAGAAATCGTGACCCTGGGCGTCGAAGGCGTGGACCCCAACAAAGCCGTCGGTACCTACGTTGAACCCAAAGACTGGAACGCCATCATCAGCGATCCGGAAGTGCTGGTCATCGACACCCGTAACGACTACGAAGTGTCCATCGGCACGTTCGAAGGCGCTATCGACCCCAAGACCACCAGTTTTCGCGAGTTTCCCGAGTACATCAAAGAACACTTCAACCCTGCAGTGCACAAGAAAGTCGCGATGTTCTGCACCGGTGGCATCCGTTGCGAAAAAGCGTCCAGCTACATGCTGGGTGAAGGCTATGGCGAGGTCTATCACCTCAAGGGCGGCATTCTCAAGTACCTCGAAGAAGTCCCGCAGGATGAAAGCCTGTGGCGTGGCGAGTGTTTCGTCTTCGACAATCGTGTCACCGTCCGCCATGACCTGACCGAAGGCGACTACGATCAATGTCATGCATGCCGTACGCCGATCAGCGCTGAAGACCGTGCCAGTGAGCATTACTCGGCGGGCATCAGTTGCCCGTATTGCTGGGACAGCCTGAGTGAGAAAACCCGTCGCAGCGCCATCGACCGCCAGAAGCAGATCGAACTGGCCAAAGCGCGTAATCAGCCGCACCCGATCGGTCGCAATTATCGTTTAGAAGACCGCCAGCCAGACGAGGTTTGATCCATGTCCACCCGCCTGCTTTATGTAATGGACCCCATGTGCTCATGGTGCTGGGGTTTTGCTCCCGTGGCGCAAGCGCTGGTTCAGCAGGCGCAGGCGAGTGGTGTGGCGTTGCATCTGGTGATGGGCGGTTTGCGCACCGGCAGCGGGGCGGCGCTTGATCCGACCACCCGGCGTTACATCCTTGAGCACTGGCAGGCGGTTGAGAAAGCCACCGGGCAGACGTTCCGTTTCGACGATGCGTTGCCCGACGGTTTTGTCTATGACACCGAGCCCGCATGCCGGGCCATCGTCGCCGCGCGCCATCTTGAGCCAGAGTTTGCCTGGAAACTGGTCGGCCTGATTCAACAGGCGTTTTATGTTCAGGGGCGTGACGTCACCCGTGCAGCGGTGCTGGCCGAACTCGCCGAGCACGCTGGCTTGCCGCGTATCGAATTCGCCGCAGCCTTCGACAGCGCTGAACAGTTGGCCGCCACCCAGGCAGATTTCGCCTGGGTCCAGGATTTGGGTATTGCGGGTTTCCCGACCTTGCTGGCTGAGCGCAACGGTCAACTGGCTTTGTTGACCAATGGCTATCAGTCGCTGGAAGAGCTTTCACCTTTACTGGGTCGCTGGCTTGAGCGTGCTGCCAGTGCCTGATCCTCTCAACACTGATCAGCACGAGCCCGGTACGACGTTCAATCGCTTGAGTTGGGCGCAAATTCGTCGTTTGGCTGCACGGCATAAAAAAGCGCTGTGGATCGCCAATGGTGTAGCGGTGCTGGCTACGCTGTGTACTGTGCCGATTCCTCTGCTGTTGCCCTTGTTGGTGGATGAGGTGCTGTTGGGGCATGGCGACGGCGCGTTGAAGTTCATGAACAACTTCCTGCCCGACAGCCTGCAAAAACCTGCCGGTTACATCGGCCTGATGCTGCTGTTCACCTTCGGTCTGCGCCTTGGTGCACTGGTGTTCAACGTGGTGCAGGCCAAGCTGTTCGCCCGGCTGTCCAAAGACATTGTCTACCGCGTACGAATTCGCCTGATCGAGCGCCTCAAGCGCATTTCTTTGGGGGAGTACGAAAGCCTGGGCGGCGGCACGGTCACTGCGCACCTCGTCACCGATCTGGACACACTGGACAAATTCATTGGCGATACGTTGAGCCGTTTTCTGGTGGCGATGCTGACGCTGACGGGCACCGCTACGATTCTGATGTGGATGCACTGGAAGCTGGCGCTGCTGATTCTGTTGTTCAACCCGCTGGTGATCTACGCCACGGTGCAGTTGGGCAAGCGGGTCAAACACCTGAAAAAACAGGAAAACGACAGCACCTCGCGGTTTACCCAGGCGTTGACTGAAACGCTGGACTCGATTCAGGAAGTCCGCGCCGGTAACCGCCAGGGATATTTCCTCGGTCGCCTGGGCGTGCGTGCCCGGGAAGTTCGTGATTACGCCACCGCTTCACAATGGAAAAGCGATGCGTCCAATCGCGCCAGTGGGCTGTTGTTCCAGTTCGGAATCGATGTGTTCCGCGCCGCTGCCATGTTGACGGTGCTGTTTTCAGACCTGTCCATTGGTCACATGTTGGCGGTGTTCAGTTACCTATGGTTCATGATCGGCCCGGTGGAACAGCTACTGAACCTGCAATACGCTTATTACGCCGCAGGCGGGGCGCTGACCCGAATCAACGAACTCCTCGCTCGTGCCGATGAGCCGCAGTATCCGGGTGGCGTCAATCCTTTCGCCGGTCAGAAGACCGTGGGCATTGAAGTGCGTGGTTTGAGCTTCGGTTATGGCGAGGAGAACATTCTCGATCAACTGAATCTGACGATTGCGCCCGGTGAGAAGATCGCTATTGTCGGCGCCAGTGGCGGCGGTAAAAGTACGTTGGTACAGCTGCTGCTTGGGTTGTACACGCCACAGTCCGGAACCATCAGCTTTGGTGGTGCCACCCAGCAGGAGATCGGCCTGGAAACCGTTCGGGAGAATGTCGCGGTGGTGCTTCAGCATCCGGCGCTGTTCAACGATACCGTGCGCGCCAATCTCACCATGGGTCGCGAGCGCAGCGACGAAGCGTGTTGGCGAGCGCTGGAAATTGCCCAGCTCGAATCGACTATTCGCAGCTTGCCCCAAGGGCTCGACAGTGTTGTGGGCCGCTCAGGCGTGCGATTGTCTGGCGGTCAGCGTCAGCGTCTGGCTATCGCTCGTATGGTATTGGCCGATCCCTGCGTGGTGATCCTCGACGAGGCCACCTCTGCACTCGACGCCGCGACGGAATACAGCCTGCATCAGGCGTTGTCGCGGTTTCTCACTGGCCGTACCACATTGATCATTGCTCACCGTTTATCCGCGGTGAAGCAGGCCGATAAGGTGCTGGTTTTCGACGGCGGGCGTATTGCAGAGCAGGGCGATCACCAGCAATTGATTGCCGAAGGCGGGCTCTACGCAAAACTCTACGGTCACCTGCAGCACATTTAATTCCCCCGGTTACTTGCCAAGACTCGATTAAGGGTCTTTCTTGGTAGTAAGTAATGGCGCATTAACAGCGTTCTCTCACTAACTTAACAATCTCTGATTCCTCTTTTATGTGCTCTGCATCGCGATTCCAACACGCGAGGCGGTAGTGTGTTTCGGATTCGAGAAATTTCCCTGAACGGTTTCACAGATTTGACCTAGGCTCTGGGCAGGACGAATTGAAGACAGCTGGTTGAGCATCTGGCATCGCTTATGAAAGGGAACCCATGAAGCAAAAGCGGATCCTCGAAAAGCCCCGCCTGTTGGGCATCGTATGGCCATTTATCGCTGTCGCGCTGTTTCAGGCCTTACTGGGGTGTGTCAGCCTTTATATGCTTTCGGCCGTGCGCAGCTATGTCGGCGGCGAAAGTCTATGGTCCAAGGGCCAGAAAGATGCCATTTACTACCTGAATCTCTATGCCGACGGCCACGATGAGATCAATTTCCAGCGCTATGAGCAGGCGATTTCTATTCCCAAAGGCGGCCATGCGCTACGCGTAGCCCTGGATAAGCCCGTCCCGGATATCGAAAAAGCGACAGACGGCTTCCTGCAAGGGGGTAATCACCCTGATGACGCCGCGAGCGTCATTTGGCTGTATGTGAATTTTCGTGAACTTGGCTACATGAAAAAAGCCGTCGACCAATGGCGGCTCGGCGATGATTTTCTGATGCAGCTGGACACGCTTGCTCATCGGATGCATGAGGGTATTTCGTCGGGTGCGGCAACCGAGGCGGATATTGCCGAGTGGCGTGGCCAGATCACCGCCATCAATGAGCGCGTCACGCCGGTTGCCAGAGCGTTCAGTGACGCGCTGGGCGAAGGCTCCCGAGGGATTCTGCGGTGGCTGTTGGTCATCAACCTGGCCACGGCGGTGGTGCTGATTATCCTGGCGCTGCTCAGGACGCACAAACTGCTGGCTCAGCGGCATGCCTTTGCAGATGCCCTTCAAGTGGAAAAAGAGCGTGCGCAGGTAACGTTGGAGTCCATCGGTGATGGCGTGATTACGACTGACGTCGAGGGCGCCATTGTTTACATGAATCCCGCTGCCGAAGGGCTGACTCACTGGAAAAACGCTCAGGCCAGTGGTCTTCCGCTTGCGGCCTTGTTCAACCTGCTTGACGAGAATGACCGCAAGGACAGCTCAACCCTGATCGAGCATATTCTCAGTGGTCAGCTCAGCGGCGGCAGCGAGCACTCAAAACTGATCCAGCGTCTGGATGGCAGCACCGTTTCGGTGGCATTGGTCGGTTCGCCGATCTTTACCGATGGCAAGGTCAGTGGCACCGTGCTGGTGCTGCACGACATGACGCGGGAGCGGCAGTACATCGCCAATCTTTCCTGGCAAGCGACCCACGATGCTCTGACCGGCCTGGCCAACAGGCGTGAGTTTGAATATCGACTTGAGCAGGCGCTCGATGAACTGGGGCGGCAAGCCAGTCAGCATTCGGTGATGTACCTGGATCTGGATCAGTTCAAGCTGGTCAATGACACCAGCGGGCATGCGGCCGGTGATGAGTTGCTGCGGCATATCTGCACACTGCTGCAACAGGGCTTGCGTGAAGGCGATACGCTTGCACGGTTAGGCGGTGACGAGTTCGGTATCTTGCTGGAGCACTGCCCGCCGGAGACGGCTGAAACGATCGCGGAGTCCCTGCGCCAGACTGTTCAGAGCCTGAACTTCGTCTGGAAGGGCAGGCCGTTTGTCAGCACGGTCAGTGTGGGTCTGGTGCACATCTCCCAGCTTCCGACGACGCTGGAGGCGCTGCTGCGTTCGGCGGATATGGCGTGTTACATGGCCAAGGAAAAAGGCCGTAACCGGGTTCAGGTCTATCACGCCGAGGACTCCGAAGTATCCATTCGCTTTGGTGAGATGGCGTGGGTGCAGCGCTTGCACATGGCGCTGGACGAAAACCGCTTCTGCCTGTTCTCCCAGCAGATCGCGAGTATCGGTCAGCACGGCCAGGATGACAGCGGGCACATCGAAATCCTGCTGCGCCTGCGCGATGAGGCGGGGCGGATGATCTTGCCCGAGAACTTCATTCCGGCCGCCGAGCGTTATGGTTTGATGACCCAGCTGGACCGCTGGGTGGTGCGCAATGTTTTCGAGATCATCGCCCAGTGCAGGGACGACGAGCGTTACCACGGACCCATGATGGTGTGCGCGATCAACCTCTCCGGGGCGAGCATCGGTGATGATGCCTTTCTCGACTACCTGAAGCAGCAATTCCGGACTTACAACATCCCGCCTTCGTTGATTTGTTTTGAAATCACCGAAACCATCGCGATTGCCAATCTGGGCTGTGCGATCCGTTTCATCAACGATTTGAAGTCGCTGGGCTGCAAGTTCTCCCTCGACGACTTCTGCGCCGGGATGTCGTCGTTTGCCTACCTCAAACACCTGCCAGTGGATTACTTGAAGATCGATGGCAGCTTCGTCAAAGACATGCTCGACAACCCGATCAATCGCGCAATGGTCGAGGTGATCAATCACATCGGCCATGTCATGGGCAAACGCACCATTGCCGAATTCGTCGAAACGCCCCAGATCGAGATTGCACTGCGTGAGATTGGAGTTGACTTCGCTCAGGGATATCTGATTGAACGTCCTCAGTTGTTCACGTGCCAAAGTCTTCATTCACGCCCTTCAAGGGCCGTCCCGCTTTTGTTCAGCACGCCAGGAACATTCCGCTAAGCCATCAACTTCACGAAAAAAGGAGCTACACAGTGATCGATACTTTCAGCAGAACCGGTCCGCTCATGGAAGCCAGCAGTTATCCGGTATGGGCACAGCAGTTGATCAAGGATTGCAGTTTCGCCAAATCCAGAGTCGTCGAGCACGAGCTTTATCAACGCATGCGTGACGGGCGCCTGAGCCCTAAAGTCATGCGTCACTATTTGATTGGTGGCTGGCCGGTGGTTGAGCAGTTCGCCATCTACATGGCCAACAGCCTGGCGAAAACCCGCTTTGCCCGCCATCCCGGCGAGGACATGG
This sequence comes from Pseudomonas folii, assembly GCF_014357575.1. Lineage (GTDB taxonomy): Bacteria > Pseudomonadota > Gammaproteobacteria > Pseudomonadales > Pseudomonadaceae > Aquipseudomonas > Aquipseudomonas folii. The sequence continues at coordinate 9,728 of NZ_JACONW010000040.1, read as the reverse complement.
CGCGCCGCTGGTTGATGCGCAATATTCGCGTGGAGCTTAATCATGCCGACTATTGGGTGAATTGGGCGGATGCCCACGGTGTCAGCCTTGATGACCTCAAGGCTCAGCATGTTTCTCCCGAGTTGCATGCGCTGAGTCACTGGTGCTGGCACACCAGTTCGTCTGATTCACTGGTGGTCGGCATGGCCGCAACCAACTACGCCATTGAAGGGGCCACTGGGGAGTGGGCGGCTGTCGTGTGCTCCTCGGACGTGTATGCCGACGGGTTTCCCGAGGAGTCGCGCAAGCGTGCGATGAAGTGGTTGAAGATGCACGCGCAGTATGACGACTCGCACCCTTGGGAAGCGCTGGAAATCATCTGCACGCTGGCGGGCAATAACCCAAGCGTGCAATTGCAGACTGAACTGCGGCAGGCCGTCACTAAAAGCTACGACTACATGTATCTCTTTCTGGAGCATTGCATGCAGTTGGAAAAGGCCAAGTCAGCGCGCACCCGAGTGGCCGAGCTGGAAACCTGAGTTCAGCCTGCCATCGCGAGACGATTACGTCCTTGCCGCTTAGCGACATATAGAGCGATATCGGCGCGGCGCATGAGGCTGCCGGCGGATTCCGCCGGCAGCAGCGTTGAGCCGCCCAGGCTGATTGTCAGTTCCATAGTTTGATCCAGACCTGGGTGCATCAGCGCTTGAGCTGCCCGACGCAAGCGTTCCCCCATCAAACCTGCCGCATCACGACCCGTGTTGGACAGCACGATCAGAAACTCTTCGCCGCCATAGCGAAATATCTGGTCGACGTTTCTCAACTCGCTTTTGATCGCCTGGGCGATGGATTTGAGCACATCGTCGCCGGTGGCGTGGCCGTAGGTGTCGTTGACGCGCTTGAAATGATCGATATCCAGCATCAACACTGACAACGGTTGGGCGTTGCGTCGCGCGAGTTCTATTTCGCGGGCCAGAGTCTGGTCCATGGCGACACGGTTGCCAGTCTCGGTCAGCGGGTCGCGCAACGCACTTTGCATGGCGGCCCGGTAGAGCAGCGCGTTGCGCAGCGGGAACAGTATGCAGGTCATGAGGGATTCCAGCGCCGCAAACTCCTCCTCGCTGAAGCGCACACTACGCTCGAAGGTAAACAGTCCCAGAACTTCGCCTTCATTGCTCAGGTTGTAACTGACGCTGTGTGGAGCGCGTTCGCCCATCTGCATGTAAAGGTCACTTTCAGCGTATTCGTAGTTGAGCCCGTCAAGCGGGACCAGACGTTGAACACCCCGAAAGAACATCCCCAGGATTCGCTCCGCTTCCAGGCTGGTTTGCAATTGCTGGCCGAGCTGCTGCACCAGCTGCGTCAAGCCAACTGCCGGCTGGGCGTTGTTCTGAACCTGTCTTTGATGCATGCCCAATCGTTTCAATTTGGCTGCATCGAAATTAATAGCTTTAGGTGGATTAGGAGAAATCATGGCGTCATTCCTCAGCGCATATTGCTGGATTGGCTGAGTCAGAGCGAAAGTCGTGCCAGTCTTGAAAATTAAATAGAACGCTTTAAATACAAGGGGTTGGGCGGGGGCTGAAGCCGATATGCGGTCTTGCGTGACATAACCTTGACTTGCGGGACCCGTCAGTCACCCGCCGACGACGGTTTTCCGTCGCGGCGGGTGCAGGGCGATATTACTGAGCGTTGAGGGCCTGGCCGTTGACGTCGCTGCTGTCCGGGCCCATCAGGTACAGATAGAACGGCATGATCTCTTCCGGGGTCGGATTGTTCTCCGGGTTTTCTGCCGGGTAAGCCTGGGCGCGCATGCTGGTCCGTGTGGCGCCAGGGTTGATGCTGTTGGAGCGTACCGAGGCCACGGTATCGAGTTCGTCAGCGAGGGTTTGCATCAGGCCTTCCGTTGCAAACTTCGAAACCCCGTAAGCGCCCCAATACGCACGGCCCTTGCGGCCAACGCTGCTGGAGGTGAACACCACCGAGGCATCCCTGGACAGCTTGAGCAGCGGCAGTAGCGTGCTGGTCAGCATGAACATCGCATTGACGTTGATGTGCATGACCCGCATGAAGTTTTCCCCGGACAACTGCTCCAGAGGCGTGCGCGGGCCGATGATCGAGGCGTTATGCAACAAGCCGTCGAGGTGGCCGAATTCTTTTTCGATCATGGCTGCCAGCTCATCGTATTGATGGGGCAGGGCAGTTTCCAGATCGAAAGGGATCACCGCTGGCTTGGCATGACCCGCGGCTTCGATTTCGTCATACACCTGAGTCAGATTGGCTTCGGTGCGACCCAGCAACAAGACGGTCGCGCCATGGGCCGCGTAGGTTTTCGCCGCCGCAGCACCAATGCCGCGTCCAGCACCCGTGACCAGAATGACCCGGCCAGTGAGCAGGTCGGGGCGAGGGGAGTAATCGAACATGGGTTACCTCGGGTGAATATGATCCGGAGTGACAGCTGACCCTTTTGGGCGCGATGTCGTAGGATCGGCTTTAGCCGGGAAGAGGCCTGTACAGTCACTGAAAATCAGTTGTCAGAAATACCGCCTTCCCGGCTAAAGCCGGTCCCACGTCAGTTTGCGCACACATATGGATCTCCCACAGGTCAGCGCTTTGCAGGCAGTTCTGAAGTGACTTCAGCAGCTACACAGCGCGTTATCCAGCACCTTGCGCAGTTCCAGCGGGTGATCCACTACCACGTCGGCGCCCCAATGATCAGGGTTGTCGTTGGGGTGGATGTAGCCATAGCGCACCGCTGCGGTTTTGGTGCCTGCATCGCGGCCGGATTCGATGTCTCGCAGATCGTCGCCGACAAACAGCACGCTCGCCGGGTCCAGATCAAGCATCTTGCAGGCCAGGGTCAGCGGCTCTGGATCGGGTTTGCTGCGCGTTACGTGATCCGGGCAGATCAGCAAGGCCGAGCGCTGCGACAGTCCCAACTGGTCCATGATCGGCTGCGCAAAGCGTACCGGTTTGTTGGTGACAACACCCCAGATCAGATTGGCCTTTTCGATATCGGCCAACAACTCCGCCATACCGTCGAACAGCTTGCTGTGGACGGCGCAGTCACGCTGGTAGCGTTCGAGGAACTCAAGGCGCAGCGCCTCGAATCCTTCGGCGTCCGGGGACATGGCAAAAGTCGCAGCAACCATCGCCTTGGCACCGCCGGAAACCTCATCACGGATCAGCTTGTCCGGCACAGCAGGCAAGCCGCGTTCGGCAAGCATGGCCTGGCAAATGGCGATGAAATCCGGAGCGGTATCGAGCAGGGTACCGTCCATGTCGAATAGAACTGCTCTCAAGCGCATGTTTTATGCCTCCCGGAGCGTCTGGATCATGTAGTTGACGTCAACGTCCGAAGCCAGTTTGTAGTGCTTGGTCAGCGGGTTGTAAGTCAAACCGATGATGTCCTTGACCTGAAGGCCAGCGGCACGGCTCCAGGCACCCAGTTCGGAAGGGCGGATGAATTTCTTGAAGTCGTGGGTGCCGCGCGGCAGCAGGCCCATGATGTATTCCGCGCCGACGATGGCGAACAGAAAAGCCTTCGGGTTGCGGTTGATGGTCGAGAAAAACACCTGGCCGCCGGGCTTGACCATGCGGTAGCAGGCGCGAATCACCGACGATGGGTCGGGTACGTGCTCAAGCATTTCCAGGCAGGTCACGACGTCGAACTGCCCAGGCATTTCTTCGGCCAGGTCTTCGGCAGTGATCTGCCGGTATTCAACTTGCACGCCCGATTCCAACTGGTGCAACTGGGCGACCGCCAGTGGCGCTTCACCCATGTCGATACCGGTTACGGTTGCGCCGCGCAGTGCCATGGCTTCGGAGAGAATCCCGCCGCCGCAACCGACGTCCAGAACCTTCTTGCCCGCCAGATTGACGCGCTCGTCGATCCAGTTGACCCGCAACGGGTTGATGTCGTGCAACGGCTTGAATTCGCTGTTGCGATCCCACCAGCGATGGGCCAATGCCTCGAATTTGGCGATTTCTGCGTGATCGACGTTGCTCATGGGATGTCCTCTTGAACTCAAAATACGTGCAGCGGGCTGGCTGAAGAGCAACCAGCCCGTTCTTTATTCGGTGCGCCCGGAAATACGCTTGCCCCAGGCTTTGGCGGTGTCGCACAACGCCTGTTCATCCATACGGGTCAGGCGGCGATCGTCGAGCAATTGCTTGCCTGCTACCCAGACGTGGCTGACGCAGTCGCGGCCAGTGGCGTATATAAGCTGTGAAACCGGATCATAAATCGGTTGGCGGGCCAGCCCGGACAGGTCGAAAGCGACCATATCGGCAGCCTTGCCGATCTCCAGCGAGCCGACTTCGTTCTGAATTCCCAGCGCCCGTGCGCCATTCAGGGTAGCCATGCGTAACGCGCGATGGGCATCCAGTGCGGCAGCCGAGCCTGCCACGGCCTTGGCCAGCAGCGCAGCGGTGCGGGTCTCGCCCAGCAGATCCAGATCGTTGTTGCTGGCTGCACCATCAGTGCCTACTGCTACATTGACGCCAGCCTGCCACAGTCGTTCGACCGGACAGAAACCGCTGGCCAGTTTCAGGTTCGATTCCGGGCAATGAATCACGCTGGTGTTGCTTTCTACCAGCAACTCCAGATCTTCATCGTTTATCTGCGTCATGTGCACGGCTTGAAAGCGCGGACCGAGCATGCCCAAACGGTTCAGGCGCGCCAGCGGGCGCTCACCTGAATGGTCTACAGCCTGCTCCACTTCGAAGGCAGTCTCGTGAACATGCATCTGGATCATCGCGTCCAGCTCGTCGGCAATAACCCGGATTTTTTCCAGATTCTCATCGCCAACGGTGTACGGTGCATGAGGACCGAACGCGATTTTAATGCGCGGGTGATGGACCAGGTCATTGAACAGCTGCACGCCCATGTGCAGGGCTTCGTCGGTATCCCGTGCCCCAGGGATCGGAAAATCCAGAATCGGCACGGTGATCTGTGCGCGAATTCCGCTGTTGTGCACGCGGTCCGCTGCCACTGAGGGGTAGAAGTACATGTCCGAGAAACAGGTAATGCCGCCTTTGAGCTGCTCGGCAATGGCCAGGTCCGTGCCGTCGCGAATGAAATCCTCATTCACCCATTTGCTTTCTGCGGGCCAGATATGGTCGTGCAGCCAGGTCATCAGCGGCAGATCGTCGGCCAGGCCACGGAACAAGGTCATGGCCGCATGCCCGTGGGCGTTGATCAGTCCCGGGCTGAGCAGCATTTCAGGCAGTTCAAGGGTTTGCAGAGCGGTTTGCTTCAAGGCCTCGGCGCGTGGGCCGATGTAAACGATGCAGCCATCGCGAATGCCCAGGCCATGATCCTTGAGTACCACGCCAGCGGGTTCGACCGGCACCAGCCAGGCGGGCAGGAGCAGGAGGTCGAGCGGGGCAGCGGCGTTAGGCATGACTGGGCTTCCGGGGCTTATTATGGGGACGGCGCAGTATACCCGAGCGTCTTCGCCGACGGCTCGCTATAATCGGCAGCTTTTGATGTCCGGTTTGGGTTTTTTGAGTATGGAGTGTGCAATGCGCGATCGATTGTTGGCTGCTGAGAAGGTGAAAGCCATCGATTGGCGGGATGACGCTCTGTATCTGCTGGATCAGCGCATCTTGCCTTTCGAGGAAACCTGGCTCGCTTATCAAAACGCGGCGGGGGTGGCCGAGGCCATTCGCTCCATGGTTGTCCGTGGCGCTCCGGCTATTGGCATCACTGCGGCTTATGGCGTTGTCCTGGGTGCTCGCGCCCGTATCGCCGCCGGTGGTGACTGGAAGGCGGCCCTTGAAGAAGATTTCAAAGTGCTGGCAGACTCGCGCCCCACGGCCGTGAATCTGTTCTGGGCGCTGAACCGGATGCGCGAACGTCTGCAGCGTATCAAGAAAGGCGATGACCCTCTCGTCGTGCTGGAAGCTGAAGCGGTGTCCATCCACCTCAGTGATCGCGAAGCCAACCTGACCATGGCGCAACTGGGTGCCGACCTTATCCGCAAGAATCAGGGCAACCTGCAGGCGGTTCTGACCCACTGCAACACGGGGGCCCTTGCTACCGGTGGTTTTGGCACCGCGCTGGGCGTTATCCGTGCGGCGCATCTGGAAGGGATGATCGAACGTGTCTACGCCGATGAAACCCGTCCATGGTTGCAGGGCTCACGGCTGACCGCCTGGGAGCTGGCCAACGAAGGTATTCCCGTGACCCTCAATGCCGACTCGGCGGCCGCGCATTTGATGCGCACCAAAGGCATCACCTGGGTGATCGTGGGGGCCGACCGCATCACCGCCAATGGCGATGTGGCCAACAAGATCGGTACTTACCATCTGGCCGTCGCCGCCATGCACCACGGCGTGCGCTTCATGGTGGTCGCGCCCAGCTCGACGATTGATATGGACATGGCCAGCGGTGACGAAATCGTCATCGAAGAGCGCGACGGTCGTGAGCTGCTGGAAGTGGGCGGTCAACGGGTGGGTGCGGATGTCGAAGCATTCAATCCGGTGTTCGACGTCACTCCGGCCGATTTGATTGACGTGATCGTCACTGAAAAGGGCATTGTCGAGCGCCCGGACACCGCAAAAATGACTCAATTGATGTGTCGCAAACGCTTGCACTGATCCCTTTGAAGACGAGCGGAAGTTTGGCCGCAAGGGCGCTAAGCGGGCCTGTAAGCGCTTCTCAGCGGTCTTGCGACAGACAAGCTCGTTTTCAGGGCTTTCAAAGGATAGGTGCTTAGCGGCGATTGTGGTAACATCCGGCGGTTTCCAGGGGCGCATGCAGTAGTCGTCCCTACTGCGCAGATCCAGTGCATAACTCGTTGATTTGTCGTAAGTCGTTGCCAGGCAAACGTGCCGGTAACGGCGAGCTTCGTTCCTCCCGGATGGATGTTCGAAGTTTCACCAGAAAAAGGAATCGAGCTTCTCATGGGCGAACTGGCCAAAGAAATCCTCCCGGTCAATATCGAAGACGAGCTGAAGCAGTCCTACCTCGACTACGCAATGAGCGTAATCGTCGGGCGGGCGCTGCCCGATGCACGTGATGGCTTGAAGCCCGTGCACCGGCGTGTACTGTTCGCGATGAGTGAACTGGGTAACGACTGGAACAAGCCGTACAAGAAATCCGCCCGTGTGGTCGGTGACGTTATCGGTAAGTATCACCCGCACGGCGACACTGCCGTGTACGACACCATCGTTCGTATGGCCCAGCCTTTCTCGCTGCGCTATCTGCTGGTAGACGGTCAGGGCAACTTCGGTTCGGTTGACGGCGATAACGCTGCGGCCATGCGATACACCGAAGTGCGCATGACCAAGCTGGCTCACGAGCTGTTGGCCGACCTGCATAAAGAAACCGTGGACTGGGTGCCGAACTACGACGGCACCGAAATGATCCCGGCGGTCATGCCAACCCGTATTCCCAACCTGTTGGTCAACGGTTCCAGCGGTATCGCCGTGGGCATGGCGACCAACATCCCGCCGCACAACCTCGGTGAAGTCATCGACGGTTGCCTGGCGCTGATCGACAACCCGGAAATCTCCATTGATGAACTGATGCAGTTCATCCCGGGCCCTGACTTCCCGACTGCCGCGATCATCAACGGTCGTGCCGGTATCGTCGAAGCCTACCGCACCGGTCGTGGTCGCATTTATATGCGTGCCCGTTCGATGGTTGAAGACATCGACAAGGTCGGTGGCCGTCAGCAGATCGTCATCACCGAGCTGCCATATCAATTGAACAAGGCTCGTCTGATCGAAAAGATCGCCGAGCTGGTTAAAGAGAAGAAGCTGGAAGGCATCACCGAGCTGCGCGACGAGTCCGACAAGGATGGTATGCGCGTCGTAATCGAACTGCGTCGCGGCGAAGTGCCTGAGGTTATCCTCAACAACCTCTACGCCCAGACCCAGCTGCAGAGCGTTTTCGGCATCAACATCGTTGCACTGATCGATGGCCGTCCGCGCATCCTGAACCTCAAGGATCTGCTCGAAGCCTTCGTTCGTCACCGTCGCGAAGTGGTCACCCGCCGTACCGTCTTCGAACTGCGTAAAGCCCGCGAGCGTGGTCATTTGCTCGAAGGTCAGGCAGTAGCGCTGTCGAACATCGATCCGGTTATTGCCCTGATCAAAGCCTCGCCAACACCTGCGGAAGCCAAGGTCGGATTGATTTCGACGCCTTGGGAATCCAGCGCAGTCGTGGAAATGGTCGAGCGCGCCGGTGCGGATTCATGCCGTCCGGAAAACCTTGATCCGCAGTACGGTCTGCGTGACGGCAAGTATTTCCTGTCGCCTGAGCAGGCTCAGGCCATTCTCGAATTGCGTCTGCACCGCCTGACCGGTCTTGAGCACGAAAAACTGCTCACCGAGTATCAGGAAATCCTCAGCCAGATCGGCGAACTGTTGCGCATCCTCAACAGCGCCGTGCGTCTGATGGAAGTGATCCGCGAAGAGCTGGAGCTGATCCGCGTCGAATACGGCGATGTGCGTCGTACTGAAATTCTCGATGCGCGTCTGGACCTGACACTGGGCGACATGATTCCTGAAGAGGAACGCGTCGTAACGATTTCCCACGGCGGTTATGCCAAGACTCAGCCTCTGGCGGTCTATCAGGCTCAGCGTCGCGGCGGTAAAGGCAAGTCGGCCACCGGCATCAAGGATGAGGACTACATTGCCCACCTGCTGGTCGCCAATAGCCATACCACATTGCTGATGTTCTCCAGCAAGGGCAAGGTTTACTGGCTCAAGACCTACGAGATCCCGGAAGCGTCCCGCGCTGCCCGTGGCCGTCCGCTGGTCAACCTGCTGCCGCTGAGCGACGGCGAGTACATCACCACTATGTTGCCGGTCGACCTGGAGGCCATGCGCAAGCGGGCTGACGAGGAAGAAGAGGCTGGCGTCGAAGGCGAACTCGACGAAGCAGAAAACAGCAACGAGACCGAAGAAGAGCGCAAAGCGCGCATAAAGGCTGCAGACAAGAAGAAGGCCCCGTTCATCTTCATGTCCACCGCCAACGGTACCGTGAAGAAAACCCCGCTGGTGGCCTTCAGCCGTCAGCGTAGCGTGGGTCTCATCGCCCTTGAGCTGGACGAAGGCGACATCCTGATCTCCGCAGCCATCACTGACGGCGAGCAGGAAATCATGCTGTTCTCCGACGGCGGCAAAGTAACGCGCTTCAAGGAATCCGACGTTCGTGCCATGGGCCGTACTGCCCGCGGTGTGCGCGGCATGCGTCTGCCAGAAGGTCAGAAGCTGATTTCGATGCTGATCCCGGAAGAAGGCAGCCAGATCCTCACCGCTTCCGAGCGTGGTTATGGCAAGCGTACGGCGATTTCCGAGTTCCCGGAGTACAAGCGTGGCGGTCAGGGCGTTATCGCCATGGTCAGCAACGAGCGTAACGGCCGACTGGTTGGCGCGGTACAGGTACTCGACGGTGAAGAAATCATGCTGATTTCCGATCAGGGCACCCTGGTTCGTACCCGCGTCAGTGAAGTGTCCAGCCTGGGTCGTAACACTCAGGGCGTGACGCTGATCAAGCTGGCCAGCGACGAAAAACTGGTTGGCCTGGAGCGTGTACAGGAGCCTTCGGAAGTCGAAGGCGAAGAGCTGGTGATCGGTGAAGACGGCGAAATCATTGAAGGCGAAGCGCTGAGCATCGCTGACGAGGATACCTCCGCCGATGAGCTGCAAGCCGACGCTGCTTCTGACGACGAAGAACCGCAGAGCTAGGATGGCTCTTATCAAACACCTATAAATCATTGAACGGGTGCGATTTT
>NZ_JACONW010000004.1 GCF_014357575.1 Pseudomonas folii | reverse complement strand
CGGGGGGCCGCCGCCACCGGCCATCCATGGCCTGAGGCGGCTAAACCGGCATCCCTGCCGGTTTACCCCACGCAGCAATGTCGAATTCCGGCCGACGTGGTTTAACGGGGCGCTTAAGATCAAAATCTAAAGCAGATCAAAAGCAGATCAAAAGCAGCGGATTCACCTCGGACCGGTAGGAGCGAACTTGTTCGCGAGACGTCAGCACAACCAACGCATTCGACATCTGACACACCGCATCGCAGCCTTCGGCAGCTCCTACAGGTGCCCGGCAATCCACACAAACAGGTCGGCTGTCAGGCCGCCGCGCTGTTGATTTTGATCTTAGGCGCCCCGTTAAACCACGCTGGCCGAACGCAGATTCTGAAGCGTGGGTAACCCGGCAAGGATGCCGGGTTAGCCGCACCGGGCCATGGATGGCCCATTGCGGCGGCCCACGGTTCAGGATTTGAGGGCGGGTACACCGAGCGACAGCGAGGTGCCGAGTGGTGGGGTAAAGGCCTTTTGGTTACTTTTGGGCCTCAAAAGTGACGCGCTGTAAGAGCGCAACCAATAGCAGCCATAACCGCGATAACGGATATGTACACCATCACACCGAAACAGCCATTACAACTCCACACCCATTCCCGCACTGAACTTCAACGAAGCCCCACCGGTCAGCTTTACATGCTGATCAAGAGGGCTCGAATCCATGCATATTTCATTGGAACAACAAGTCGCATTGGTCACCGGGGCCAGTTCCGGCCTGGGCGCGGGGGCTGCCAAGGCGTTGGCAGCGGCAGGGGCGGCGGTGGTCGTCAACTACAACTCCCAGGCCGAACCCGCTGAAAAACTTGCCGAACAAATCATCGCCGCCGGTGGCCGGGCAATTGCCATCGGCGCTGATGTTTCGAAAGAAGACGACGTCAAACGCCTGTTCGCCAAGACCATTGAACACTTCGGCCACCTCGACATATTGCTGGCCAATTCCGGATTGCAAAAAGACGCATCGATCGTCGACATGACCCTCGCAGACTGGAACAAAGTCATCGACGTCAACCTTACCGGTCAATTTCTCTGCGCTCGCGCCGCGCTGCGACAGTTCATCAAACAAGGCATGCGCCCCGACGTGTCCCGCGCCATGGGCAAGATCATTCACATGAGCTCAGTGCACCAACTGATTCCGTGGGCAGGCCACGCCAATTACGCGGCTTCCAAAGGTGGAGTCGATCTGCTGATGCGCAGCATTGCTCAGGAAGTGGGGGAGCAACGCATCCGCGTCAACAGCATCGCACCTGGCGCGATTCGCACCGCCATCAACGAAGACGCCATGGCGGGCGACAAGGAAGCCAAGCTCCTGAAACTCATTCCTTATGGCCGGGTCGGTGAAGCCGAAGACGTGGCGAATGCAGTGGTGTGGCTGGCCTCGGACTTGTCCGATTACGTGCATGGCACCACCTTGTTTATCGATGGCGGCATGAGCCTGTATCCGGAGTTTCGAGACAATGGCTGACTTCCCGGAAGAACCGCAAAACGCAATTGAGAACCACGGCATTATCGGCGACATGCGCAGTGCCGCATTGGTGGCCGATACCGGTAGCATCGACTTCTGTTGCTGGCCGGACTTCGACAGCCCGTCGATTTTCAGTGCGCTGCTGGACACCAACAAAGCCGGTATCTTCAAACTGGCTCCGGATCTGCCCAATGCCCGTCGTCAGCAGCTTTACCTGCCGGACACCAACGTGTTGCAGACCCGCTGGATCGATGAAGACGCGGTGGTGGAAGTCACCGATCTGATGCCGATCGGCGACAACGTTGATGACCTGCCGCGTGTCGTGCGTCGAGTCGAGTTGCGCTACGGCGCGGCGACTATTCGTATGCAGTGCCGTGTACGACTGGATTACAGCCGCGCTGAGACGGTTGCGAAGCTGGACGGCAAGGATGTCTGTTTCGAGGCCTCGGGTCAGCCGGGCATGCGCCTGTCAGCGAACGTGCCGATGCAGGTCAACGAGCAGGCAGCCACTGCCGAGTTCACCCTGAAGAAGGGCGAGTTCGTGGAGTTTATTCTTGGCGGTGTCGACGATCCCCAGGTCAGCGCCGGGCAATGCCAGCAATATTTCACCGACACTCTGGCGTTCTGGCGGCGCTGGAGCAATCAGTCGTCGTACCGCGGCCGCTGGCAGGAGATGGTCAACCGCTCGGCGCTGGCCCTCAAACTGCTGACCTCGCGCAAGCACGGCGGCATTGTTGCTGCTGCGACGTATGGCCTGCCGGAAACACCGGGCGGCGAGCGCAACTGGGATTATCGTTACAGCTGGATTCGTGATGCCTCCTTCACGGTTTACGCCTTCATGCGGCTGGGCCACACCGATGAAGCCAACGACTTCATGCGCTGGGTGCGCGGGCGTCTGGGTGATTGTGTCGAAGAGTCGAACAAGCTTGGCATCCTGTACAGCCTCGACGGCCGTGAAGAGTTGCCTGAAGAGCACCTTGAGCATTTCACCGGCTACGGCGGCGCTTTGCCGGTGCGCATCGGCAACGAGGCGTACAAACAGACTCAGCTGGATATCTACGGCGAGCTGATGGATGCCGTGTATCTGGCCAACAAATATGGCGAAGCGATTTCTTACGAAGGCTGGAAACACGCGACCCGGCAGGTGGATTACGTCTGCGAGCATTGGCGTGACAAAGACGTCGGTATCTGGGAAATGCGCGGTGACGACCAACACTTTCTGCATTCCCGCTTGATGTGCTGGGTTGCACTGGATCGCGCTTTGCGTCTGGCCTTCAAGCGTTCCTTGCCTGCGCCTTTCGACCGCTGGGACAAGGAGCGTCAAGCCATCCACGATGACATCTGGAATAACTTCTGGAACGCTGACCTCGGTCACTTCGTGCAGCACAAAGGCAGCCGCAACCTTGATGCATCGATGTTGCTGATGCCATTGGTGCGGTTCGTCGGTGCCAGCGATCCGCGCTGGCTGGCCACGCTGGACGCCATCGAAGCCACGTTGGTACGCGATGGCATGGTTTATCGCTACCGCAACGATGATGACCATCACGACGGGCTGGCCGGTGAGGAGGGAGCGTTTACCGCCTGTTCATTCTGGTACGTCGAATGCCTGGCCCGTGCCGGGCGTGTTGAACAGGCGCATCTGGAGTTCGAACAACTGCTGCGCTATGCCAACCCTGTGGGGCTTTACGCCGAAGAGTTCGACAGCCATGGGCACCACTTGGGCAACACGCCACAGGCTTTGAGTCACCTGGCCTTGATCAGCGCGGCGAGCTTCCTTGACCGTAAGCTCGACGGCGCCAAGACGCTTTGGCAGCCTTGATGGCCGCGATCCAGAAAATGGAATGCTTTCCCCTGTGGGAGCGGTGCTTGCCCGCGATAAGGCTGGATGCGGTTCACGTGAAAATTGCGGTGCTCCCATCGCGGGCAAGCACCGCTCCCACATGAAAAATTGCATTCCAGCTTGATATATTCACCGACTCTGCAACGCATACCCCACCAGCGCGTTCTCCAGCACGAAGCGCTCGCCGATCATTGCGCAGTAGCTCATCCGGGTCAGGAATGCACCTTGGCCTGCAAGAAACACTTTGATGTCGTTCACTTCTTCGCACATTTCCAGCGTACGACCTTGCAATGCACCGCTGGCCTGAGCCGAGCGAAGGGCGCCCATGGGTGTCCAGTCGGCGATGATCAGTGCACCGGGAGGGGCGGTTTGCTCATACACGCGGACGAACTGTTCAGCCGAACGATCCGGCAGATAAGGTGCCATGAAGTAATGGATGTCGTCACGAAACGGCAGCGATTCACTGTGCACCGGCAAACGAATAACGCCCGTCGCATACAGCGAGTAAACCAGCAAAATAGTGAACGGCGAGCTGAGCACTGACAGGTCCAGCAGCGGCTGACGACTGCAATCGGTCGACAGCAGTCGGCTCAGGCTCATCACGCCAAGGATGCACAGTAGCGCTACGCCAGGCAGAAAAAAGGTGAAGCGATCGGTGACGTTGTAAGACACGGCGAATACAAAATTCAGCGCTGCTGCACACCACAGCAAACGCAAGCGGTTGTCCCTGGGAAACAGAATCAGCCCCAGCAACTGGGGGCCTATCAGGGATAACAGCAGAATGAACACCGAGTTCTTTTCGTGCCACATGTCATCGAAGCGGAACAGACTGCCTTCCCAGTTGGGCGTTTGCGCACGGACTGAAGAACCCGTCAGGTAGCGGTGGGCAATGTCCCACAGGCTCATGCCCGATTGCAGGTCGTGGATGATGCCGGGAAACGCCACTGAAAAGCCTAGAACAAAACCCGGAATGGTCACCACGGTGCGCAGCTTGTGCTGATAAAGCAACTGCAAGTACAGCGGCAGCAGCACCACGAACGTCAGTTGATGGATAGCCGCGCCGAGACCGGTCAGCAGACCGATGATCAGCAATTTACCCAGATCGCCAAAGCGCGATTTCTGGTCCAGATGAACCTGGTAGGCGAGCAACGCGAACAGCGAATTGAGAATGTAAACCTCAGCCTTGGTCGATACCCAGAACACCCCGTGAGCCAGAATGGTTGCCGTGGCGGCCAACAGCGCCTGACGCTTACTGGCGCCGACAGTTACCGCCAGCGAGTAGATGATCCATGCCAGCGGCAACAGAAGAATGGAGTTGAGAAGGCTCAGAACGTGAGGCCCGAACAGGTCGAACACCAGGGTATTGATGAACTGGTAGAGCGGATGATCCAGCGGACCGAGAGACTGACTGAAGTAATGCCCCTGAGAAGCCTCGGCGAGAAATACGCCATTGTCCATCCACTGTATCGGACCGCTTGAGGCCAGAAAACTGGCAGCTATGGCCCCAAAGAGCAATAACAACGCAACTGCATTTGAAGACTGACGGTGACTGCCCTGAACCATCGCGTTGCTCCTGTGCTAATTCGGGGTTGATTGCTCGATTGAGGTACGTTCCTGCGCGTCGCCAGACTTTAGCTGCAGCAGCATCACGGCGCCGATGGCCACGGCAAACCACAGTGTCGCGAGGCGAATCAGCACGGTGGCGGCAATTGCGTCGGCGCTGGACATGCCTTTCCAGACCAGCAGGCCGACCATCACCGCCTCGGCACCGCCCAACCCGCCCGGCATGAAGCTGATCGCCCCGGCGAGCATGGCCAGCGCATAGACGAACACCGCGAAGGTCAGTTCGATGTCGGCACCCATCCAGGTGAGGATCCAGTGAAACGCCAGCGCTTCAGCGCTCCAGGCCACGACGCTGAGGGAGGTGACGACCAGTAGCAGACTCAAGCGATGGCAGTGCTGCGCCGCCAGCAACACGTTCAGCAAATGGCGACCAAGACCGAGCAGTTTTCCGCCTCCTTCAGGTATCGCGGCGGCAATTCTCTCCAGCAGACGACGCTGGGAAAGCACCAGCAAACCGATACCCACCAACGCCATTCCAACGATGATCATGGGGCGCGAATCCGGGTACAGCGACAGGCCAAACAAGGTCAGGAGGACCACTGCAAATAGGTCCGACAACCGCTCGCTGAAAAACGCCGCGAAGCTTTGCGGCCAGGGCACACCCCAACGCTTGAGCAACACCCCGCGCAGCGCTTCACCGGCCTTGCCTGGCGTAGTGGTCAGGGCGAAGCCTGCCAGATAAATCTTCAGGCTGGGCCGCCAGGGCACAGGATGCCCAAGTACGTTCAGGTAGGTCTGCCAGCGTAAAAAGCGTAGGCCATAGTTGGCGGCGGACATCAGCAGCGCGATGGCAATGCCGATCAAACCCACTTCGCCCACCGCTTTGCTGACCGCTTCCCAGCCGCCCCACAGAGAAAATCCCAGGTAACCCAGCGCGGAAAACACCACCGAAAGCACCACCGCGCGATAACGCCAGCCCGAGAGCAACAGCGCTTCGTTCATAGGTTCAGCCTCTTGAATATCGGCTGCGGGATCGAGCGGATGACCAGCATGATCAGCGCCCAAAAGCCTGGCGTGTAAAAGGTCGGTGCCTTGCGAGCGATGCCGGCGACGATGCGCTCCGCCACCTGTTGCGGCTGCGCCAGGAGTGCGGCGGGCAGCGACAGGCCCTGGGTCATGGGCGTGTCGACAAATCCCGGCTTGATCGTCAATACATGCACGCCGACCTTGAACAGACGCGCCTGCAAACCTTCGCTGAACGTGGACACGGCCGCCTTGGCCGAACCGTACAGATAATTGGAAGGCCGACCGCGATCACCTGCGACTGACGAGATGACGGCCAGACTGCCGCATCGCTGGGTTTCGAACTGATTGGCCAGCAAAGTCAGCAGGGCTATCACCGAAGTGCCGTTATTGGCGAACTCCTGCAACGCGACACTCACATCCTGCTCGCAGACCTTTTGATCGGGCAGGGTGCCATGGGCGATCAGTGCAACATCGATTTGTCCCAGCGCCAGCAAACAACTGTGCAGCATGGATGGATGGGCCGCGATATCCGTCGCGTCCATCTCGTGCAGGTTTATCGCTCTCGCGCCACGGCCCTTGAGGTCGGCGGCGGTCTGCTCCAGCTTGTCGCCGTTACGTGCCACCAGAAAGAACTCGCTGCCTTCACTGGCCCACAGTCGTGCGCAGGCGGTGGCGATGGCCGAGGTAGCGCCGATGATCAACACTCGTTTCATAAGAGGCCTCGTTTCATAAAATCACTCGTTTCCAGAAGCGCGACATCAGGGAGGGATCGCGCAGTGCTTCCAGATGCTCCCAGGCGGGGTATGCCTGACGGAAATCACTGCCACTCATGTGAGCGTCCTTGGCCGGATACAGGCGGCCGCCCGCGGAGCGGACAATGGCGTCCAGACGCGGGAACAGGACGTGCTGCAAATCACTGCTGTTGGGGAAATCCAGTGCCAGCGAGGTGCCGGGCAGGGGGAACGACAGCAAACCGGGCGAGGCGATGTCGCCGCAGCGTTTGAGCACCGCGAGAAAAGACCCCTGACCTGAATCAGCGATAGCCCCGAGCAGCTCGGCCATGGCCGCTTCGGCGTTGGCGTCGGGAATCACGCATTGGTACTGCTGAAAGCCTTGGCGGCCGTAAATGCGGTTCCAGTGCAGGATGCGATCCAGCGGGTAGAAGAAGGGCTCGTAGGCACTGCGTTTTGCGGTTCGCTTGCCTGGATGTGCGCGCCAGTAAAGCGAGTTGAAAGCTCGAAGCGACAGGTTATTGATCAGCGAGACGGGCGGCGTCAGCGGCATTTTCAGGCGGCTGCCGCGCTCGACCTCAAGCGAACCGTAGCGCGCATGATCACCGACGATGAATACGCCGCGCCCGGTATTGGCACCTTTGGCCAGACAGTCGACCCAGGCCACGCTGTATTCGTGCTGGTGATCCAGTTCCGCGCTAAGACTGAAAAATTCGGCCAGGTTGGCGAAGCGCACCACCGTGCTGTCAATCTGGCTGGAGCGTACCCGCATCAGTTGCAGGTCGGCCCAGTTGATCACGCCGGTCAGTCCCAGACCGCCAATACTGGCGGCGAACAGTTGGGCATTTTCCACCGGCGAACAGATCCGCGCCGTCTCGCCGTGGCGCAACAGGCCAAAACGCAAGACATGGTTCCCGAAGGTGCCACGCAGGTGATGATTCTTGCCGTGTACGTCATTGGCGATGGCACCGCCAACCGTGGCGAATTGAGTGCCGGGCGTGACGGGCAAAAACCAGCCATTAGGGATGGCCGCTGCGAGGATTTCGGCCAGGGTGACACCTGCTTCCACGCGGATGGTGCCGGTGTTCCAGTCGGCGCGAATGAAGCGATCCAGTGCGCGCATGTGCAGCACCTGATCACTGGCAGCCAGGCAACTGTCGCCATAGCTGCGGCCGTTACCGTAGGGCAGGCAGGTCTGGTGCCGATCGATGACGTTGTGCATGTGGTCGGTGAGGCCGTCGATCCATGGACAGGCATGTCCGTGTTGCGCCGTTCGCGGGTAGCGACCCCAGGAGTACAAGGGCTCAGTCATGCGGCGATCCAGAACACGAGGACGAAGAGGGCACCGATCACCTGGCTCATGCGGTCGCGAATCGCGAACACCACCGGGTCATCGTTCATCAGGCCGCGATGGGTGAGCATCCAGACCCGGGTAATCCAGAACAGCAGCAAGGGGCAGGTCAGCCAGATGACGTGAGGATGGCCGTACATCGCGACGGTCGAGCCTTCGTGGATGTAGAGGGCGAGCACCATCACCGCCAGATGGCCGGACGACGCACCCAGCGCGGCGATCATGTCCAGGTCGCCGGGGTAGTAACCGCGGCCGCGCGCCTTGTCCATCAAGTCCTTGGCCCGTGCTTCACGCAGTTCGGCGTAGCGCTTGACCAATGCCAGGCTGAGAAACATGAACATTGAAAAAGCCAGAATCCAGAACGTCAGCGGCAGGCTGAACGCGGCAGCACCGGCCAGGATGCGGGCGGTGTAAAGCATCGCCAGGACGATCACATCCAGCACCATCTGCCGCTTCAGACTCAGTGAGTAGGCCAGGGTCAGTCCGTAATACGCCGCGAGTACGGCGGAGAACTGCCAGGGCAACAGCAAGGCGGACCCGACAAATGCGCAGATCAATAACACGGGCACGATGACCAGCCCGGACTTGATCGACAGCTTGCCGCTGGCGAACGGGCGCTTGCGCTTGCTCTGGTGGTGACGGTCGTCAGCCAGGTCCAGCAGGTCATTCAGGACGTAAACGCTGGACGCACACAGGCCGAAGAACAGAAAGGCCAGGACGCCGTTTAGCAGCAGGTCTGCTCTGCCAAACTGATGCGCCGCGAGCAGGGGGACGAAGATCAGCGCGTTCTTCATCCACTGGTGCATACGCAACGCTTTGCGCCAGTCGCGCAGGCTTGAGGTATTGGAGTGAATGACGTTTTTGACGTTGCCCTGGGCCTTGGCTTTTTTCTCTACTCCCCGGAGAGGATTGACCACGATGGCCTCGCGGGCGGCATCCCAGATGGGCAGATCGTCCATGGAGTTGCCAAGGTAATCGAATCCGTTCTGACCATAATGGCCCACCAACAGGTCACGCTTGGTGTGAGCTGAAAGGTTGCGATCGGCATTGGAGGCCACCACCAGATCGAACAACTGCAAGTGTTCGGCGATGCGTTTTGCCAGGC
The DNA here is from genome assembly GCF_014357575.1 of Pseudomonas folii. Classification (GTDB taxonomy): domain Bacteria; phylum Pseudomonadota; class Gammaproteobacteria; order Pseudomonadales; family Pseudomonadaceae; genus Aquipseudomonas; species Aquipseudomonas folii. The sequence goes on along the minus strand of NZ_JACONW010000004.1, from coordinate 80,801 downwards.
TGTCGTGGCTGGCAGTGGCCAATACGATCATCCGCCCGGCGGCGCGTTCGGCTTCGATCAACTCGATCACTTGCGGGTCGTAGGGCAATACCGTTACGTCAATCTGCGTATTGAGCGCCAAACCTTCTTTAAGCGCCGCTTTACCCTTTAACAACCATCCAAACAGTTTATAGATTTGTAGCGGATGACTTCGAACGAATGTCATCGCGGTTTCCATCAACAAGTCGGACTGCAATAACGTGCCGTCGAGATCGACAACTAAGGGGAGGAAAGTTTGGGGAGTCGTTTGTTGAACTCTTCCCTGAATTCTGGCCATGTCGGTGCACTCCTGCCGGGGGTGAGCGCACTATGAAACGGAAGAGTGATTTAGCCACCTCAATAAAACTAAACAGGTTGCTTTATATCGTCAGTGGGCTGGCGTCAGAAAGTATCCCGTCTTTGTAAGGCTTGATAGACGCGGCAAGTGTTTCATCAGGATTACAACTAAGCAGGTATCTTCAGTCCGGGATTTATGTGTCAATTCTGACTGCGTTTACCGTATCTGTAGGCGATTGCGCCGTGAACCAAGCGATCTCTGTAGCAACTGCCGAAGGCTGCGATGGGCGGTGTATCAGGGTTATCGCTTCGCAGCCTTCGGCAGCTCCTACATAGAAATCGCATCCATTCAGTGGCTTATGGTTTGTTTGAGAGGCGCCGCAGTGCCGCTGTCTATTCCATAAGCCGACGAGTCATAATGACCGCGTTTTCAGTCGATGGAACGCCGTCATGATGAGCAATCCGCTGTTACGTGCCCTTGTGCCGCTGGTGGCAGACCTGAGTCGCGAGCTGCCCGACGAGGAGCGCTATCGACGGTTGTTGAGTGCATTGCGGGAACTCTTGCCGTGCGACGCGGTGGCCTTGCTCAAATTTGAAGCCGATGTACTGATCCCTTTAGCGGTTGAAGGCCTGAGCGCTGATACCCTCGGGCGGCGCTTTCGGGTTGAAGAGCATCCGCGGCTGAAGATCCTGCTGGAAAACCCCAGACCGACGCGTTTCTCCATGGACTGTGACTTGCCTGACCCCTACGACGGACTGGTCGATGGCCACGGCGGCCAACTCGAAGTTCACGATTGCCTGGGGTGCCCGCTTTATTTTCAGGGCAAACCCTGGGGGCTGATCACCCTCGACTCTCTGGAGTCATCGAGTTTCGGTCAGGTCGACCTGGATAACCTCGAAGCCTTCGCCAGCCTGGCGGCCGCGACGGTGATCGCCAGTGAACGCATCAACCAGTTGGCAAGGGGGTTCGAAGATCAACGGCAACTGGCTGAGGTGTACAAACGTGCCGCCGGGGGACGCGGGCCTCGTGAGTTGATTGGTCAGAGCGCGGTCCACAAGCGCCTGCTTCAGGAAATTCAGCTGGTAGGCAATAGCCTGTTGTCTGTGCTGATCACGGGTGAGACCGGCGTTGGCAAGGAGTTGGTCGCTGAGGCCATACACTTTGGCTCGCCTCGCGCGCATAAACCGCTCATCAGCCTTAACTGTGCGGCGCTGCCGGAGACCTTGGTTGAGAGCGAACTGTTCGGCCATGTCAAAGGTGCGTTTTCCGGGGCAGTTAACGGTCGCAGCGGCAAGTTTGAACTGGCGAATGGCGGAACTATCTTTCTCGATGAAGTCGGCGAGTTGCCATTGTCTGTGCAATCCAAGTTGCTGCGCGTCTTGCAAAGCGGCCAGGTGCAGCGGGTGGGTTCCGATCAGGAGCATCATGTGGATGTGCGGATCATCGCCGCCACTAATCGTGATCTTGCCGAAGAAGTGCGCGCCGGCCGTTTTCGTGCTGATCTGTACCATCGGCTAAGCGTCTATCCGCTGCTGGTTCCGCCATTGCGCGAGCGTGGCCGCGATGTCCTGTTGCTGGCGGGCTACTTCCTTGAAGAAAATCGCGCCCGTATGGGGCTGCGCAGTTTGCGTCTCAACAGCGAGGCGCAGAGGCTGCTGCTGGGTTATCACTGGCCAGGTAACGTGCGCGAACTGGAACACTTGATCAGTCGGGCAGTGCTGAAGTCGCTGTCGTCCAGTGCCGGGCGACCACGTATTCTCACCATCGAAGCGCAAGCTTTAGGCCTGGAAAACGAGGTGCTTAGTGTGAGCACAAAACTACAAGAAGATAAGCACTCACTCCCGGATACCGGGGCTAATTTGAAAGTGGCGGTGGACGCTTATCAGAAACAACTGATTGAACACGCACTGTTGCGCCACGACGGCAAATGGGCCCAAGTAGCGCGGGAACTGGGGATTGATCGTGCCAACTTGAGCCGACTGGCCAAGCGTCTGGGTATTCGCTAATCACTTTTTTTACGCCAAATCAAGCGTATGAGGGCATCAAGTCGTGTAGAACAGGGCGAACTGTTATTGGTCGCGATTTGTGAAAAAAGAGTGAATTTTTTGGAAAGACGGGATGTCCTCTATTGCACTAAGCAAACCAACAAGGAGGCGCTGCCTGGATGTCACAGTACAAACATTACAGAATCGATTATTTGCTAAACGGCGCGTTCAAGTCTTTCTACATCAGTGCTGAGCACATGGATAATTCCGAAGCATGGCATCATGCCAGCGTTGATGCAGGGATTGCACGTATCCCCAAATATCGAACAGAAAAAGTCCCCCGCGTTTCCAAGCCTTACGCGGAACACTTCGGTATCACTAACGTGGAATGGCTGCAAAGTTGAAGACCCTGGCCGGTGTTATCTGATCGACACGCCGGCCTGGTGCGCCTGCAATGGGCGCACCCTGCGGCCTGTGGAATCATCGATGCGCAATATTCTCCAAGGCCAGATTGCGGGTTTTCGGCCCGAACCTGCCAATGGTAATGATCACGATCAACATGCTGCTGACGATGAACGCCAGAACCCCCGGTGTGCCGAAGTGATCGAGAAAGAAACCGATCACCAAGCTGCTGAACACGGTCGACAGACGGCTGAATGAATAGCAGAAGCCTACGGCGCGGGCACGAATGTTGGTGGGGAATAATTCCCCTTGGTATGAGTGATAGCTGAAGCTCAGCCATGCATTGCAGAAGGTGATCATCACCCCGCAGAACACCAGGCCGACAGCCGAAGTCTGAAAGGCGAACAGGGTGCCGAAAATCATCGAGCCCAACGCCGAGCCGACGATTTGCCATTTGTTTTCAAAACGGTTGGCGAACCTGACGAACAACAGCGGACCCAGCGGATAGGCAAGGGTGATGATAAACGCGTAACCCAGACTGTGGGTCACGCTGACGCCCTGACCGGACAGTAACGCCGGTAACCAGTTGCCAAAGCCGAAGAAGCCGATGGCCTGAAACACATGGAACACGATCAGCATCAATGCCCGACGGCGATAAGGAGGCTGCCAGATGTCCGCGAAGCGGCCCTTGCCCGAGACGGCAACCACTTCCGGTTCCGGGACATCCAGTGGCTTGCCATGGTCGCGCTCGCAACGTGCTTCGATGTCATCCATGATGCGTTCGGCTTCGTCGAAGCGGCCGTGTTGCGCCAGCCAGCGTGGCGATTCCGGCAGACGTGAGCGTAGCCACCAGATAAACAACGCAAATACCGCACTGGCGAGCACCACCCAGCGCCAGCCGGAGATGCCGAACGGCGCTTGTGGCACCAGCCACCATGACATCAGCGCCACAGCGGGTACTGACAGAAACTGGATAAAGAAGGCAAATGCAAACGCCGAACTGCGCATGCGTTTGGGCACCAGCTCCGACAGGTAAGCGTCGATGGTGACCAGTTCGATCCCCAGACCGATCCCCACCAGAAACCGCATGCAGATAATGCCCAGTGCATCGGTCTGAATGCCCATCAATATGGTGGCGATGGTGTACCAGATCAACGCGAAGGTAAAAATCGCCCGACGGCCAAATCGGTCCGCGATGGGGCTTAGCAGGCTTGCACCCAGAAACAGGCCTAGAAAAGTCGCCGAGGCAAAGGCTGCCTGATCTGAAAAGCCGAAAACACCTTGGGCGCCCGTGGCGAAGATTCCGTCACGCAGCAGGCCAGGGCTGATGTAGGCCGTCTGGAACAAGTCGTAAAGCTCGAAAAAACCACCGATAGACAGCAGCGCCACCAGTTTCCAGACCGTGGCGACGGCCGGCAGACGATCTATTCGCGCCGAGATCTGAGCGGCACGGACCGGATCGGGACCGTCGTCGGCTGCATCGGTCGGCGAAGAGTTCGCAGTAGAAGGGGAGGACATACACAGGCATCCATTATTTTTTGATGGTGTATGGTAGCGGGTTTACAATTTGTAATGATTGCTGCTTTTGGCTTGGTTCGGATTTTATTCAGTGGAAAATTGCTGATTTATTTAGTTTTTTGGTTTTAAAGAATTACTTGTGAAAGTTCTTGGCTTGAATAGGCATCTGGAGGTCTTCACTCTACTACCAGCTGTAACACAGAACCTGTGGGACAGGTGTTGGCCGGGAAGGTGGTATTTCTGACGATAAAGATGGACTGAATGTACTGGCCTGTTCCCGGCTAAAGCCGGTCCCACGTCATCAGTAAATCTTGTAGTAGCAGGGCTGCCCGCGATTGGATTTACAGGTTATCGCGGGCAAGCCCGGCTCCCATAGGTTCGGCGCAGTTCTGCAAACCAGGATCACGTTTACAGGGAAGGTTTACAGGCAGGCTGTATCAAGATATGTCACGAATCTTTAATATTGTCTTCCGCTCTGCTGCCAGTCTGGTTTCCTGTGAAGTTCAAACTGCCCACTACCGCCACCGCTCCATTTTGCCCATCGGCTGTCACCGACAGCGTTGCCATTCCGGCCAATGCCTCGTTGGCGCGCAAGATGCTGTTGTTTATCGGCCCTGGCCTGCTGGTTTCCATTGGCTACATGGATCCGGGCAATTGGGCCACCGCTATTGAAGCCGGGTCGCGATTCGGTTACGCGTTGTTGTTTGTGGTGCTGCTGGCGAGTCTGTCCGGCATGGTCTTGCAGAATTTGTGTTCGCGATTGGGCATCGCCACTGGTCGAGACCTGGCGCAATTATCCGCCTCGCGTTACAGCCCAGGCGTTGCGAAAGGGCAGTGGCTGCTGGCGGAGCTGTCGATCCTTGCCACTGATCTCGCTGAAGTGCTTGGCGCAGCGTTGGCGTTTCACCTGTTGTTAGGTGTGTCGATCACCACCGGGGTTGTCCTTACCGCTTTCGACACAGTAATCGTGCTGGCACTGCAAGGTGCCAATTTCCGCCGCCTGGAAGCCATCATACTGGGCCTGATCGCCACGATTGGTGCCTGCTTCACGGTAGAGCTGGTGCTGATCAAACCGTTCTGGCCGGACGTCGCCGCAGGTCTGAAGCCAAGCTGGGATGTGCTCAGCAATCAGGAGCCGCTGTACCTGGCCATCGGTATTCTCGGCGCAACGGTCATGCCTCATAACCTCTACCTGCATTCGTCATTGGTGCAGACCAGGGTCAATGGTGACGATGACGCCAGCAAAGCCAGCGCGATCAAGTTCGCGCGACTGGACACCATTGCGTCCTTGAGCCTCGCGCTGTTGATCAACGCCGCGATCCTGATTCTCGCAGCGGCCGCGTTCCACAAGAGTGGGCACACCGATGTGGTGGAAATTCAGGATGCTTACCACCTGCTGGATCCTTTGGTGGGCGGGGCGGTAGCCAGCGTTTTGTTTGGTATCGCCTTGTTGGCGGCCGGACAGAGTTCGACGTTCACCGGCACCATCGCCGGGCAAGTCGTGCTTGAAGGCTTTCTCCAGGCGAAGATTCCGTGCTGGCAACGTCGCTTGATCACTCGTGGTCTGGCCTTGATCCCGGCGCTGATCGGGGTGATCTGGCTGGGCGATGGCGCGGTAGGCAAGATGCTGGTGCTCAGTCAGGTTGTGCTCAGCCTGCAACTTCCATTTGCACTGTGGCCGCTGATCCGCTTCACCAGCGACCGGCAATTGATGGGACCGTTCGTCAACAGCCTCACCGTCAAGATTGCGGCCTGGGGCCTGTTTGGATTGATCTCGGCTGCGAATCTGACGTTGATGTGGTTTTGGGTGAGCTGAAAGCGCTGAACTTTTATCCTGTAGGAGCTGCCGAAGGCTGCGAAAGCGTTATATCTGACACACCCTCTTCGCAGCCTTCGGCAGCTCCTACAATGACCTTGCTGATTGCGAGTTGCCCTGTGTACTCCTAAAAATGGAGCGGCTATTGACCAGCACAGCTTCACTTACGCGTCCTGATGCAAGCCGCCAAGGCCAGATCTTCGAAACCGATCTCCCGGCACGGCTGGATCGTTTGCCCTGGGGGCGTTTTCATACCCTCCTGGTGTTTGCCCTTGGCATCACCTGGCTACTCGACGGTCTTGAAGTGACGCTGGCAGGTTCGGTGTCCGGTGCACTAAAAAGCAGTCCGGCGCTGCAGATGTCCAATAGCGATATTGGCCTGGCAGGGGCTGTGTACATTGCCGGGGCGGTGCTGGGCGCGTTGTTGTTCGGCTGGCTGACGGACCGTCTGGGGCGACGCAAGCTGTTCTTCATCACGTTGCTGCTGTATGTCGGTGCCACGGCGGCAACTGCCTTCTCGTTCAGTCTGGGCAGCTTCCTGCTGTTCCGTTTTCTTACGGGAATGGGCATTGGCGGTGAGTACACCGCGATCAACTCGACCATCCAGGAGTTCACCCCGGCGCGCTACCGGGGCTGGGTCGATTTGACCATTAACGGCACGTTCTGGCTCGGTGCGGCGTTGGGCGCCGGTGGCTCGATCGTGTTGCTGGATCCGCAGTGGGTAGGCGGCGACCTCGGCTGGCGGCTCTGTTTCGGCATTGGCGCGGCATTGGGGCTGCTGATTCTGTTCATGCGCCTGTGGTTGCCGGAAAGCCCGCGCTGGCTGTTGATCCATGGGCAAACCGAGGAGGCGACACGCATTGTTGAGCAGATCGAGAACCGCCTTCGCGCGCAAGGCCACGAACTTGCGCCGTTAACGGGTAAACCCTTGCGCCTGCATGCCCGGGATCACACGCCCATCAGGGAAATCTTCCACACCCTGTTTGTCAGCTTCCGTCAGCGAGCGCTGGTGGGTATGACGTTGCTGACCGCTCAGGCATTTTTCTACAACGCGATCTTCTTCACCTACGCGCTGGTGCTCACCGATTTCTACAACGTGCCCGCCGAGCAAGTCGGCTGGTACGTGTTGCCGCTGGCACTGGGTAATTTTTGCGGCCCACTGTTGCTGGGGCGGCTGTTCGACGTGATTGGCCGCCGAGTGATGATCAGCCTGACCTACGCAGTGTCCGGTGTGTTATTGGCCATCAGCGGTTATCTGTTCCAGCAGGGCTTGCTCGACGTCACACAGCAAGCGGTGGCCTGGATGGTGATTTTCTTCTTCGCCTCGGCGGCGGCCAGTTCGGCGTACCTGACCGTGGCGGAGACCTTCCCGCTGGAGATCCGCGCCTTGGCGATTGCAGTGTTCTACGCCTTCGGCACCGGCTTGGGCGGGATCATCGGGCCGACACTGTTTGGTGAGTTGATTCAGACCCAGGACCGCAGCAACGTGCTGATCGGCTACCTGATTGGCGCAGCACTGATGCTGATTGCCGCGGGAGTGCAGGGGGTGTGGGGCGTTGCGGCTGAGCGCAAGTCTCTGGAGGATGTCGCCCGGCCGTTATCCCAGGCCAAAGACTGAATCAGCAATCGATGCGCTGGGCGACATCGCGCAAGTCATCTACGGACGCTTGCAGCTTGTCGATCTGCTGACCGACCTCTTTTGCATCTCGCGCATGAACGGAGTGTTGCAAATACAGCAGGTGCCCGGATAAATGCAGGGAAACACCTTCGAGATCGTCAGCAGTGCTGTGCAGATCGCTCTGGATGTTTTTCAGTTCTTCGATTTTCAACAGAGACTCCAGAAGTCAGGGGCCGAATGGCATTGACGTCCAGGTCAAGGTCAACCATCAAAGCAAAAAGATGGCTAATTGATATATTGCGCAAATTTATCACATTTGTCGCGTGCTTTTTATTCGTCTTCCAGATCGGACTCGGAGTAGGAGTCCAGCAAAGCAGCCAATGCCAGAGTGCGTTGCAGCCCCGTCGTGGTTTGCATGATCTGGGCAACAGCTTCAATGGCCGCGGCCTTGGCCTGTTCCCGCTCTGCTTCTGTGTTGTTCGGCGTCGCGTCCTGAGCCGCGGCGATGATCGATTCTTCAAAACTGTTCATGGGTTGCGCTCTGCAAATGAAGGCACCTGACGGCTGGCTTGTCATGACCGGCTGTCCAATGCGGGCCATTCTGCCTGATTCCTGCCACGAGAGTCAGTGGGCACGGCTCAGTGGGTGATTTTATTCAATACGCCGTCGACACCGATCCTTACCTTGATCACGTCATTTCAGATCAATTTGAAGGTGTTCAAATGAGTGTGTTGGTGTCCATGGCAGCCTTTGCGCTGGCTTCCTCAATCACCCCGGGACCGGTAAATATCGTGGCATTGAGTTCGGGGGCGCGTTACGGCCTGGGCTCGGCGCTGCTGCATGTCACTGGTGCCACGCTGGGGTTCACGCTGTTGTTGATTCTGATCGGCTTCGGCCTGCATGAAACGCTCCTGCATTTGCCGTTTCTGACCCTCGCAATCAAGTGGGCCGGGGTGGCTTTTCTGCTGTATATGGCCTGGAAACTGGCCCTGGATAACGGGCAGCTGGATGTTGAGCGTGAAGGTGACAAGCCGTCGATGCTGGTGGGGGCGGTGATGCAGTGGCTGAATCCCAAGGCGTGGCTGGCGTGTATTGCCGGGATGGGAGCGTTTGTTGCCAGTGGCGAAACGCGGCTCATCTGGCAGTTCGCGGCGATCTATTTCGTGATCTGCTATCTCTCCCTGGCGTGCTGGGCGTTTGCCGGGACCTTCCTGCGTCAGTACTTGAAAAGTGCGTTGGGCATCCGCGTCTTCAACCGCAGCATGGCGCTGTTGCTGGTGGGCTGCGCGGTGTACTTGATGGCGTACTGATCGATTATTGCAGGCGATATTGCCCTGGCGTAGCGGCCAGATGTTTCTTGAATGCCCGTTGGAAGTGCGCCTGATCGGCAAAACCCAGTTCATGGGCCACGTCGGCAATCAGGCTGCCGTTTTTGAGCTGCGTGCGAGCGTGCTGGATGCGGCGGTTGATCAGGTACGCGTGGGGCGTCATGTGGTAGCGCTGTTCGAAAGCGCGGATCAGGTACGAACCGGACAAACTGGCCGCGTTGCACATGTCTTCGAGGGTAATGGGCCGTTTGAAGTTGTCATTGATGTACTGCGCCGCGCGCTCGACCCGCTGGGTTGCCAGCTCCGGGCGAATAGAGTGGGTGCCCAGGGTGTGCTGCATTTGGCTGAAGAACGCGATTGCGGTGCATTGCTTGTGCAGAACCTCAGCCTGACAGTCGATCAGTGTCGCGTAGAGGTTGTTCAGGCCCCTGAACAGGCCCGGGGCAGTGCTGTGGGTTTGCGCAATTGGCTGGAAATCATGGTTTCCATCAAGACCCAGTTCATGTTGCAGACCGGTCAGCCACTGGGTATCGACGTACAGCATCAGGTATGACCAATGCTGATCGGCAATGGGATTGCAGGCATGGACGTCGCCGGGGTTCATCAGCACCACTGTGCCCGCACGCACGTGCTGGCTGCTTTTCTCATGCAGGTAAGTGCTTTGCCCGGCAGTGATCGCCCCGATGGAAAACACTTCATGGGAATGCTTGGCATAACACAGCTTGCGCCCATCGCCCACCGAACGTGCCTCGATGAAAGGCAACTGCTCGTCACGCCAGAAGTAGGGCGCTTGTGGTTGTGGATTCATGGGGTTATCGATCCGTCAGCAATTTTTCATGAGTGATCGGTCGTGGGACCGGCTTTAGCCGGGAAGAAGAGCTTACAACCGATGAATTTGCGGTGTGTGAAATGCCCCTTCCCGGCTAAAGCCGGTCCCACGTCGTCCGGTACGACGAGAGCAAATGGCGCTTCCAGAGATTAGCGCATCTTAGCCAACATCAAAACGTTTGCAGCAAAGCCTGCAGCCGGTCCAGTGCCGGGTCGATGTCCAGGGTTTCGATGGCGCCAAAGCCCAGATAGATTCCGGTGCGATCAGGTGTGGACTGGTAATACGGCGTCAGTGAGTAAATGCCGACGTCATGCTGGCGAGCCTGTTTGATGAGCTGCTCGACATCCAGTGGCACCTTGCACCACAGCGCCATGTGAAAGCCCGCCGTGGCCGGAATGGCTTCAAACCAGGGCGCAAGGTCCGTCGCCAGCCGCGAAAGAATGCGTTCCCGACGCCCGGCGTAGATCCCGTGGCAGCGACGAATATGTTTTTGCAGTAAGCCGTCGTCGATAAATTTAGCCAACGCCCATTGATTCAAGGTGCTGGTGTGCCAGTCGGTCAATTGCCGGGCCTTGATCACTGCTGCGTAAATGGCGGCGGGCAACACGGCGTAACCCAGACGCAGCTCCGGCAACAGGGTTTTCGAGAACGTCCCGACGTAGGCGACTATGCCGTGGCGATCCATGCTCTGCAGCGAGTCGGTGGGCTGGCCTTCGTAGCGGAATTCGCTGTCGTAGTCATCCTCAATGATGATCGCGCCGATACGCCGCGCTTTGTCCAGCAAGGCCTGACGACGGGCCGCGGTCATGGGCATGCCCAGTGGCATCTGGTGCGACGGCGTGACGTAGATAAGCCGTGCATCTTCCGGAATTGCATCCACCTGCATGCCGTCGGCGTCCACCGGAACGCCAATCACTTTTGCGCCTTGGGCGGAGAATAATAGACGGGCCGGTCTATAACCCGGATCCTCCATGGCAACGTGACAGCCGGGCTCGATCAGCACTCGTGAAATAAGGTCCAGCGCCTGTTGCGCGCCATTACACACAACAATGTCATCGGCCACGCAACGCACGCCGCGGGCGAACGCGATATGTCCGGCAATGGCCTTGCGCAGAATCTCCAGGCCTTGTGGCTGACTGTACAGACCGGGTGTTTTCGCCAGTTGCCGCAAGGCATGCTGCACGCAGCGTCGCCATTCTTCAGCGGGAAAATGACTGTGACTGACCGCGCCGCCAATGAAGTCGCCGCGTCGGGTGTCCTCTACAGCAGGGTGGCGCAGGCCCAGCTCCAGGCTTTGCCATTTCTCCAGAACTGCCGCACTGGCGAGGTCACAGGTTTCCTGCTTGCGGGACTGCGCGGTCGCCAGGCTGTTGACGAAGGTGCCGCTGCCCCTCTTGCCCACCAGAAAGTTCTCGTAGGTCAGGCGTGAGTAGGCGTCCGAGATGGTTTTACGTGACAGACCCAGTTGCACCGCCAACAGACGGCTGGGCGGCAACTGCACACCCGCGGCGAGCCGACCGGATTCGATGTTGTCACGCAATTGGTCGTAGAGCTGGTTTGCCAGGTCCTTGCGACCTTTGATGACAATGTGCAATTCCATCGCTTGCTCCGGGCCAACCGCGACGCACGGTTTGAAAGGCCGCTGATTCTTTCAGGGCTCTCCGGGCTCGGCAATCAGCTTCGGTAGAAGTGTTTCAAAGGCAGGAGGTATTTAGCATGCTGGAGGAGGGGTAGCTGGATTAACGGGATGCGCAGAGAGGAGTTGAGTGGTGTGTACGCAAAATTGTAGTAGGAGCTGCCGAAGGCTGCGATAGCGGTTCATCAGACATATCGTTTCTCAGCCTCCGACGGCTCTCATCAAACACAAAATAACTATTTGAATTCAGCTACTTTTTCGTAGGAGTGAGCTTGCTCGCGATGGCGGTCGAACTGTTGAGAAATTATCGCCTGACCAAACGCCATCGCGAGCAAGCTCACTCCTACAGGACCCAGTGTTTACCGCGAGACAGCGCGGTGTCACGCACACCGGGGCCACTCCTGCAATTCAAGTGCTCTTACTTCTTCTTAACCGGCACGATTTCAGTGATTTGCCCGTTGGTGAGCTGTACCTGCACATATTTGTCGTGGATCTGCACCCACTGGGATTCTTTGGCCGGCTCTTTCAGGCCACGCTTGCTCCAGTCTTTCAGACCTTCTTCAGGACGGCGGAATTTCTCAGGCGCGCGGGAGCCGAGTTCCAGATCATGCATGTTGTCCTTGGACTTCTCAATGGTCGGCTCTGGGGCATCGGCAGCCTGGACTGACAGGCTGGTCACAGACACACAGCCAAGAATTGCCAGACAGGCGACGAGTGATTTGCTCTTCATATACAGCTCCTAAGGCTCAGTGCGTAATGCGCTGTTCGTAGCTCTAGGACAACTGTCGAAAAAAATCATTCGGTTTCATTGCTGGGTTATGGCTGATGGGTCGTCGATCCGTGAACCAGTGCTCGCCCTGACGACGCAGGGCGAGCAATGGGGGGCGTCAGCTTTTCAGCGTTTGCGCGACGACAGTTGCAAGCGGCGTAGTGGGGCGACCAATCAGGGCGCTCAACTGGCGACTGTCATCGAATAGAGCACCCTTGGCTGCGGCTGCATCCGAGTCGGCCAGCAGTTCAGCGACGCTACCTGGCAAGCCAGCCTGAATCAGTGCGGCTTGAAAATCGGCCTGCGGCAAGTCGTTATACGGCACGGTTTTGCCCGTCTGCTTCGATATCTCGGCGGCAAAGTCGCTCAGGGTGTAAGCGTCGTCACCTGCCAACTCATAAACCCGACCGGCCTGGTTTTCAGTCGAGGTCAACGCCGCTACGGCTGCGTCCGCATAGTCAACACGGGTGGCTGAGCTGATACGGCCCTGAGCGGCGCTGCCGAACACTGCGCCATGTTCCAGTGCCGCCGGGATACTCGCGGCGTAGTTCTCGGTATACCAGCCATTGCGCAACAGTACGAACGGCACGCCGGACTTCTGCAGCGCCGCTTCGGTCTGGCGATGTTCTTCCGCAAGCCCCAGCAGCGAAGTGTCAGCATGCAAAACGCTGGTATATGCCAGCAGCTTGACGTTGGCACGTTTCGAGGCGTCGATCACCGCCTGATGCTGCGCGGCACGTTGGCCGATTTCATTGGAAGAAATCAGCAGAATCTTCTCGGCACCTTTGAACGCGCTGTCCAGCGTTGAAGCTTGCGAGTAATCGGCGTGACGCACCTGCACGCCCAATGCGGCGAGGTCAGCGGCTTTTTCCGGGCTGCGCACGGCGGCGATGATTTGTCCTGCAGGAACGCTGGCCAGCAGCTTTTCAATGACGAGACGGCCCAATTGGCCGGTTGCTCCGGTAATGACGTACATGCTCGGTTCCTTCAATGTATTCAAGGGAAGCCAGAGCATAGACATGATGCTAACCTTTCGTAAGTACGTACGAAAAGGTAAGTGTCATGAATGGATCAGAGCAGCAAAGCCGTTCACTGCTCGCGGCAGTGATGGAGGCGCGGGCGGGCGAGTTGATGGCGGCGGATTGTCCGTCGCGGATCGTGCTCAATCACGTTTGCAGTCGCTGGGGCGTATTGGTGCTGGTGGTGCTGCGCAGCGGTATGCACCGCTTCAGTGAACTGCGCCGCAAGATTGGCGGGGTCAGCGAGAAAATGCTCTCGCAGACATTGCAGCATCTGGAGGGTGACGGTTTCGTCGAGCGCAAGGCATTGCCGGTGGTGCCGCCACACGTTGAATACCGCCTGACGCCGCTAGGTGAGGAAGTGGCGTTGCAGGTCGAGAATCTGGCGAACTGGATCGAGGGTAATCTGCCGCGCATCATGGCGGCGCGAGAGGAAGTGGATTCAGTCAGATTGACCTGAGACTTGTTGGAGCGAGGCTTGCCCGCGAATCAGTCAATGCGGTGAATCAGATGCACAGCGTTATCGTTTTTCGCGGGCAAGCACCGCTCCCACAGGTCCTCCGCAATTTCTGAGACCAGCTTCACCCAGACAAAAAAATGCCCGGCGACATGGCGAGGCCGGGCAAAGGGGAGGTGAATCGTTTATTTCGGTTGCAGCGCCTCGCGGACGGTTTTCACGTCTGCACTGGACACCGCAGGGGCGGCGTTACCCCAACTGTTGCGCACGTAGGTCAGCACGTTGGCGACATTGTCATCGGACAGCGCCCAGCCCAGTGCAGGCATCGCCGGTGCGGTGGGCGCAGCATCGGTCGCTCCGGCGCGACTGCCTGCCAGCACCACGCGAATCATCGACGATGGGTCAGCACTGTTGACCAGTGGCGCCATAGCCAGTTTCGGGAACAGGTTCTCTGTACCTTCGCCATTGCCTACGTGGCAAGCCGAACAGCGGTCGGCATAGATGGTTTTGCCTGAGACCATGGCCGGATCTTTCGCGTCCAGCGCCTTGGGTGGTTCAGCCGGTTTTGCGCCATCCTTGAGGTACACCGCCACAGCCATGAGGTCGGTATCCTTCCAGTGTTGCGAAGAATGCTCGACTTCTTCGGCCATAGGACCTGAGGCAATGTCGAAGCGGTTGGCACCGGTCTTCAGGTACTTGACGATGTCTTCCTCGGTCCAGCTACCGATACCGCTGTGGGCGTCGGCGGTGATGTTTGGCGCGACCCAGTTCTGCAGGTTGGCACCGGTCAGGAACTGATCGTTCTTGTCGCCACCCGTCAGGCCTTTAGGCGTGTGGCAGGTGCCACAATGCCCCAGACCCTCCACCAGATAGGCGCCGCGATTCCACTGCTCGGACTTCTGCGGATTGGCTTTGAATTCGCCTTCCTTGAAGTTCATCAGGTTCCACGCCAACAAGCTGGTGCGCACGTTGAACGGGAAGGGCAGCTGGTTGGTTTCAACCTTGTTGTCCACCGCATCCAGCGTTTGCAGGTAGGCCCAGATCGCCTGATTATCCTGACGGGTGACCTTGGTGTAGGCGGTGTAGGGCATTGCCCCGTACAAACGCTTGCCGTCCAGGCCGTGTCCCTTGGACATGGCGTTCTGGAAGTCGTTGAAGGTCCAGCGACCGATGCCTGTGACCGGATCTGGCGTGATATTGGCCCCCAGCAGTTTGCCGAACGGCGTATCAAGCACCACGCCCCCGGAAAACGCCGGTTTGCCGGGCAAGGTATGGCAGGCGGTGCAGTCGCCCAGGGTGGTCAGATACCGGCCTTGTTCCACCAGGTTGTACGAGTCGGCCCCGGTGGCGGCGTGTGCGACGTTGAGGGTCAGGCCCAATACGCCGACGCAGACAGAGAGAAGAGTCTTCATGCCGGGATCATCTCCCCAGGGCGTTTCAAATATCGGGTGCGAATCGCATCGGCGGCCTTGAAGGCCAGTGCTGCGACAGTGCCGGTGGGGTTGTAGCCGGGGTTCTGCGGGAAGGCCGACGAGCCAACCACGAACAGGTTCGGTACATCCCAGACCTGCAGGTATTTGTTCACCGAACTGGTCTTCGGATCAGCCCCCATGATGAAACCGCCGACGATGTGCGACGACTGATAGGGCGAGCTGTTCCAGTGCCCGGTCTGCGCTTTCGGGACGGTCTGTAGCGGGTTCATGCTCTTGGCGATTTCCTGAACCTTGCCCGTCACGTACGCGGCCATCTTCCGGTCGTTTTCCGGGAAGTCGAAGGTGATGCGCAACAGCGGCCGACCATGGGGATCCTTGTAGGTCGGGTCCAGTGACAGGTAGTTGGTGCGGGTCGCGTAACTACTGGCTTCACAGCCGATGGACATGGTGTTGGCGTAGTTCTTGACTGTCGCCTGCTTCCACTGTGAACCCCAAGCGGGTGTGCCCGGCGGCACCGGACGCGCGTCAATGGGCGCGGCGCCGATGGGCGTTACCCGCGTGCTGCCGCCGCCGACAAAACCCAGACCCGAGTGGTCGAAGTTGTCGTTGTTGAACTCGTCGATACCCATGCCGATGGCACCGCCGCCAATGAACGGGTTGAAGTTCTTGTCATCGAAGAACATCTGCACGCTGTTGGCGGTCTGGTACGCGTAGTTGCGACCGGTGGTGCCGGTATTGGTCACCGGATCGTAGGGCTTGCCGACGCCGGAAAGCAGCATCAGACGCACGTTTTCGAAGATAAATGCGCTGATGATGACCAGGTCTGCGGGTTGCTCGAACTCTTCACCATTGGCATCGACGAAGATGATCCCGGTGGCACGCTTGCCGGTGCTGTCCATGGTCACGCGCAGCACTTCACAGTTGGTCTGGGCGGTGAAGTTGGGCTTGCGGATCAGGACCGGCAAGACCGTGGTGATGGCGCTGGCCTTTGAATAGTTGGCGCAGCCATAGTTGGTGCAGAAACCGCAGAAGGTGCATGCACCCATGGTCACGCCCAAGGAGTTGGTGTAAGCCCGGGAAACCAGTGCCGAGGGCACCGGAAACGGTTTGTAACCGAGGTTGCGGGCAGCTTCGGCAAATAGCGTTGGCGCATAGGTCTGTTCGGTTGGCGGGTTCGGGTATTCCTCCGAGCGGGCACCTTCGAAGGTGTTGCCGCCTTCCTGAATCACGCCCTTGATGTTGCCAGCCTTGCCGGACACACCGGCCAGTCGGTCGAATTTGGTGTAGAACGGCTCCATCTCCTCCCAGTCGGTGCCCCAGTCCTGCAGCGTCAACTCGGCAGGCAGCTCTTTGCCGTAACGCTCGGTCAGGTAGCTGTGCAGACGGAATTCATTGGGCTGAAAGCGGAAAGTAATGCCCGCCCAGTGGTTGCCCGCGCCGCCAGTGCCATTGCCTGGGTGGAAAGACCCCCACGTGCGCATCGGCAGTGCGGTTTCAGTGACGTTGTTGCGAATGGTGCAGGCGTTTTGTTTTGGGCGAACCATCAAGTCCTGACGGCGGCTATAGCGCAATTCGTCAGTTGCCGAGGCGATGTTGAAGTCCGCAGCCGTGTCGCGCCACGGGCCGCGTTCGAAGCCAATGACGCTCAAGCCTTCATCGGCGAGTTCATTGGCAATGATAGATCCGGCCCAGCCGAGTCCGACAACCACCACATCGGTGGAAGGTAGTTTTCTAGCCATGTCGATTAACCCTTCTTTTGCCAGGCAGAGCTGCCGATGATCGATATCGGTGTGAGGTCGAGCTTCTGGTTATGCCGTCCGACGTAATCGCGGTAGTCATAACGGGCGCCGGGAAAGCCGATCATTTTCCACGACACCATGTCGCGGTTGCCGCCGTAGACGGGGTCGGCAAAGAAGCCTTCCATGGTGTTGCCCAGCACTTGCTGGAAGAACAGCTTCGCGTCGATGCCTTCGAGCTCCACTGCACCTTTTTCCAGGCTGGTAAGAACCTTGTCCCGCTCTTCGTCGCCCAGGGCGCTGAAGGTTTTCTGAAACTGCTTCTGGCAGTACCGGGTCAGGGCAGCAATGCCGAGGCGATAACGCTCACGGGGCACCAGTGGCGATTGATCACCCTGCATCGGCGTACCGTTTTCGAACGGGCCCTGCATGTACAGGCGATCAAAAGTGCCGTACTCACCCGCCAGCTGGCGGTCGATGAAGACGGCGCATCCGGCGTCTTTACCGCTGACGCTGAGGTCATCCGCAGGGATCAGGCGCTCGACGATGGCTTCGACTTCATGGGCTTCTTCAGCTGTGAAGAACTGCCAGCCCGGCGTTTCGTAATGCATCGGGCCGTTGTGATCGAAAGGCACCCATTGCGGCACGCCAGTGAGGGTGGCGGCCTTGGCGCTGGCGGCGGCCCCGGCGGCCAGGGTGGTGGCAGAGGACACCAGCAGTTGGCGGCGGGTCAGGCCTTTTGGTGGCAGGTCAGGCATTTTTTGAGGCTCCTGCGAACGCATACGACAGGAGCGGGTCCCATCGGCAGTTGGCGTGTCGCGGTCAATACACGGTGTCTGTCCGACTGAGGGACACTGAAAACTCACGTGAGGGTGTGACATTAGGTCTCTGGCAAATCGGTAAGCCCGAAGCGCATGCTAAGCAGGCAGCAGCCAGATTCCGCGATCATCTTTTCCGCACGTCCGCCATGATAGATATGTTGCCAAACGTTGCGCCGCACTCATTTCACAATGGACTGTTGCGCTCAGGGTAATAATCTTCGGCTGTTTCTCGACCGTTCATGCCAATCAGACAAGACAAATCCTCCGTGAACAGGCACTTCTTGGTATCGTGCGCACCCTGTCGTGCACGGAAATATCTCCTCATACATTTTTCTGCGCGGCCAGTGTGCGGCTATCAGGTGCCTCGCCAACAAGTTGGCTCCTACAGATCGTGCGCAACACCCTGTAGGAGCCAACTTGTGGCGAAGCGTCGTGTCAGGCAATGCACATCGCGAATTTTTGCCATTTAAAGAGAAGCTGTAGAAATGCCCGATCCAATTCCTTTGAAGGATCACGAAAAAGATGCCCGGCTGGTCAACAAGCGGTTGATCGCCTGCGCATTGCTCGTGGCCATCTTGAGCGCGTGTCTCGTGGCGCGGATGTATTTCCTGCAAGTCACCGAGTTCGCCTATCACTCGACCATCTCTGAAAACAACCGTGTACACGTTCTGCCCATCGCCCCCGAGCGCGGTTTGATCTACGACCGCAACGGCGTGGTACTGGCGGATAACCGGCCCAGCTACAACATGACGCTGACTCGTGAGCGGGCAGGGGATTGGCACAAAGTCATTGATGAAGTGATGGTGCTGCTCAAACTGCCCGAGGAGGAGCGCATCCTCTTCGATAAAGACCTCAAGCAAGTGCGTCACCCGTTCGAGCCCGTGACCTTGTTGTACGAGCTGACCGAAGAGCAGATCGCCGTGCTGGCGGTGAATCAGTACCTGTTGCCGGGCATCGACGTCGAGCCTCAGTTCGTGCGGCATTACCCGTTGGGCGCGCACTTTGCCCACTCCATAGGGTACGTCGGGCGGATCAACGAGAAAGAAGCCAAACAACTGGATTCAGTTGAATACCGCGGCACTCAGTCCATCGGCAAGACCGGCATCGAACGGTTCTATGAGTCCGAATTGCACGGCAAGGTCGGCTATGAAGAAGTCGAGACCAATGCGCAGGGACGAGTGTTGCGGGTGCTCAAACACACCGACCCCGTACCGGGCAAGAACATCACGTTGAGCCTGGATATTCACCTTCAGGAAGCGGCGGAAGCTGCGCTTGGAGATCGCCGTGGTTCGGTGGTCGCGCTGGAGCCGGCCACCGGTCAGGTGCTGGCGATGGTCAGCAAACCAAGCTTCGATCCAAACCTGTTTGTCACCGGGATCAGCTTCAAGGAATACGCGGCGTTGCGAGATTCCATCGATCGCCCGTTGTTCAACCGGGTCCTGCGTGGCCTCTATGCACCGGGCTCGACCATCAAGCCGGAGGTGGCGATTGCCGGTCTCGACAGCGGCGTCGTGAACGCCTCGACCAAAGTCTTCGACCCCGGTTATTTCCAGTTGCCGGATTTTGATCACAAGTACCGCAACTGGAACCACAGCGGCGATGGCTGGGTGGACATGGACGCGGCGATCATGCGTTCCAATGACACCTACTTCTACACCCTGGCGCACAAGCTGGGCATCGACCGCATGTACGACTACATGACCATGTTTGGTCTGGGCCAAAAGGTCTCGCTGGACATGTTCGAGGAGTCAGCGGGGCTGATGCCGTCGCGGCAATGGAAACGTGCCACCCGACGTCAGGCGTGGTTCCCCGGTGAAACCGTGATTCTCGGCATCGGTCAGGGCTACATGCAGGTCACGCCGTTGCAACTGGCGCAAGCTACGTCGTTGATCGCCAACAAGGGCGTTTGGGTGCGCCCACACCTGGCCATGGAAGTCGGCGGTAGCGCTCCGGTGGACGAACACCCGATGCCGAACATCGTGCTGCATGATCCCGGCGAGTGGAATCAGGTCAACATCGGCATGCAGATGGTCATGCACGATCCCCGCGGCATCGCCCGTGCAGCGGCGCAGGGCGCGCAGTACCGCATCGCCGGTAAAAGTGGTACCGCGCAGGTGGTGGCGATCAAGCAGGGCGAGCGCTATGACCGCGCCAAGACCCTCGAACGCAATCGGGACAACGCCTTGTTCGTCGGTTTTGCACCGGCCGATCATCCGAAGATCGTGGTGGCAGTCATGATCGAGAACGGCGAGGCGGGCGGTCGGGTCGCCGGCCCCGTCGTCAGGGAAATCCTCGACGCCTGGCTGCTGGACAAGGATGGCAAGCTTAAACCGCAATATGCGGCACCGGCCAAACCGGGTGAACCACATGTGTAGGTTTTCAGCTTAGGCACTGTCTCTTCTGCTGACTGCTTTAGGTAGGAGGCAACGTGTTGGCGAGAAGGCTTGATGCGGTGAATCAGTCCTGCCGCCTCGCGAACAAGTTCGCTCCTACCGAGTAGCGCACGCCGTCAGGTAGGGGGCAACTTGTTGGCGAGAGGGCTTGATGCGGTGAATCAGTCCTGCCGTCTCGCGAACAAGTTCGCTCCTACCGTGTAGCGTACGCCGTCAGGTAGGGGGCAACGTGTTGGCGAGAGGGCTTGATGCGGTGATTCAGTCCTGCCGTCTCGCGAACAAGTTCGCTCCTACCGGGTAGCGCACCCCGTCAGGTAGAAGGCAACTTGTTGGCGAGAGGGCTTGATGCGGTGATTCAGTCCTGCCGCCTCGCGAACAAGTTCGCTCCTACCGGGTAGCGCACGCTGTCGGGTGGGGGCAACTTGTTGGCGAGAAGGCTTGATGCGGTGATTCAGTCCTGCCGCCTCGCGAACAAGTTCGCTCCTACCGTGTAGCGCACGCCGTCAGGTAGGAGGCAACTTGTTGGCGAGAGGGCTTGATGCGTTGACTCAGGTCAGACCGTCTCGCGAACAAGTTCGCTCCTACCGGGTAGCGCACACTGTCGGGTAGGAGGCAACGTGTTGGCGAGAGGGCTTGATGCGGTGACTCAGGTCGACCGTCTCGCGAACAAGTTCGCTCCTACCGTGTAGCGCACGTTGTCAGGTAGGAGGCAACTTGTTGGCGAGAAGGCTTGATGCGGTGATTCAGGTCGACCGCCTCGCGAACAAGTTCGCTCCTACCGGGTAGCGCACGCCGTCAGGTAGGAGGCAACTTGTTGGCGAGAAGGCTTGATGCGTTGACTCAGGTCGACCGTCTCGCGAACAAGTTCGCTCCTACCGTTGAGTTCGGGATAGTGCACCACAAGCTGAACTGTGCGCCCCACAGCCTGTCGATGACTGATGCGTACCAAGACACTGGCTACGTTTTCCATCTGTCTCGACAAGGAAACCAGCATGTCCAAAACCATTGCCGATCACCTCGCTCAAACCCTCGCCAGTGCTGGCGTCAACCGTATCTGGGGGGTGAGCGGCGACAGCCTCAATGGCCTGACCGATAGCCTGGAAAGAATCGACTCCATCCGCTGGATGCACACCCGCCACGAAGAAGTCGCAGCCTTCGCCGCCGGTGCTGAAGCGGCGAGCACGGGCAAGCTGGCGGTGTGCGCGGGCAGTTGCGGGCCGGGTAATCTGCACTTGATCAACGGACTCTATGACTGCCATCGCAATCAGGTCCCGGTGCTGGCGATTGCCGCACATATCCCGTCGTCGGAAGTCGGCCTGGGCTATTTTCAGGAAACCCATCCCCAGGAACTCTTCAAGGAGTGCAGCCACTTCGTCGAACTGGTCAGCACCCCAGAACAATTTCCCCGTGTGCTGGAGCGCGCCATGCGTGCCGCGATTGGTCAGCGTGGCGTTGCGGTGATTGTGTTGCCAGGCGACGTCGCCCTGAGCGATGCCCCTGACGCGCTGGCCAAGTGGGTGGCGACCGCGCCTCCGGCGGTCACGCCGAGCGAGCCGGATATCCAGCAACTGGCCGAGATCCTCAATGAATCCAAAGCGGTCACCTTGTTGTGCGGTGCCGGTTGCGCCGGGGCCCATGACGAGATGGTCGCCCTGGCCGACCGCCTTGGCGCGCCCGTGGTGCATGCTCTGCGCGGCAAGCAATACGTCGAATATGACAACCCGTTCGATGTCGGCATGACCGGGCTGATCGGTTTCAGCTCGGGTTATCACGCCATGCTGTCCTGCGACACGCTGGTGATTCTGGGCAGTAGTTTTCCGTACCGGAATTTCTACCCGACGGACGCCAAAATCGTCCAGATCGACATCGACCCCACCGCCTTGGGCCGACGCACGCCGATTGCCCTGGGATTGACCGGCGGCGTGAAAGAAACCCTTGCCGCGCTGCTGCCCAAACTGAATCGTCAGGAAGACCGCCGTTTCCTCGACAAGGCGCTCAAGCATTACGCCAAGTCACGGGAAGGGCTGGATGATCTGGCCACGCCGTCGGCGCCCGGCAACCCTATTCATCCGCAGTACCTGACCCGTTTGATTGACGAGCAGGCGGATGCCGATGCCATCTTCAGCGTCGACGTCGGCACGCCAACGCTTTGGGCGGCGCGCTACCTGCACATGAACGGCAAGCGCAGTTTGCTGGGCTCGTTCAACCATGGCTCCATGGCTAACGCGATGCCGCAAGCGCTGGGGGCAAAAGCGGCGCATCCGGATCGTCAGGTGATTTCCCTGTGCGGTGATGGCGGATTGTCGATGCTGATGGGCGATCTGCTCAGCGTGCGTCAGCTGGACCTGCCGATCAAAATGGTGGTGTTCAACAACAGCTCGCTGGGCTTTGTGGACATGGAAATGAAAGCCAGCGGCTACGTTCCTCATGGTACTGATCTTTACGAGACCAATTTCGCCGGTATTGCTTTGGGCGCTGGCATTCTGGGTATTCGCGTGGAGAGTGCTGAAGAGTTGCCTGCTGCCTTGCGCAAGGCGTTCGATCATCCGGGGCCGGTATTGCTGGATGTCGTCACCGCCAAACAGGAACTGGGCATCCCGCCAAAAATCAAACTGGCCCAGGCCAAAGGCTTTAGCCTGTACATGATGCGCGCCGTGTTGAGCGGGCGTGGGGATGAGGTGTTTGAGTTGGTGAAAACGAATTTGCGTTGATCTGCTTCCTGCCCTGATGCGCTGCCGAAAGGCCGTAAAGACGCCGCGTGCGAAACGCGGTCTTTCTGGCTTTTCGGCGGCGTTCCGCTGAAATTTTTGCCCGTTGAAAGCGCATTTTTCATTTCCCCTGCACCTTTCTGAGTCGCAATAAAAGCCGCTGAAATATCCTGCAAAAAAAGCATTGTGCTGGCTGGAAAGTGAATGTTATGTTGATAACAAGATTTGGTTTTTTGAGTTATTTCTAACATTTTACAGGCGCTTCAGGGATGCCGCAATCAGCATGAATGCCACGGAAAAACACACTTTTCTCGAGATACTCGAACAGCGCTTTACCGAGCTGACGCCTACGGGCAAGCGCATCGGGGGCTACCTGCTGGCCAATCCTCAGCAGCTGCCGTTCGAGACCGCGGACAGCATCGCGCAGCAGACCGGCACAACCGGCATTTCAGTCGGCCGGTTCTTCCGTTCGCTGGGCTATCGCAACATTGATGACGTGAAGCAGAGTCTTCGTGGCGACTCCACGGGGAGTTGGTTGCTGACAGACCGGCTCGGGGCATTTCGCGAGGAAAGCATTCTCGGTGATGCTCTGGACCGTTCGCTGACTCGTGAGCTGGAAGCCATCCAGCATGTCTACGGCCTGGCCCGCAGTGATACGTTCGCAACCATTGTTGAACGTATCTACAGTGCTGACGCCGTGTTCATCATCGGCATTCAGACCACCCGTGGCATTCTCAATGCCTTCTTCAGCCATCTGGAATACATCCGTCCGCAGGTGTACTACGTGGACGGCTTATCGGGTACGTATGCCGAGTCGCTGAACTCAGGTTTCAAAAATCCCTACGCACTCATTGCGGACTTCCGCACTTACTCCAGCATGACCCGCAAATTTTGCGAGGTCGCCAGTGGCCAGGATTTGCCCTTGGCGTTGATCACCGATTTCCATTGTCCCTGGGCGCGGGATTACTCCATGGACCTGTTGCAGTTGAAGTCCGACGTCGGGCAGTTCTGGGACTCACCCGCACCTCTGGCCTGCCTGTTCAACCTGATGGTGTCCGCTGTGGCCGAGAAATACGGTGAGCGGCTTGACCAGCGCCTGGCGAAGAACCGTCAGTTGCAAGAGCTTTTCGGTCAGTTCGAATGAATGGCCCATTCATCATGTTCTTCGCTGTTTTTGTTAATGGAGTGTTTGAGTGAATAACGGCCCACTTGTCGAAGTCGATGCCCACGCGCTAGAGGTCCAGATCGACCTGATTTATGCCGGTGCCGACAACCTCGCTGGCAAGGTGATTTATCAGGACCCGCGTTGTTTGCTGCATGTGGACGCTGAGCGTTGCCTGCGCATGGCAAGCCGGTTGGCCCGGCAGGCCGGTTATCGCTTGAGGATATTTGATGCCTACCGTCCGCCGTATGCGCAGTTTCTGTTATGGGAGGCGCTGCCTAATCCTGAGTACGTCCGCGATCCGGGGCTGGGGTCACACCACAGTCGTGGCGTTGCGGTCGACCTTACGCTGATTGATGCCGACGGCCAGCCGTTGGACATGGGCACCGGGTTTGACGACATGCGTGAGCCTTCCCATCAGTTCTTCAGTGATCTGCCACCGCAGGTGCAGCGTAATCGCCTGATGCTTTTGGGGATCATGCTTGCTTCCGGTTTTACCTGGATCGACAGCGAATGGTGGCATTACGAGTTGCCCGACGCTGAGGATTATCCGCTGATCGACGATAAGACGCTCCAGCCTGTCGGCCATTGAGATACGCGCTCAACAGCGCTGCATGACAACAGTATTCAAAAACAAATGACCGGGGCGTTGATGATTCCCGGCGTGAATTCGGCAAGACCTGCACTGCAGTGATTGCCCGTTTCGGACGTGAGTCCGAGTTTTAACTGCCCGGTATAGCTTCAATAAAAAACCTGACGAACTTCCACATATCGAATGATCAAGGAACCGGCATGAATCTGATTTTCACTCCGCGCCTCAATCCGCGCTCCCTTGCCATGGCATTGCTCTGTACGGCCATGGGGCTGGGGGCCTGGCAGTCTGCAAGCGCTGCTGCTCCCAAGGACGTTTTGATGATCGGCAAACCCGCCGACCCGCAAACCCTGGATCCTGCGGTCACCATCGATAACAACGACTGGGCGGTGACTTATCCGGCCTATCAGCGGCTTGTGACCTATAAGGTTGAAAACGGCAAGGGCAGCACCGAGGTCGAGGGCGAACTGGCCTCCGGCTGGACCACTTCGGCGGACAGTCTGGTCTGGGAATTCAAACTCAAACCCGGCAACAAGTTCGATGACGGAAGCGAAGTCAGTGCAGAAGCCGTCAAGTTCTCCTTTGACCGGGTCATGAAGCTCAAGCAAGGCCCGTCGGGTGCGTTCCCCGATGACATGGTGGTGTCGGTGGTCGATCCGTCGACCGTGCGGTTTACGCTCAAGACCCCCTATGCGCCTTTTCTCTCGACACTGGCCCATAACGGCGCTGCAATTGTGAACCCTGAAGTGGCGAAGAAAAGCGAAGGTGCTGAGGCTTACCTGTCGACCCATACCGCAGGTTCCGGTGCATTCAAACTGGTCGGCTGGCAGAAAGGCCAATCATTGACCATGGAGCAGAACAGCTACTACGCCGGACCCAAGCCAACCCTTAACAAGGTTGTGGTGAAAATCATTGGTGAGGCGTCGGTGCGGCGTCTGCAACTGGAGCGTGGCGATCTCGACATTATTGAAGATATGCCGGAGGACCAACTCGATGCCCTGAGCAAGAAGCCTGGCGTCGTGATCGGTGATTACCCGTCCTTGCGCGTGACGTTGCTGTATCTGAACACCAAGAAAGCGCCGATGGACAATCCCGATGCACGCCGTGCCATCGTTGACGCTCTGGATTACGACGGCATTATCAACGGTCTCCTGAAAGGCAAAGCCAAGCCCATGAACGGGCCGATTCCACAGGGCATGTGGGCTTACGATGAAAAATTGCCAGTGCCCAGGCAGGACCTGGCCAAGGCCAAGGCAGACCTCGCCAAGGCGCCGTCCAAAATCAGTTCGCTGAATTTCATGTATTCAGACAAGGACCCGAACTGGGAGCCTATCGGCCTCACCCTGCAAGCTGGCCTGGCGCCGCTGGGCGTTAATCTGAAACTGGAGAAGCTGGCTAACGCCACGATGCGTGAGCGTTTGGGCAAAGGTGATTTCGATGTCGCTATCGGTTCGTGGAGCCCGGATTTCGCCGACCCCTACATGTTCATGAATTTCTGGTTTGACTCCAAATTGCAAGGTCTGCCCGGCAACCGCTCATTTTATGAGAACCCTGCAGTGGACAAGCTGATTCGTGAATCTGCGGCCACCAACGACGCAGCCAAACGCACCGAGTTGTATCAGCAGGCTCAGAAAATTGTCCTTGATGACAGCGTCTACGCCTACCTCTACCAAAAGGCTTACACCTTGCCGATGCGCGATACGGTCAAAGGCTACGTGTTCAACCCGATGCTGGAGCAGGTGTTCAACGTCGGTACGATCACCAAGTAATACGTCACGGACTCAACATTTCTACCGTTAACGTTCGGCGCTCCCTTTTGATCCTTAAAGGGAGTGCTGCGACGCCGTGCCCAAGGCAGCCATTTGAGCTGCCGCTAAACGCATGACTGAGGTGCCTGATGGCCTTCTTGAATATCTTGCGAAAACGACTTTTCGGCCTGCTACTGGTTGTGATTGGCGTCTCCGTGATCACCTTTTCGATTTCCCACCTCATTCCCGGTGATCCCGCGCGGCTTATTGCCGGGGATCGAGCCACCGACGCGATCGTGGCCAATATCCGTCATCAGTTGGGGCTGGACTTGCCGCTGTACCAGCAATATGGCCGCTACATGCTCGACCTGCTTCGCGGCGATCTGGGTACCTCAATTCGTACCAGTCGGCCAGTGCTGGAGGATTTGCAGGCGTTTTTTCCTGCCACCCTGGAGTTGGCAATGGCTGCCTTGCTGCTGTCGATCCTGGTCGGCGTGCCGCTGGGCGTACTGTCTGCGGTTTACCACAACCGCCTGATCGATCAGATCGCCCGCACGCTGGCGGTCACCGGTATATCCACTCCGGCGTTCTGGCTGGGTCTGGGCCTGATCGTGTTTTTCTATGGTCACTTGAACTGGTTGCCTGGCAGCGGTCGCCTGGATGACGGATTGGACCCGCCGGTGACAGTCACCGGTTTTTACCTGATTGACTCATTACTGATGGGCGACTGGGCGCTCTTCAGCAATGCGCTGCAGCATCTGATCCTGCCCGCCGTGACGTTGGGTTTCGTCAACCTGGGGGTAGTCGCCCGGCAGATTCGTTCGGCGATGCTTGACCAGTTGGGCGAGGACTACATCCGCACGGCGCGGGCGTATGGTTTATCGAAGTGGTCGGTGATCCTGCGTCATGCACTGCCTAATGCACTTATCCCTTCGGTGACCGTACTTGGCCTGACGCTTGGTGACTTGCTATATGGCGCGGTGCTGACTGAAACAGTATTCGCCTGGCCGGGGATGGGGGCTTACGTGGTCAAGTCCATCGAAGCTCTGGATTTTCCAGCGGTGATGGGCTTCGCAATCGTTGTCTCCTTCATTTATGTGTTGCTCAACATGGTTATCGATCTGCTTTACCGCTTGATCGATCCGCGCATCAGCGAGGTCAACTGACATGACGACACCACTCACTCCCTTGAGTGTCGCACCCGTTGCGCAGACTGCAGGCTGGCGGGACCGGCTGAGCTTTTTACGCTACCAGATCGGGCGCAGCCCGCTGACCATTGCTGGCCTGGCGATCACCTGCATCGTGCTCCTGTGCATGATTTTTGCGCCATGGCTGGCTCCCCATGATCCCAATGCGGTCAATCTCGCCCATCGGCTGGCTGCGCCGTCTGCCCAGTACTGGTTCGGCACCGATGAAGTGGGGCGCGATCTGTTCAGCCGGGTGTTGCATGGCAGCCAGCAATCGGTTGGCGTCGGACTGTTCGTGGCGTTTTCCTCTTGCCTGATCGGCGGCCTGCTGGGCTGTATGTCCGGCGTTATCGGCGGTCGTTTTGACAGCCTGATCATGAGGCTGATGGACATCATGCTTTCGGTGCCTTCACTGGTGCTGATCATGGCCCTGACCGCTGCACTCGGCCCAAGCCTTTTCAACGCGATGCTGGCGATTACGCTGGTACGTATTCCATTTTATGTGCGGTTAGCCCGCGGCCAGGCACTGAGTATCAGGCAGATGGGCTACGTTAAAGCGGCACAGACCTTCGGCGCCGGGCGTTGGCACATTGTGCTCTGGCACGTGGCGCGCAATGCCACGCCGCCCTTGCTGGTGCAACTGAGTCTTGATATCGGCGCAGCCATCCTCATGGCTTCCGCGCTGGGCTTTATCGGTCTTGGCGCACAACAGCCCACGGCCGAGTGGGGCGCAATGGTCGCGACCGGTCGCAAATACATTCTTGATCAGTGGTGGTACTCGACTTTCCCGGGGCTGGCGATCCTTATCACCGCTACGGGCTTCAATTTGCTGGGCGACGGCGTGCGCGACTTGCTCGATCCGCGTCAACAGGGGAAATGATCATGTCGACTCTATCTATTGCAAGCCCGAAGCTTGCGGCTGCACCGGTATTGACGATCGATAACCTGAGCATTGAATTCCCGGCCTATCGCGGCACGGTGAAGGCACTCAACGGCATCACGCTGCAGGTGGATCCGGGGGAGATCGTCGGCGTGATCGGTGAGTCCGGTTCAGGCAAGTCGGTCACTGCCATGCTCAGTATGCGTTTGCTGCCGGAGCGCAGTTACCGTGTCAGCGGCGGCAGTCTGCACATATTGGGTCGTGACATGCTGGCGGCCAAAGAGAAAGACCTGTTGAAGGTACGCGGTCGTGACGCGGCGATGATTTTTCAGGAACCCATGACGGCCCTGAACCCGACCCGGCGTATCGGCCGACAAATGACGGATGTGATCATCCATCACCAGCACGTGAGCAAATCCCAGGCGCGGGCCAGAGCTGTCGAACTGTTGCGTGACATGCACATCGCCGACCCTGAGCAGGTGCTGGAGAGCTACCCGTTCGAGCTTTCCGGCGGGATGCGTCAGCGTGTGATGATCGCTCTGGCGTTTTCTTGCGACCCTCAGCTGCTGATTGCCGACGAGCCCACCACGGCATTGGACGTTACCGTGCAGCGTCAGGTTTTGCTTTTGCTGAGAGAAAAGGCCCGTGAGCGCGGGACGGCAATTTTGCTGATCACCCACGATATGGCGCTGGTTTCTCAGTTTTGTGACCGGGTTTACGTGATGTACACCGGCGCTGTGGTGGAGCAGGGGAATACCGCTGCGGTCATGGCTGATCCGCGTCACCCTTACACCCGCGGTCTGCTCAGCGGCTTGCCTGAGCAGGTGCAGCCAGGGGAGGATTTGATGACGATACCGGGCCAGGTGCCAAATCTTTCTGCGCTGCCCGAAGGGTGTACGTTCCGGGACCGTTGTCCGTCCGCGATGGCCAAGTGCATCGAGCGGCCACCGCTTCAGCCCATCAATGGCCGCGAGCTACGTAAAAGTGCCTGCTGGTTGAGCGAACAGGAGCAAGTTTCATGATCAGTACTGCACGTAAACGCCTGCCTGAAGACAACTCGCCGATTCTTTCCCTTGAAGATGTCCGCGTACATTTCCCAGTGGGCAGCGACTGGCTAGGTCGGGCAAAGGGCGTAGCCCATGCATTGAACGGTATCGATCTTCAGGTTCATGCCGGGGAGACACTGGGTGTGGTGGGGGAGTCCGGGTGCGGCAAAAGCACCCTGGCGCAGCTGTTGATGGGGCTGATCAAACCCACAATGGGTCGCATGGACTGGATTTATAACAATGCCCACGAGTTGGGCAGTAACGTGCAGATTGTTTTTCAGGATCCGCAGTCCTCGCTGGATCCTCGGTTACCGATATGGAAGATCATTACGGAGCCACTGTTCGTCCAGCGTTCAGCGCCGCGACGGGACATGCGTGACATTGCTGCAAAAGTTGCCTCCCAAGTGGGTATTCGTACGGAGTACCTGGACCGTTTCCCGCACCAGTTTTCTGGCGGTCAGCGTCAACGAATTGCCATTGCTCGTGCATTGTCATCCAATCCGGACATCATTGTTCTCGATGAACCCACTTCTGCGCTGGATATTTCGGTACAAGCACAAATTCTTAACCTGCTGGCAGCGTTGCAACGCAGTCGTGATTTGACCTACATCCTGATTTCGCACAACGTCTCAGTGGTACGCCATATGGCCGACCGGGTGGCCGTGATGTACCTGGGCCAAATCGTCGAATTAGGCAGCGCAGCCGAAGTGCTTGAGCGGCCTCAACATCCTTACACTCGTCTGCTTCTGGACGCGGTTCCGCGCCTGGGAGCTCCGCTGGATAACGCATATATTTCGGCGCCTACAGAGTTACCGGGCAACCGTAAACTGCCCTCCGGCTGTTTCTTCCGGGACCGCTGCCCGCAGGCGACAACAGGTTGCGACAGGCCACAGTTGCTGGCCCCCGCGAAAGAGGGGCAGGGGTCAGTCAGGTGTCATCTCATGTCGAGTATTACTTAGACCTGTGCACACTATGTCGCACCTCTACTGAGGTGGATCCAATAATATATTTATCGAGATACTTTCTTTTTACTCGAAGAGTACGTAAAACGCGGCACGGCCTTTGCTAACTTGATCTCAGGCCGTCCCGTTGTAACTCTTTTGTAATGGAAGTATCCGCAATGATGAAAAGTCTGGGTTTCAGCAGAAAGATTCTGCTCGCCGCCGCATTGGTCGTGGTGGTCGCATTTACCTGTTTTATTGTTGTTAACGATTACCGACAACGCCAGACTTTGAAGTCCAACGTTTTTGCCGAGCTTCAACAACTGGGTGGGTTGACGACCCAGAACATTCAGACCTGGCTGGAAAGCCGCACGCAGTTGCTGCAATCCATGGCGCAGCGGGTCTCGGCGGATGGCAAGGCGATTCCGGATCTGCAGCGCTCCATCGGTATCCCGGCTTACACTGATAATTTCCAGCTCAGTTATTTCGGTGGTACTGACGGCGTGATGTTTTCGGTGCCTGCGGGTAACCGGGCGGCAGATTACGATCCCCGCGCGCGTGGCTGGTACAAGGCGGCGCAAAACGCCCCGGGCACTGTTGTGACCGAACCGTACATTGCCGCTTCTTCGGGCAAGTTGGTCGTGACACTGGCGGCGCCGGTCAAGTACCAGAACCAGTTCATCGGCGTTGCTGGTGCTGATATTTCACTCGAGAGTATTACCAAGACCATCAACTCGCTGAACTTCGGCGGGCATGGTTATGCATTCATCGTCAGCGGTGACGGCAAGATTCTGATTCACCCGGACAGCAAACTTATTCTGAAGAACATCAGCGAAGCCTATCCGACCGATACACCGAAGATTACTGCAGGCGTGACTGAAATCGCGTCCGCCGGTAAAGCGGAAATCATGTCGCTGACCAAGGTAGAAGGCGTTTCTTCAGCTAACTGGTATGTGGCGCTGGTACTGGATCAGGATGCGGCCTACGCCATGCTCGGCGAATTCCGTACGTCAGCGATTACTGCGATGGTCATTTCCGTGGTGATCATCATTCTCCTGCTGGGCATGTTGATCAGCGTGCTGATGCAACCGCTGCATCAGATGGGGCGCGCCATGCGTGACATCGCTGATGGGGATGGCGACCTGACCAAGCGTCTGGCTATCACTTCACAGGACGAGTTCGGCGAATTGGCGCAGTCATTCAACCGATTCGTTGAGCGTATTCACGGCTCCATACGCGAGGTGGCTTCCACGGCCGGCCAGTTGGGAGATGTGGCAATGCGCGTGGTGAAGGCTTCCAACTCCTCCATGACCAACTCCGACCAGCAGGCCAATCGCACCGAAAGTGTCGCGGCGGCGATCAACG
Source organism: Pseudomonas folii (assembly GCF_014357575.1). Lineage (GTDB taxonomy): Bacteria > Pseudomonadota > Gammaproteobacteria > Pseudomonadales > Pseudomonadaceae > Aquipseudomonas > Aquipseudomonas folii. The sequence continues at coordinate 49,096 of NZ_JACONW010000004.1, read as the reverse complement.
AGCTGGGTGCGGCTGCCCATGAAATTGCTCAGAACGCGGCACGCACTTCTCAGCAATCTGCCGATGCCAGCCAATTGGCGAGTGATGGTCAGCAAGTTGTACAGCAGACAATCAGCGCGATGAACGAGCTTTCGGCAAAGATCAGCGAGTCCTGCGCGAACATCGAGAACCTGAACGGCAAGACGGTAAATATCGGTCAGATTCTGGAAGTGATCACCAGTATTTCCCAGCAAACCAATCTACTTGCACTGAACGCAGCGATTGAGGCCGCGCGTGCTGGCGAAGCGGGCAGGGGCTTTGCCGTGGTGGCCGACGAGGTGCGCAGCCTGGCACACCGCACTCAGGATTCGGCGCAGCAAGTGAAGAAGATGATCGAGGAACTGCAGATCGGCGCTCGGGAAGCGGTGGTCACCATGACCGAGAGCCAGCGTCAGAGTGAAAGCAGCGTGACCGTCGCCAATCAGGCGGGCGAGCGGTTAAGCAGCGTCACTCGCCGTATCGATGAGATCAACGACATGAACCAGTCTGTAGCCGCTGCGACCGAAGAGCAGACAGCGGTGGTTGAGTCGATCAACGTCGATATTACGCAGATCAACACGCTCAACCAGGAAGGCGTCGACAACCTGAAGCTGACGCTGGATGCCTGCTCGTATCTGGAAGAACAGGCTGCACGGTTGCAGCATCTGGTGGGGACTTTCAGGATTTGATGTGAAGAGTAAGGCTTGAAACCGTGTCGCCGTTATCGCGGGCAAGCACCGCTCCCACATTTGAAATGCAATCCCATGTGGGAGCGGTGCTTGCCGGTGATAAGGGCCACTTGGTCTAACTCAGCAATTCTGCAAACGCTTTGTCCGCCTCCAGCACGGCGGGCAATCCGGCAAACAATGCATCCAGATTGACCCCTTCAGTCAGCGGCCCGACCACCGCCTGTTGCGCCTCTGGTGTAGCGCCGCCGTGGGCTTCGAGCGCATCGGAAACCAGCATCGCCTGGGCCACGATACGCGGCAGGGGCGCATTGCCTGGGGCTTGTAGCGGTTTGGCCTGATACGCGATGGCTTGTTGAATCACCTCGGGCAAATGCCAGCGACGTGCCAGCTCTTCACCCACTTCGGGATAACCAAAACCCAACTGCACCGTTTCATTGGCCGCGCGCCCCGGTGTCCCCGTCTTGCTCGCTGCATTGATACGCTCGGCGACTTCCGGCGCGCCTGTCTGGATCAACAACTCGCCGATGTCATGCATCACACCGCAGGTAAACGCGATCTCCGGATCCACGCCGCTCTGTTTTGCCAGCATCCGGCAGATCCCGGCTACCTGAAAACTCTTCAACCAGAAGCCTTTAAGGTCAAAGCTCGGCCCGGCCTTGAACGCGCCCGTCACCGCCGAAGCCAGCACTAGGGTGCGCAGCGTGTTGAAACCCAGACGCATCGCCGCGTCTTCAATGCTGGATGACTCCCGGGAGCCGCGAAACCGGGCCGAGTTGGCCAGACGGAGGATCTTCGCCGAAATCACCGGATCCTTTTCAATATTGCGAGCAATGCTTTCCAGGCTGGAAGAAGGGCTGTCGAATTGCAGGATCAAATCCTGAGCAACTTTCGGGATGCTGGGGAGGCTATGCAGGTTGGCGAACAGCGTTTCAATACTCATGGAAGACTCACCTATTTTTCCGTCCTGAAACAGAACGATAGGTGATATTGGCGAGCCTGCACGGCTAACGATCGTTAAATGCGTGAAACAGTCAGCAAATCCGGTGTCTCTGATCTGCTTCGTGGGACTGGCTTTAGCCGGGAAGAGGCCGGGACAGACGATGAACCTTCATCGGCAGAAATACCGCCTTCCCGGCTAAAGCCGGTCCCACGTCATCAGTGAGTCCTGTGGGACGATGCCGGCGACTGGTTCTTTCAGACAGACCGCGTCATCGTTCATCGCGAGCAAGCTCGGCTCCCACAAAAAACGCGTTCCAGTTTGGGCGGGAAATAGTTAAACCGTCACCGGCGTAACCAGCTCACCCTCTTCGATGTAACGACTCAGATTGGCGAACACCAGATCGGCCATGGCTTTGCGGGTCTCATAGGTGCCGCTGCCAATGTGCGGGGTCAGGACGACCTGGTCCAGGGCCAGCAACTCGTTCGGTACGTTGGGCTCATCCTCGAACACATCCAGCCCGGCACCGGCGATTTCACCCGCCTGTAGCGAGGCAATCAGAGCCTTTTCGTCCACGACCGTACCGCGTGCAACGTTGATCAGGAAAGAATCCGAACCCAGCGCCTTGAGCACCGAAGCGCTGATCAGCTTTTCGGTATCGGCACCACCCGGCACGATCACCACCAGATAATCGCTGACTTTGGCCAGTTCGTGGAGGTCGGCGTAATGGGTGTAGGACACATCCGGATAAGCCTGGCCGCGACGGAAATAGGCAATGTTCATGTCGAACGCTGCTGCGCGAGTGGCGATGGTTTTGCCGATTTTTCCCAAGCCTACGATGCCGCAGGTCTTGCCCGCCAGATCACGACCCAGCGGGAATTTGCCGTCTGGCCATTTACCTGCCCGTACAAAACGCTCGGCTTCGCTGATCTTGCGGCTCACACAGAGCATCAGCGCGAGTGCAGTTTCCGCGACAGCCTTGTTCAATACATCCGGGGTGTTACTGAATTTGATGCCGCGGCCTGCCAGGTAGTCGGTGTCGATCGCGTCGTAACCCACGCCGAAGCTGGTGACCACTTCAAGATTGGGCAGACGATCCAGCACCTGATTGTCAGTGCCATACACGGCGCTGGTGACGATGGCGCGAATCTTTTCACCGTGGGTGGAGAGCCAAGCCTCCAGGTCCGCGATCTCCCAGCGGTTGTGCACGGTAAAGTCCCGGTCCAGCGCTTCAGTGAGAGAGGCGTGCATCTGGCCCCAGACCAGTACTTCGGCTTTGCTTTGAGTCATAGTGGATCGCTCGTCATTTTATTTTTGAGAAACATGAAGGCATGCTTAGCGTCATATGTCATCGTACAACTTCGCTCTGATCATATACGCATGGTGCCGTCATTCAAGTCTGAATGTTCGATCCGAAGCCTGGCGATGGGTTCAGACAACCTTCTAGCCAACTACTTGCCGACCTTTCGGCCCCGTTTCCAGAATCAACAGCGCGAGCACGATAGCGAGCACGATGCCCCCCAGCAACCACGCCCCGGCAGCCTGAAATATGGGCAGGGTCAAGACGCCGCCCATGGCCATACGGGCAAGCAGGTAACCAAAAACCGGCGTGAGCAGGGCGCTGAAGGTAAAGACCAGGAAGTTGATGGCACCGGTGGCACTGCCTTTAACGTTGTCGGCGTTGACTTCCTTGATGATCGAATAGGGGATCATCGCTGCACCGGAACCAATACCCAACAGCAGCCCGAACAGATAAGGCGGGGCAATTCCGGCAGGCAAATACAGGATCGCCGCGCTGGCGATCAGCATCAGCGATGCGCCACCGATCAATACCGGCTTGCGTCTGCCAATGCGGTCGGAAATATAGCCAAGCAACGGGCAACCAATGACCCAGCCCAGGGGGATCATGCTGCTGCGGTTGACTGCTTCGCCGTAGCTGACCGCGAGACCGTCACGTAGAAACGGCACGCCCCAGATCATGTCGCCAATCGTCGTCGGCAGAAACAACAGGCCCGCCGTGAAACCGCATAGCCAGGACTGCGGATTACTCAGGACCTGCTTGTAGGGCGTCAGCACCGAACCCAGTGAGTTGCTGCTGCCCGCAGGCCTTGGGTCGTGGCCTTTGGGAGTCATGCACAGCACCAGTATGGCGATCACGAACAGGCAACCGGCAGCGATGAACCAGAATTGCTGCCACGGGATAGTCCCGTGAACAATCGGGCCCACGGCGAATTGCCCGGCGAAACCGCCCATCATGCCGAAGCATTGAGTGAAACCGACGGCAGTGGCCAGATACCGGGGCGGGAAGCCATGGGTTGCCAGATATACGGCGCCTATGAAAGCACTGGCCGATCCAGCGCCTTGCAGCAAGCGGCCGATTTGCGCGACTTGCAACTCCCCCAGCCCGAACAACGCCGCGCCCACTGCAACCATCAGGATGCCCGCCGGGATCACGTACTTGGCACCCAGCCTGTCCAGTGCCGCGCCCGCAATGATCGAGAAAATCGAGTAGGTGTAGTAATACAGACCGACCAGCGCACTGACGGCCACCACGTCGCGGCCAAACGCTTCGGTCAACTCCGGCATCATCACCCCCGGCGCGGAACGCAGGGCGTATTGCACAAAGTAGAAGAGGGCGCAGAACAGCCAGGCGATCACGAACCCCATGTGCAGCGGTTCGGAGCGGACGGACAAATGTGCGGCTGACGCAGGAGGCATGAGGATGGCCTTGGTGGAGGGGCAATGGACCTCAGCCTAGACGCTTTTCGTGATCCGAAAGCTGCGCCGGATCAATGGATGGGTATTGAAGCGGCTCGTGCCGTGCTGTTCGTGGCAAACAGGGACCCTGTAGGAGTGAGCTTGCTCGCGATGGCGTCATGCCTGACGGTAATTTATCGACGGACAAATCGAATCGCGAGCAAGCTCACACTTACCAGACAAAATGCAAATTAATGAATTGAAATGCATTTTCTGTAGGAGCTGCCGAAGGCTGCGAAGCATTTCTCCTGATACACCGTGATCGCAGCCTTCGGCAGCTCCTACAGGTCCAATGTTTACTTGAGACAAAAAGTAATGACCAAAAAAAGGCGCTCGCGAGAGCGCCTGAAACACCTTGGTTGCAGAGCGGGAGCTTCCAGGGCGGTGTTGCTAAAACCTCATGCCGCTCTTCACAGAACGCTAAGCGGATACTCGACAATCACCCTGACCTCATCAAGGTCTGACTCGAATGCAGTCGCACGGGTGGTGGCTTGTCGCACGCGCAGTGACAGGTCCTTCAGGTTGCCGGTCTGCACGATGTATTTCGCTTCGATATCCCGCTCCCAGCGTTTCTGATCGGTGAGTGGATTGCCATCCGAATCCCGGCGCATGTAAGTGCTGTTGGCATTGGAGTAGTCGGCATCGGTGCCTTTACCGTAGCGCGTCATGAATGACAGGCCGGGTATCCCGAAAGTTGTCATGTCCAGGTTGTAAGTGACCATCCACGAGCGCTCTTTCGGTGAGTTGAAGTCGCTGTACTGGATAGAGTTCGCCAGGTAGATCGAGTCGGACTGTCTGAGGTAATCGAAGTCGTTGTCGCCTTCATTTCGCTGGTGCGAGAGGGCCAGGGTATGAGCGCCAAACTGGAGGCCGATTTTTGCGCTCCAGATGTCATTGTCGAATTCCCCGAGGAGCTTTTTGCCTTCGTCCGTGGCGTTGTAGTAGTTCAGGCTACCGGTCAGTGCGAGGTCATCCGAGAGCGGCAGCGTGTAAGAGGTCGATGCATACGTCTGATCCCAGGCGTCTTTCAGCCTGCTGGTGTACAGCCCCAGACTCAAGCGGTCGGTGGCATTGTAATCGCCCCCGAAATAGGCGACCCACGGAGCGTTGACCGAACCTGCATAGAACGTGGCGAAGTTGTCGCGCATGCCGCTGGAGGCCGGCTGGCTCATTGAGTGAAGTCGGCCACCCTGAAGGGTTAAACCGCTGATACTTGTGTTGGTCGCTGTCACGCCGCGAAAGCTTTCAGGCAGGAGTCGCGAGTCGCCAAAAGAAACCACCGGGGTTGACGGGAAGACATCTCCGACCTTTACAACAATATCGAATGCTCGGGCTTTCAGTGCGCCGCCGACCTTGCTGTATTCGTCTTCGGCCTCGCCATCACCGTCGACCGGAAGCACATCGAAGGAGCTGCGTCCGCCGTTACGGCCATCGCCTGTATCAAGCTTGATGCCCAGCATGGCAAAGGCGTCGACACCGACGCCAAACGTACCCTGGGTGAAACCCGATTCGAATTTGCCGATAACGCCTTGTGCCCACGCTTCGGAATAGCCATTGCCGGTAGGGCTCGACTCGCCTTTGCGATGGTCGCGGTTCATGTAAAAACTTCGATTGAGTACGGTCAACGTACTGCCTTCGATGAACCCTTCCTTTTGCTCTTCTGCAAAAGCAGCAAGCGGCGTGACACTCGCAAGGGTCGATAAAACGGCCACAGTCATTTTGTTGAGGTGAGTCATAGTCGCTCCGTTCAAATCGGCAGATTTCTTATGTGTCGACCTGGCTTTTTTATAAATTCGAGCGTTGCCAGTGGGCACAATCTTGACGAGTTGAAGATAACGACGAGATGGTTGAAAGATTACAAATGTGCAATGAAGCGTTTATGTTCCCGAGACAGCAAGGGGTTGGTTACTGCTGACAACCTGATGCGACCGGTAACTGTGTTTATTTATTGCATCAGCCTTCGACCCAATGCAGCGAGGCCGGAAGGCTGATATTGCATTCAGCCGGGTGCGTTGGTCGGTGGCTCGCGGTCGGCAGGATGATTGACGCCGTCGCTGGTCTTGATCTGCCCCAGATCATAGGGGTTCACGCCTTCCAGGCAGCCCAGATTAAAGCCGTACTGGTCCGGTGAGGAGCGCCGCTGGTGATGGGTGTAAATCCCGCAGTTACCGCAGAAATAATGCTTCGCTGTGCGGGTATTGAATTGATAGAGCTTGAGCTGGGTCTGGCCCTGAATGACTTTGACACCGTCCAGCGCGACCGACGCAACGATGGCACCTTTGCGGCGACACATCGAACAATCGCAGCGCCGAGGATCGACAATGCCATTGGGTAAATCCAGCTCCAGTACCACCGCGCCGCAGTGGCACGATGCACGATGTTTGGGTTTTATTTCAGTGGGGCCGACTTTCTTGATCACGGGCTGTTCCTCCTGAGGTAATTCAACAGGGTAGCCGTTTAGAGTGGATGGTGCACATGTTGGCCAGCAGACACAGTTTCCGCGAACTCATTTACAAAGAGGCCGGTATACCGCCGGACTTGTGGGAGATTCTATGTCTGTCCGCAAGCTGATTGACGACGTGGGACTGGCTTTAGCCGGGAAGAGGGCGGGGCAGGCGATGAATCGTCATCGCCAGAAATACCGCCTTCCCGGCTAAAGCCGGTCCCACGTCATCAGTGATTCATATCAGGCAGATTGCATCCAGCCTCACCGCGAGCAAACGTCACCCAGCAATGGCAGGCCAGCCAACATATTTTTCAGCGCAAGCGCGTCCCAAGGCAGATGCTCAGCGACACCGATCCCGACCACATCCACGACGTTTGCCACATCGCGCAGCAGGCGCACAACTTGATCCATGGTCATCTTGCCTTGAGCGATCCCTTCAAAGGTGTCATCCGGGACGTTGGGTTGGGCGAATAGCAGTGAACGAAACAGGCTCGGATCCAGCACATCCAGATCAAGGTGGATAGCCAAGTGCCTGACCCCTGTCTCCTTGAGCCATGTCAGCACCGGTTCGCTGGTGTTCGCCAGGTCAGCAGGACTCGCGCTGCGAAGGCCGAGGCGCTTGATGGTGGCGGTTTCGACTTCCATGGTTTGCTGCAGACCGGCATACATGACATTCGCCGGTTTCAGCGGGCGCTTCACTGCCCGGGCAAAGTCCGGGTCCCCCTCGCCCAGCAGGTTACCCAGCACCATGGCGTGCGCGTGCTCGAATTCCTTAGGGGTCAGCACGTCAGGGTGGGCGTCGACCCAAAGCACTGCCAGCTCGCCGTCGTAGCGTTCATTGAGATAAGCAAAGGGGGCAAGGTCGACCAGGCAGTCGCCGCCGAGCACAACCATGCGGTCCGGTTGATGTTTCTCGATCAGTTGCTGCGCATGGCTCAATTGCTCAAGCAAGGCCTGATGAGCAACGATACCGTTTTCGTTTTGCAGCGTTTTGCCATCGGGCTCAGGGACATGCACTTCCTCCACGGGGCCGTTCGCCTCGGGAGCGAGCCATGACAGCAATTGAGCGCCGAAGAAATACGGGGCGTTGTTGCCACCTTGCCACTGCGGGAATAACAGACGTAGGGTTTTATCTGAGGCGTTAGCCATGTGTTCACCATTAGGTTGGCTAAGTTGAATCATTGATTGGTCACAGTTGGCGCGAGCTAAGTCGCGCACTGTTGATAGTGCGCGTGAAAAGAGCAGGCCGCTTTGTCGTACGCGCCAGGTGCTGTGCTCAGAATGCCAAGTGTGATCAGGCTCGATGCAGCAGTTGCTGAGGGGAGATGCCGTAGGCTTGTTTGAACGCCCGGCTGAAGTGCGAGAGGTTACTGAAGCCAAAGCTCAATGCGGCGTCGCTGACGTGCGTGAACGACTTTTTCAGCAGGGCATCATGGCAGGCGGAAAGTCGCTGCTGCCACAGCCAGCGAATGACCGTGGTGCCTTCCGTGGCAAAGAGTCTGTTCAATGTTCTTGGCGACATGTGCACGGCGGAGCAGATGCTTTCCACGCTCATCCCGGTCTGACCAAGATTTGCCAGAATGTGCTGTTTTACTGCGGCAAGCTGCTTGTGCCGGTGTGATACCTGTTTAGGCGTCAGGGAGCCATAAGCTGTTTCGAACGCGCTGGACAACACATCCAGCAGCGCCCCATTGAGCCGGTCGCCGATGGCAGCATCAGGCGTCTCGGCCTTCCACATCTCCAGCAGCATTGATTTTGCGAGCCCGCCCAGCGGCGACTGGCTCTCCAGTGTTCGGCTTAAAAAACCTTCGTAATGAGGAATATGGGACAGCAACAGCGAGCGAGGTACCGCCAGTACTATCTGATCGTCGCCAGCGGGAAGGGTGCAGGTGAAGGGTTGAGCGCTGTCGTATAGGACGATGTCTCCAGGACGTTGAAGCGACGTTCGGCCGGACTGGCTGATGTAAGCCTCGGAGCACAAAGTAAGAGTCAGGAAAAACGTGCCGTTGCCCCGGTCGTCTCGGGGGCGTTTGTACTCCACCGGCAACGATCTGATTCGGCTGAATAACACACTGCCCTTGGTCGCGACGTCCAGTGAGCCATCGAACAGCTCATCTGTTAACTGGCGGTTCGTGGTGGGTGTGTAAGTCGAGCAGACGACATCTTGCCAATAATCGAAACGCTCCTTGGCATCAATGTGTGCAGTGGGAAAGACAATCGCCATGGGGCGCTCCGGTGAATAGGCTGTCAAAACTTTGCAAATCACCGTATCAGATATTCGGCAAAGTGGAGGCATGCGGCAACGTGATGCAACTGGATACGTCTCTGGCTGCGAGGTTTTCCATTGGAACTACAGCAGGCCTCCGTTGATGGTCAGAGGTTCTTTAGTCAAACGATCAGCAGTAGCAAAAATAGAATGGGACGTGGTCGGAAGAAGGATGGCGACCAGTTTGCTCGCTGGTAGCCAGACTGCCAACCAGCAGATTCGGGACTTAGCCCATCTTTTCCGAAGAACTCGGGCACGTGGGCGCGAGCCGCGTCGCTGATCAACTCAGGTCGGTTAATGGCGCGCTAGATGGTAGTCGGCGATACCCCAGCCCCTGCGTGACGTCGATCACAGTGCCCGGCATAACAGCCTTGTTCGCCGGGCTTGCAAGTTCTCTTCTTGATTTCCTTGCCACTGGTTGCCTGCGTGCTTTGGGAGAGTGGGGGCACCCGTTGTGGTAACCCGTGTGCGCGTGTTTGCAGGGAGGGGGGCGTGGGCATAGTCTCGTTCTGAGGGCTTGTGCGTAAACGCATGGATTTGACCAATCATTTGGTTGGATTTGACAAGCAGACAACGTCTTCTTTAGTGGCAGAGATCGATCTTGAGCGCAGTCTAATGCCATGGAAAGCGCAATGGCCGGTACTACTGCGTAAATGCAATTTAAGTCACTCCCTCGTATAGCCGATACAACCAACGACGCCCCTATCAAAGGAATGAGCATGAACCGTTTTATCCTGCCGCTGTTGGCAGCCGTCGCGATAGTGGCTGGGTACCGACCCGTGGAAAGTTGGCTTGAGCGTTATTTGCCGCTGACTTCCGAGGACAAGCTGGTCGCCGCGTTGCCGCTGGGGCCCACCCGCCAGCTACAGATCCAGCGGATTATCGACAGCGCCACACCCAAGGCCAAAACCGGTTTTGGTCTGGAACTGAACTCGCGCCTGAAAATTCGCGCGCTGAGTTGCACGCAGGGTTTCCAGGCTAAGTGGTACCAGAGCCGTGAAGCGATCAACGCGTCGGTGGGCCACAGTCAGTGTCTGGATGACCAAGAGCAGAGCATCACGCAGTGGCTCGGCATTATCGAAGCGGGTCAGCTACTGGCGAAGCCGCCGTTGCGTGAAGCCGTGGGTGAGCCTGTCGGGTTGGTGCAGGTAAAAAGCGGTATTCGCGAGATCAAGTATGCGCGCCAAGCCGCCATCGCATTGCTGGGTAGCGGCAATGATCTCGCAGTGGTCGACCTGCACAGCGGCGAGGTGCTACACCGTGATCCTTGGCAGACCACCCAAGGCACCCTCAGCGAGTTATCCGCCAATGGCCGCCTTTACGCGCGCGACGCAGGGCGGTTGCTGTCGATCGTAGACGCCGCGAGTGGCACTGAAGTGGTACGTATCCCAGACGCCATGGGCCATGCGTTTTTCTGGCTGGATGACCATACAGCGGTTTTCGGCCAGATCAGCAGTGGCGGTGCACAGCTTATCGATTTCGACAGTGGCCAGATCGTTGATCTTGGCATGCCGCGCAGCTGGAACCGGGCGTTGCCAATGCCCGGTAAACCTGACCATTACCTGCTGCTCGGCGGGCAGCATAACGTGGAGATCCAGGTCCTGCGCCAATCGGGGCCAGTCCAGGTGAGGGTCGTCGCTCAGCTCGATGTTGACGGCTACGGCAGGTTCGCGGGGTTGGAAAACAATAATCCCAGTCGCGACGGCACGCGTTACTACGGTATCGACGAAGGGTTGGTATTACTGGACGTATCGCAATTAGCGTTGACTCGGATTGATACCGCACCTTTGCGTTTGACGCGGGTCACCACTACGCCGCAAGTGGGGCAGATCCTGCTCGAAGGTACTGCGCCGGGGCTACGCGCCACTGATGCCCGGCGCTATATCTACGAGGTGGCCAGCCAGACAATCGCTCCGCTGAGCGATCCGCGTTACAAAGCTTCACGTTTGGATTATGTGCCGGCGTTCGATGTCATGGCGCTGGTCGAGGGTAACCGCATCACATTTCATCACGATCTGGCTACCGGCTTGCCACAGCCCCTGGCCTTGTGGCGTGCGCAACTGGCGGAACGTCAAACTGCGCAAGTGGCCCAGGCCCAGCAGATCCAGAGCATCGTTCAACGGGTCGAGTTCGCCCCGCTCAAGGCACTAGCAGCCACAGCTCAAGTCGAAGGGGTCGGTGTGTACGAGGCGGCCGAAGGCGTGCATGGGGGCGGGACGCACGCGCCGGGGACGGTGCAGGTCGAGGTCAAGCCGAGTCGCCAACCGACTGTGCTGGTTCTGTCTTCTTACGAGCCTGTGCGTTGGCGCTTGCTCCTGCAACCCGGCAGCCAGTTGGGGCTGGTGCTCGTATCTGGATATTATCCTTCGATGGTGGAAGGGGCTGGCGACGCTCGGGTCGTGGTCATCGGCGCGGGTTTTGCCTATAGCAAAGGCTCTGGTGAATATCAGGGTTTGAACCAAAACGTAATGCGCTATACGGGCAAGGGGATAGATTTTTTTCAGGGAACGTATTCAGGACGTCGGTTTTCGGTTGGGGGGAGATGATTCATGAGCGCTTACGAAATACCCATGGGGCAAATGGTTCGCGGGCGACGTAACGCTAGCCGGATCATCTATCAGGCCGTCCGTGGCAGCAGCGGTTGCCATGATTTATCGAACTGAGAGTGATCAATCCCGAAAATCCTCAAGCCCTGCTGGTACCTTCAGACGACAGCATTGAGCCGGCCATTGCCCTGCTTGGGCATATGCGATGCTTAAAGACAAACCAATGAATGTGAGCGCTGAAGCAGACCGCCCGGGATTAGCTCTCCCGTAGCCCTCAAGCGAAATGTCTGCTTTGGGTCTTAAGCTGCCTTAACCGAAGGCAGCTAATGGTTAAGAGTGGTTACTGATTGCGCCTACGATCTGCTTGCTTAGTCAACAAAGATGCCAAGTCCAGCGCTAACGCCATAGATAAGCGACAGCGTTCACGAACTGCCGCCGCGCCTGCTCGGAAAGCCAAGGGAAATCTGACTTGAGGCGAGCGTCTGCGAGTAAGCAACTAGCTTCAAGTTCGTTGCTCATCCGCCAGCTTGGGTACTCGATTGCTGCAATCCATACGATGTGCAACATCTCACGTGCATCAGCATCGAGAGAGGTGGATGCTGACAAGACCTCATAAAAACGCCAAGGCTGTTCCCAGCTCTCGAATTTTTCTATTTCCAACACCAATGTTAGGTGCAGTTCCATGGAGGTACCTAAAGCCTAGGTCAGGAAAAGTCATAAGCAAATCCACCGTTGAGCGGCAGAATCATAACTCATTGATCACGTTCGCTCACGTCGGCGGCATCAGAGATCCTCAAGACAGTGCTAAACGGCATGGCGCACTGAACTGAGAAGCAAACGCTGGCACCAGACCTGATCATCTTAGCCGCCTAATCTTGCCTGCAAAGACCGCTATCGGGGCCGACTGCTACCGGTCATGGAGACGCCGTGTGCTGGTCAGGCTCGATACAAACGCTTGGTAAGGTCGGATGCAAATGGGTCGTCAAGTGGAATGTAATTTCCTAACCAGGCTCACGCTGTAGCAACCACTCGCCATCGCCATCCGCTGATATCGTCTAACCGCAATTTTCGTCGCATGCTAATTTGTCTTCGGACTAAAAATACGAGTTCATCAAAGGCTCTTCCCGGTTACGGCCTGATTGGAGATTTCATGACACAAGCAACCCAGCACGGTCTGGCCCTACGCTACGGCGATACAGACTCAACGATTCCCGAGAACTGGAACCCGATTCTCGACCAACTGGTAAACCATCGCAGCGTCCGCGCCTTCAACGACAAGCCGCTGCCAGAAGGGACGCTTGAAGCGTTGATCGCTGCCGCGCAATCGGCGGCAACTTCATCAAATCTGCAAGTCTGGAGCGTGATCGCTGTCCAGGATCCATCTCGCAAAGCGCGCCTTGCGGAGCTTGCTGGTAATCAGGCCTACATTCGCCAGGCCCCGCTGTTTCTGGTCTGGCTCGCCGACCTCTCCAGAGTATCCCGAGTAGCAGCGCGCGCGGGCGTCGAGCTCGAAGCCTTGCCTTATATCGAGAGTCTGTTGTTGGGCACTATCGACGCGTCGCTGGCCGCCCAGAATGCTGTGGTGGCTCTGGAGTCGATGGGGCTCGGTAGCGTCTACATCGGCGCGATACGTAATGACATCAAAAGTGTCGCGAAGGAATTAGAGCTGCCGCCTCAGGTATACCCGGTATTCGGGATGTGCGTGGGTTATCCCGATGCTGAGCGTCCAGCGCAGGTAAAGCCGCGCTTGCCCCAGGCGGCGGTCTTGCACCATGAGCGCTACAGCGCGGAGTCGGAACTGTCCTCTATAGAACAATATGATCAGCGCCTCGGCGCCTTTTATCAGCAGGAGGGTATGAAGGCTGCGGGCTGGTCTGAGCAAGTTGTGAATCGCTTGCGCAGTATTTCCAGCCTGCATGGGCGTGAAGAGTTGGTCAGTGCGCTACAGCAAATGGGCTTCGGCCTGCGCTAGCAGGCCCGGCTCAGTTCGGTGAATCACTCACTTCGCTCGCGGAAAAACCAGCCTGAAAGTCGTGACCCGTTCCAGCTCACTCTCCACCGTCACGCGCCCTTGATGAACAGTCATGATGGAGCGAACAATCGCGAGCCCCAGACCGGTGCCGCCCTGTTGTCGGGAGCGGCTGGCGTGTACGCGGTAAAAGCGGTCGAACAGGCGCGGCAGGTGCTCGGCTTCGATGCCTTCGCCCAGGTTGCTGACGGCCAGAGAGACTTCATTGGCATGGCTGGCGAGGGTGATGGTCACTGTGCTGCCGGGATTGCCGTGACGGATGGCGTTGGAGATCAGATTGGAGATCGCTCGCTGGATCATCAGTCTTTCTCCGAAGGTCTGGGCACTGCCTTGAACCACCAGCGTCATGTTTTTTTCTTCCGCTGACTGATCAAAAAGCTCGGCGACCTTGTTGGCTTCTTCCTCAAGATCCACGGCAGTAAACGTCAATAGCGCCGAGGGTTGGGTCACGCTGGCCAGGAACAGCATCTGGGAGACCATCAATGACAGACGCTCAAGTTCTTCGGTGCATGACTCCAGCGCCTGTTTGTATTCCTCGGGTGGTCGCTCTCGGGACAAGGTGACTTGCGCCTTGCCCATCAGGTTGTTCATGGGTGAGCGCAGTTCATGGGCCAGGTCATCCGAAAATTGCGCCAGTTGCTGAATATCCTCGGCCAGTCGGTTGAGCATCACGTTGACCGCGTGGGCCAGGTCACGGAGTTCGTCAGGGAGTCCGGCAGCTTGCATCCGATGGGACAAATCCCGGGCCGATACCTTGTGCGCGACTTTGCGAAATGCGCGCAAGGGTCTTAACCCGCGATGCACGATCCACCATGCGCAACCGCCAACGAGCAGCAGGATAAGCGGCGAGGCAATGAGTGTGGATTTCACATAGGCGCCGAGTAACAACGCATCGCTTTCTCTGTCGAGCGCGAGCAGCACCAGAACCTTCTGGCCGCCTTTGAGGCGCACGTGTTTGCTGGCAATCAATATCTCGTGACCGGTCGAGGATTCCACTCGTTGGAAATCCCCCCGGCTGTCCTCGCCCAAGGGCACAGGAGGCACCATCTGCTCATCCTGGCCCAGGCTCAGCAGGCGTTTTCTCGGGACGCTCGAGTCGAGGATGGTCAGGGTCAAGTCATCGTGCCCGACAATCTGGTCACGCAGGTGGTGAGGCGCAAGCACCACGTCAGCAACGGAATTGAAGCTCTCTGACAGACTGTGCTCGATTTGCTCCAGCTTTTCCTGCAGACCGTTCCTCGCTCGGAAATCCAGCTGATGGGAAATGGACGCGTAGGCGAACGCTGCCATTACCAATACCAGCACGGCACTCATGGCGGTTACGGCAAGGCCCAGCCGTGTGGAAAGACGCGTGGGTTTCATTCACGCACTTCCAGAACATAGCCGACGCCGCGCAGGGTGTGGATCAGCTTCTGTTCGAAAGGCTCGTCGATTTTCGCCCGCAGACGGCGGATCGAGACTTCGACAACGTTGGTGTCGCAGTCAAAGTTCATGTCCCACACCAGCGATATGATCTGCGTGCGAGACATGACTTCACCGCTGTGACGCATCAACAGGTGGAGCAGGGCGAACTCTTTGGTCGTCAGGTCAATGCGCTGAGTGCCACGAAATGCCCGGTGTCGTCCCTGGTCCAGCTCAAGGTCGCCGACCCGCAGCACTTCGGGCAAACCGGCCTGTTCGCTGCGACGCATCAGGGTCCGAACTCTGGCCAGCAGCTCGGGAAACTCGAACGGCTTCACCAGATAATCATCAGCCCCCATCTCCAGGCCCCGAACCTTCTCTTCGAGACGACCACGGGCTGTGACCATCATGACCCGGGTATTGCTGTTTTTTCTCAGCCGGGTCAACACTTCCCAACCGTCCATTTCGGGCAGGTTAACATCCAGAATGACCAGATCGTAGGTTTGATGCTGAGCCAGATAAAGCCCATCAAGTCCGGTGACGGCCAGGTCCACAACATAGCCACTCTCGGTTAAACCCTGATGCATGTACTCGGCAGTTTTCGGCTCGTCCTCTACAACAAGGATTCGCATATCAGTGTCCTGTATTAATAGGGTGGATAAATGTCGCGGGCTTTGTTGTTTAAAACAGCCTGCTTTCAAACTGCACCACTGCAATAGTGTCCTGGCAGTCCGCAGTTTTGCGCGATCTGTCGAATGTGGGCGGATTCTGGAGTCTGTAGCCACTTCAGGGTCAACCCCGCAGGTGGCTGAATACAGAGATTTTTTTGCCTGCTCTCAATGGAATAAGCTTTAAAGTGTTAGCCCTGTCAACGTTTTAAAAAGCAAGTTTTAAGTTATTGCTGTTTATGTCTTCGGGGGCGGTCATTTCATTGCGTCGCGCAGTGTAATAGCGAGCGACTGCAACTTTCCTTAAATGACAGGATTGTAATTTTTCAGTAATCCTTCTGCTAACTCCCTTTGCATAAAGTCCCCGCATCCAACTCCGCTGAACGCAGCCGGAGTCTGTTCTGGTTATTTGATGGGGTGGTTAGTCATATGCAAAGGCGCGACGGGAGCAGTGCAAACCCGCTCAGGCATAAAGTTTTTTCCTTGGTAACAGACATGAAGCCCACCGTGAAAACCGGTTTGCTTTACGCCCTGTTACTGTCATTCACCGCGCCCGGTATTGCGACTGCTCAAAGCTTGAGCCTGCCTCAGGCCATCGAGGCAGCCTTTGCGGAAAACCCGGACCTCGCCGCCGCACGTTGGGAAATTGGCATCGCCGAGGGTGACAAGCAGCAGGCCGGTCTGATGCCCAACCCGGAGTTGTCCTGGGAGGTCGAGGACACTCGTCGCAACACCAGCACCACCACGGTCATGCTCAGTCAGGCGCTGGAACTGGGCGGCAAGCGCGGTGCCCGCGTTGAAGCGGCCAGCCGATCCCAGGATGCTGCACAGATCGAACTGGAGCGACGGGGCAACGAGCTGCGTGCCGAAGTCGTCCAGGCTTTCTACACCGCAGTGCGTGCGCAAACCGGTCTGGAACTGGCGCGGCAATCCCACACCCTGGCCCAACGCGGCCTGGAAGTAGCCGACGGGCGTGTGCGTGCGGGCAAGTCTTCGCCCGTCGAGGTGACCCGCGCGCAGGTACAACTGGCCGAAACCGACCTGCTGGTGCGCCGCGCCGAAACTCTGAAAGCCAATAGCTACCGGGATCTGGCGCGCACGACAGGCTCGTCCGTTTCTTCGTTTGATCGTCTGGAGTACGCCGAGCTGTCGCCGGGCAAGTCGCCGTCGGCGGCGAGGATGCTCACGGCTATCAATCAATCTGCGGAGCTGCGTCTGGCCCACGCCCAGATTGAGCAGCGTGATGCGGCGTTGGGCTCGGAGCGGGCGCAGCGCATCCCCGACCTCACTGTCAGCATTGGTAGCCAGTACAGCCGCGAAGACCGTGAGCGAGTCAATGTGGTCGGCTTATCGGCACCGCTGCCGCTGTTCAACCGTAATCAGGGCAATGTCCTGGCCGCGTCACGCCGTGCAGACCAGGCCCGTGATTTACGCAACGCGGTAGAACTCAGATTGCGCACCCAGACCCAGGCAGCGCTGGATCAGTGGGCCACCGCCAGTAAAGAAGTCGAGTCCTTCAATCAGGTGATTTTGCCCTCGGCGAAAAGCGCGGTGGATGCTGCGACCCGTGGCTTCGAGATGGGCAAATTCGGCTTTCTCGAAGTTCTCGACGCACAGCGCACGCTGATTGCGGCGCGCAGCCAGTACCTCGAATCGCTGGCCATTGCCACGGACGCCAGAGTGACTGTCGAGCGCATCTACGGCGACATCACCGCGTTTACTGCCAATCCTTAACCCTCACTTTTCGCATTTATCGGGCGCATCGCTGTGTACATCCGTACGTGATCGCCGGGAGCATCCATGGATAACAAACGAAGTATGACCATTGCCCTGGCGGTGGTTGCAATCATTGGTCTGGGCAGCCTGACGCTGGGCAATCAGGGGCTTCCCGTTGCGGCGGAAGCGGCCAGGGACGCGAAGCATGAACACTCCGAAGAGGAAGGGCATGCAGACGAGAAGGGGCACGCGGAAAATGACAGCCACAGCGATGGCAAGGTGGATGAGAAAGGCCACGCTGACGAAGCGCACGGCGAAGAAAGCCATGGTGATGAAGAGCATGGCGAAAAGGGTCACGGTGCTGAAGGGGCCGAAGACTCCCACGAAGAAGAAGGCAAGCTCGAACTCAACGCTGAACAGATCAAGTCAGCTGGCATCGAGCTAGCCGTCGCTGCACCTCGGTCGATGAGCACTTCTGTCACGTTCCCCGGCGAAATTCGCTTTGACGAAGATCGCACCACCCACGTTGTACCGCGGGTCGGCGGGGTGGTGGAAGAGGTTAAGGTCGACCTCGGCCAGTCGGTGAAAAAAGGCCAGGTGCTGGCCGTGATCGCCAGTCAACAAATCTCCGATCAGCGCAGCGAGTTGAATGCGGCACAGCGCCGTCTTGAGCTCGCCCGGTTGACGATGCAACGCGAGAAAAAACTCTGGGAAGACAAGATTTCCGCCGAGCAGGATTATCTGTTGGCGCGTCAGGCGTATCAGGAAGCAGACATCAGCTACGCCAACGGTCGGCAGAAGCTGAGTGCTATCGGTGCCAGTCTGAAATCCTCCGCAGGCAATCGTTATGAGCTGATCGCTCCCTTTGATTCGGTGGTCGTCGAAAAGCACCTGGCCATAGGCGAGGTGGTCAATGACACCACCTCGGCATTCACGCTCTCCGACTTGTCGCGGGTCTGGGCGACCTTTGGCGTGGCGCCCAAGGACTTGAACAAAGTCGTGGTAGGTCGCGCGGTCACCGTCAGCGCACCAGACCTGAATGCCCAGGTCGAGGGCCGCATCAGCTACGTCGGCAATCTGTTGGGCGAGCAAACCCGCGCGGCTGCGGTGCGTGTGGTGCTGGCCAACCCCGAGGGCGCGTGGCGTCCGGGGCTGTTTGTTTCTGTTGATGTGACCGCGGAAAAAGCCAATGCGGCGGTCAGCCTGCCTGAATCTGCCATTCAGTCCGTTGAAGACCAGACTTCGGTGTTCGTGCGAAATACCGAAGGTTTTGAGCTGCGCCCGGTGAAAGTCGGCAGGCGCGATGGCGGTTATGTGGAAATCGTTCAAGGCCTGACGGCGGGCACTCAAGTGGCCGCCGCTGGCAGTTTTATCCTCAAGTCCGAGCTGGGTAAAGGCTCCGCTGAGCACTCCCATTGATCTGCTTCGCACGAGTACAACGTCATGTTTGAACGGTTGATCCAATTCGCAATCGAGCAGCGCATCGTCGTGATGCTTGCCGTGTTGCTCATGGCAGGGCTCGGCATTGCCAGCTACCAGAAACTGCCCATTGATGCTGTGCCTGACATCACTAACGTGCAGGTGCAGATCAACACCTCAGCGCCCGGTTTTTCGCCGCTGGAGACTGAACAGCGCGTGACCTTTTCCATTGAAACCAGCATGGCAGGCCTGCCAGGGCTGCAACAGACTCGTTCCCTGTCGCGCTCGGGCCTGTCGCAGGTCACGGTGATTTTCGAAGACGGCACGGACCTGTTCTTTGCCCGCCAGTTGGTGGGCGAGCGTCTGCAAATTGCCAAGGATCAGTTGCCTGAGGGCGTCGATGCGGTCATGGGGCCGATTTCCACCGGGCTTGGCGAAATTTTTCTGTGGACGGTAGAGGCGAAGGAGGGCGCGCTGAAGGAAGACGGCATGCCTTACACCCCGACCGATCTTCGGGTGATTCAGGACTGGATCATCAAGCCGCAATTGCGCAATGTGCCAGGCGTCGCCGAGATCAACACCATCGGTGGTTTTGCCAAGCAGTATCAGATCGCGCCTGATCCGAAAAAACTGGCCGCGTACAAGCTGACCTTGAACGACCTGGTGGCCGCCCTCGAACGCAACAACGCCAATATCGGCGCGGGCTACATCGAGCGCGGCGGCGAACAATTGCTGATTCGCGCGCCGGGTCAACTGGGCACGGTGCAGGACATTGCCAATATCGTCATCGCTAACGTCCAGGGCACGCCGATCCGGGTCAGCAGCGTGGCCGACGTGGACATCGGTCAGGAGTTACGGTCTGGCGCTGCCACTGAAAACGGCCGTGAAGTGGTGCTCGGTACGGTGTTCATGCTGATCGGCGAAAACAGCCGCACGGTTTCCCAGGCCGTCGCCGCCAAACTGGCTGATATCAATCGCTCATTGCCCGAAGGTGTTGAGGCGATCACGGTGTATGACCGGACCAATCTGGTTGAAAAAGCCATCGCGACCGTGAAGAAGAACCTGATCGAAGGAGCCATCCTGGTCATCGCGATTCTGTTCCTGTTCCTCGGTAATATCCGTGCTGCGTTGATCACCGCCATGGTAATTCCGCTGGCCATGCTGTTCACCTTCACCGGAATGTTCACCAATAAAGTCAGTGCCAACCTGATGAGTCTCGGCGCGCTGGACTTCGGCATCATCGTCGACGGCGCAGTCGTGATCGTCGAAAACGCTATCCGCCGACTGGCTCACGCCCAGCAGAAATACGGGCGGATGTTGACCCGATCCGAGCGCTTTCATGAGGTGTTTGCAGCGGCCAGGGAGGCGCGTCGTCCGCTGATTTTCGGCCAGTTGATCATCATGGTTGTTTACTTGCCGATCTTCGCCTTGACGGGTGTTGAAGGCAAAATGTTCCATCCGATGGCTTTCACGGTGGTGATTGCGCTGTTGGGCGCCATGATCCTGTCGGTGACGTTCGTACCGGCGGCCATTGCCATGTTTGTAACCGGCAAGGTCAAGGAAGAAGAGGGCGTGGTGATGCGCACTGCGCGCCTGCGCTACGCACCGGTTTTGAAGTGGGTACTGAGCCACCGGTCGATAGCATTCTCTGTCGCTGTGGTGCTGATTGTGTTGTCCGGATTTACTGCGAGTCGCATGGGCAGTGAGTTCATCCCAAGCTTGAGTGAGGGCGACTTCGCGTTGCAGGCGCTGCGCGTTCCAGGCACCAGCCTGACCCAGTCGGTGGACATGCAGCAGCGTCTTGAAAAAGCCATTGTCGAGAAAATGCCGGAAGTCGAGCGGGTGTTCGCCCGGACAGGTACGGCAGAAATCGCTGCGGACCCCATGCCGCCGAACATCTCCGACAGTTACGTGATGCTCAAGCCGCAAAGTGAATGGCCAGATCCTGGCAAGTCTCGCGAGGCATTGATTGCTGACTTGCAGCAGGCCGCTGCGACGGTGCCAGGCAGTAACTACGAGTTGTCGCAGCCGATTCAGTTGCGCTTCAACGAGTTGGTTTCGGGGGTGCGCAGCGACGTTGCGGTGAAGGTGTTCGGCGATGACATGGCAGTGCTGAACCAGACTGCCGCGAAAATCGCTGCGACCTTGCAGAAGGTGCCGGGCTCGTCCGAGGTCAAGGTCGAGCAGACTACGGGGCTGCCTGTGCTGACGATCAATATTGATCGTGACAAGGCCGCACGTTATGGCCTCAATGTGGGCGACGTTCAGGATGCCATTGCCATCGCGGTAGGCGGGCGCCAGGCGGGTACTCTTTATGAGGGTGATCGTCGCTTTGACATGGTGGTGCGATTGTCTGAAACGCTGCGAACGGATGTGGCCGGACTGTCGAGCCTGCTGATCCCTGTGCCTGCTATGGCAAGCAGCGTTAATCAGCAGATCAGCTTCATTTCGCTGTCTCAGGTGGCGAGTCTGGATCTGGTGCTGGGGCCGAATCAGATCAGTCGGGAAAACGGCAAGCGTCTGGTCATTGTCAGCGCTAACGTACGCGGTCGCGACCTCGGCTCGTTTGTTCAAGAGGCGGGCGAGACCATCGAACGCGACGTGCAAATTCCGGCGGGATACTGGACCAATTGGGGCGGCCAGTTTGAGCAGTTGCAGTCCGCTGCCAAGCGTTTGCAGATCGTGGTTCCGGTGGCGCTGCTGATGGTGCTGGCGTTGTTGTTCATGATGTTCAACAACCTGAAAGACGGTTTGCTGGTTTTCACCGGTATTCCGTTTGCGTTGACCGGCGGCGTCATGGCGCTCTGGTTGAGGGACATTCCACTGTCCATCTCGGCGGGAGTTGGTTTCATCGCGTTGTCGGGTGTGGCAGTGCTGAACGGCCTGGTGATGATCTCGTTCATTCGGAATCTGCGCGAGGAAGGGCGTTCGCTGGGCGATGCGATCAACGAAGGGGCTCTGACCCGCTTGCGCCCGGTGTTGATGACCGCGTTGGTGGCGTCGCTGGGCTTTATTCCGATGGCACTGGCGACCGGCACCGGAGCAGAAGTTCAGCGTCCGCTGGCAACCGTGGTGATCGGTGGGATATTGTCGTCCACCGCGCTGACCCTGCTGGTACTGCCTGCGCTGTACCAATGGGCGCATCGTCGGGAAGAAGAACCGACCTAGTCCAGGCGTTGGAAGTGAGAGCCCGCGGCAGGTGACTGTTGCGGGCTTTTTTATAGCGTCTGGCTACCTCTGTAGCAAAGACGAAGCCTTGGTATAGTCACCGCTCATTGCGTGCCAGGAGACGTTGCAGAATGTTAAAGCTTAATTCGTTTCGCGAGACAGTAGAGGCTATCGCTGCATGCTCTGATGATCGGGATGTATGGAACCGATACGCCTGGGTCTACGTTCAGGGCGACACCGCACTGTTGGACAGTCGCTTCTACCTGCTCACGCGCCTTGAGGACGATTGTCGCGCGTTTGAGCCTGGCGCCCAGTACGATCTGTCGTCGTGCCTGGAAGCGGCTACATTTGCAGACGTGTTGTCTGTACAGAAGCGACAGCAGCCGCACTCCAGCCTGGAGGACTACGCCATCGCCCTTGCGCATTACTCTGAGCAAGATGCCTTTCTGGAGGTGCCCGGTGGTGACGACCCAAAGGCAGCAGAACCCGGTTTGGCGCGGGACTTGTATGCCGAGTACGATCTTTTTCTGGCTGAATGTGCGCCTGAGCATTTGAGTGTCGCGGCGCGGGAGGTCAGCGCCGTTCTTGAAATCAACATTGCCAGCGCGCTAGCGGGATGTCGGGCGTTGCCCTTGTGCCTGGGAGAGCGTATCACCGGCGATCAGTGCCTGCAGATCGAAGCGCGTTTTTCCGCGGTCGCGATTCCGTTGCAGCGAGTGACCCACCGCTCATTTCCCTGGCAGTAAGCTGGCGTCAGGTTTCCCGGCGAATGAACTGGTAGTCGTAATCAATCAGTAGTTGCAGATAGTGATCGAAGCTTGGCGCAATCACTTCATAGTTATCCGGGTCATGCAGAAAGCGCATGACCTGACCCACTGTGCCGCCCGGGGCCGGATTGAAGTCGATATACAGTCTCGAAGTGCCCCCATTGTTGAGACAGTTGGAAAAGCAAAGCCGCTCGTTCATGCCCACCGTGCGGTCAATGCCTTCTCCGGCCAGCTCGCCTTCCTCATCCGGCCAGCCTTCATAAATTTCTGCGATGCTTTCGGTACAAGGGCCGTTAGCTTCGGCAAGTATGTCTTCTACCGAATTCAGGTAGTAAGGAAAACGGGCCAGGTCGGAGCCCAGTATCAGCACTACGAACTCGGCGTCCGGATATTCCCAATGCGTGCCGTCGAAATGGCCAAGCAGTTGTAACAGGCTTGCCGGGCACAATGGATAGCGCTCGGTGAGCCGCTGCAGGTCTGCCGCAGAAGCGCCGTGTGCATCTTTCAGTTGATCGAGATCTTCGGCAGGTAAGGCCTGGCGCAGACCGGCGAGATAAGTGTCGACGAGGCTCATGATGGAGTGCCTTGAAAAGAAAAACTGAATTCAGGTTGCCACATTTGTCGTTCAGGGGGAGGGCAGGAAAACCCTGGATTCACAAAGACATCAGTAGTCTTCAGCCTCGAAAACGAAGGCGTAGTTGTCATCAATCAACTGTTGCAGGTAGTGATCGAAGCTCGGCGCAATCACCTTGTAGCTGTCGGGGTCGTGAAGGTAGCGTACGACCTGACCCACATTGCCGCCGGGGGCTGGATTGAAGTCGATATACAGTCTGGAACTGCCGCCATTGTTCATGCAGTGCGAGAAACACAGCCGTTCATGCATGCTCAGCGTTATGTCGATCCCGGGGCCGACGAGGTCGGGTTCGTCAAGATAGCCTGCATAAATTTGCTCAATGCTTCGGGTGTAAGTCTCAATTTCTTCAAGGATCTGATCGACCGAACTGAGGTAGTAGGGGTACTCGAATACATCGGAGCCCAGTATCAGGACCATGACTCTGCCGTCCGGATAATCCCGGTAATGCGTGCCGTCGATCTGGCCGAGCAATTGAAGAAGGCTTGCCGGGCACAACGGATAACGATCGGTGAGCCGCTGCAGGTCAGCCGCTGAAGCGCCGTGTGCATGTTTCAGCTCATTGAGTTGTTCGGCTGGTAAGGCTTTGTGCAAACCGGCGAGGTAGGTATCGACGATGCTCATGATTGAAGTCCTTGTATAGCTATTGAATATTTCGGTATTCGCGTTTTCAGCTGGAGGGTGACTCCATCCATGTCCTGAACTCATCGGCTTGCTCTGGAGTGTTGAGAGCGTTCATCCAGGCAATCTCGTCTTCCGGGCATTCAAAGTCAGAAACCGCAAACACATAAATGGCATCGTCGAACGTCGTCGTCAGCTTTTTCAGGGCGATGACACATTGCTCGAATATATGTTTGCGATGTGCCACGAAATTGTCCTCGGTGGTCGCGTCGGCCAGATCCCAGAGCATTTTGCATAAATCCTGGAAGTAATCGTCGGCGTAGGCTTCGTGGCTCCATTCGGCGGGATACCACTTGAAGTATTGCCAATCATCGGAGTTTTCAGCTATGACACGTTCCAAATGGTCTTGAGTGTTAAAGGCGGGTACCAGTGTTCGCGCATCGCCGTCGGAATAAAGCGCGAATCCGCAGACCTGTGCGTTCGGGAAGTCCGCTCGAAACTGTTCGATGGCGCTCATGGACGCCTTCAGGACATCTCGTTGAAACTGCTCGATATTCAAAGTCGACATGGTTTTCTCGTGGCGGGTTATGGCTAACGATCATCGTTCATCAGCGCGGGTCTGGCTGAAATTCCATGAACGCGTCGTTTTGGTAAAAGAACTCAAAGGCCTGGAAGTAGTTCTCCAGCGATGCGTGAGTCAATTGCTGGTCGGCGTTGAAGATGACGTCCTCGATCATGGCCTTTTCCAGTGTCGCTACCCAACCTTCACTGGCCACCTGCGGGGGCAGGTAATCGGTGGAATCCGGAGCGAAATCCCGGCTGTCCAATGAGAACGCGCCGCGGGTATCCAGCGTCCATTGAGTCGCTGGCAAGTAGAACCAGCTGTCAGGCATGTCTGCGATATTCTGCAGTACTTCGCGAATGCTGTAAGTTTTCATGAGGCCCTCACGTCAGGCTGTTCAATCCGTTGTATCAAACCACTCCGTCAGGCTGAAAAACAATCACAGCCTATGGGGTGAAGTCATTGCTTCGATTAATTCAAGGTTGGCTGGCGCTGTCGAAGGAGTTGCTGCGGCCTGCTCCAGCAAGTTATCGAAAACATGCTGCTCTGCGGCCGTCAGTTCCATTTGTAGGTAGTCAGGGTCGCGTTCGTAATACAGCAAGTCAACGTTTTCCAGGGTCATGTTGATACTGCGCTGCAATAGAGCCGCGTCGTCGGTGACCGCCGCTTCTATCAGATAAAACAGGGCGATAAACGCGTTTTGTGCATAGCTCGCTTCCTGCTCACCGAAGTCATCGGTGTCAGGTATGTGGGCCTCGATCTCTGCGTGCAGGTCGCTGCACTCGCTGGCTCGCCCGGCGACGTACGCCGATAGGCCCCGGCAGAAAAGATCTGCCAGACATTGGTTATAAAGACGATCAAACATCTCGACCAGACGCAGACTTCTGAGCGTATAGCTGGCGATCACCAGTCTTTGCTGTTGCGCGGACAGCGCCTGATAGCCAAGCTTGTGGGTTAGGTCGTGTACGGGTTGCATGTCTTCCATTCGGTTACGCTCAGTCCTCTTCAACGACAGCTTTGATCAATGCCTCAAGGGATGAAAAAACCGCTGCGTCATCGATGAAAGGATCTCCCGAGTCCTGCAGGTAAAACCGGGGCTCTGCGGAGCGCTCCAGTAATACAAAGCGACCGCCGGAGTCGTCACCAATCAGCAGGTGATCAGGAAAATACTCCGCTATTTCGTAGGTCTGTTGGCGTTCAGCGATCATGTCCGTGGAATAAATCTGCACAAGGTCTTCGATCATCGCGCCGTCGCGCTGCGCCCAGAATCCGGTTATCCATGCCTCCGGTTTTATACCGCACTGTTGCATGGCCATAGCGATGTCTTCAGCACTCGCAGGCGGATTTTTGTCGGTGTAGAGCAGGCTCATTGGCGTCCACTCATTGAGTTGGATTAAAAGACTGGGGCGGCCACTGAATATAAGATCAGCCCCACGTGTTCATTCAAAAAAGAACTTCATAAAGCCATCCACGTCGGCGCCCTCAACATGACTCACTACGTCTCTGACTCTATCCAGAAAGGCAGGTTTGGGACTCAGGTCGTCGTCGAGGGTGTCATCGTTGAATTCCTGCAATTGCACCGTGATCCCGGCTTGTAAGGCGTTGAGCAATGAAACGATATCTGAAGCGACCTTGAACGATCTTTTCTGAATCGATCCGTAAATGGCAGAACAGGCATCGTGGCGGTCATAAACCAGCACATCGCCGTTGCGATCCGCGAAGACAGTGAAGCCTTCTTTCCAGCCCCACGCAGGGTCGTCATTGTCTGTGACATTCCAACCTTGCTGTGCTTTTTCCAGCCTCAGTGGACCATAAAGTTCCAGACCGAAATCTGCGCCTATCATGGGTTCAGCCGAGAGGTCTATGCGCTCGAAATACTTGCGCATGAGGCCCGCTTGCGGGCTCTCGGCGATGGCCGGAAGACTAGCCGGGGCGGCGTTAAAGGTGAGATGCCCGAGGGAATCAGGCCACGCATTGAATTGCACCACAAAACGTTCAAATGCCTGCAACGACTCATCCATGCTATTTCCCACTGACAGTAGGTTGATGTCGAATAAACGTCATGCTCCTCGCCAGGCTCGTTCAAATAATATGTTCGGGCCGCCCGGCTGCATTCCAGGCCGCAAAACGTGCATCCATCGCGGCAGACAGTTGGTCGTAATGGGCCCAGCTGTCCTCAACGCTGTAGAGGGTTTTAATGCTGACGCCAAAGGTCAGCAGGTAGTCGTCGACGTAACGGCTGTCGTTGTTCAAACCTTCGTAGTAGGCAACGGCAAATGCATTGCCGGTTTCAGAGAACTCCTGGTCGGTCAGTTTTTCATCCAGTACGGTCATTAGAAACTGTGCCCCGGTGAGGGTGCGATCCTTGAGTCGGGCGAGCCCGCTCTCGGCGTCTTCTTCCAGTTCTTCACTGGCCAGGTCATTCATCAGCATCCAGGCGAGAAACATGCCGATATGAGTGGCGCCAGCAGCTTTTGGCAGATGCTTGGGGAAGGTGCCCAGGTAGTGCCAGGAGGCATCGTCGTATTTCATGTGTTGCTCCAGTCATAGCGCAGGTCGGGGGCTCTTCAATCACTGGATGCTTATGTCCGCAACGAGTTCTCTCGGTGACCCTGAGCGCAGCCAGCGCTAAAGTTTATCCAGTTTTCAGCCATCAACCTTTAGTCAGCAGGGTGCCGGGCATGTGCAGTTGTACATAGCCAATGACACACAGCATCGACACGCCAAACAGCCATTGCAATCGGCTGAGTCCGGCAATCCGATAGATCGCCTGCAATGGCTTTCGCCAGCGGTACTGACGGTCTGTCGGCGCGGTACCGGCAAACCGCAGCAGGCCGATGACTCCGGTCAGCACATAAGCCGCGAGGCCGAGTATCCCGAGCAACTTCCATATTAGAAATCCGAGTGCTAGATAACCGCCGCTGTTACGGATCACCAGGTATCGACGATCCTTGATCAGCTTGTGTCGTACACACCACAGGCTGACCTGTAGGTCCACGTCATACAGGTATTGCGTCAGCGACGCCCAGTGGCTCAGTAACCATTTACCGACGTAAGCCGCCAACACGCCGCCCGCAATATAGAGTGGCAGCAGGATTATCGTGACCGTGAACATGAAGTCGGGTTGATCCATGCTGTTCAGTATCAGGGCGAGGGTGATGACGCAGGCGCTGCGTTTCAGCCCGTAGGGCGGCGCCTGGTGTGCCACAAGTGCCTTCCAGAACCTGGGGTTGTGGTTAGGGAATATTCCCAGCAGGTCAGGGTACTGACTGGCAAAGATCTCAGACAGTTGTTCGCAGGCGTGCCAGTCTGCCTCGACAAAATCAGCAGCCAGTTGCGCTTGCCGGGCCGGGTCGGTGCAGAGCAGGAACAGAGTGGCGGCATTGGCCCGCGCACTGGGTTGTTGTTCGCGCAGTTGCATGAGGGCGCGCAGTTCGTTGAGCCAGGCTTGTTGCTCGCAGCGCCGACGCAGGTATTGCCATTGCCCATCCGCAATGGGCACCACTGCCGTTTCATTGTCCCAGCCGAACAACTCACAGACGCGCCGGAACAATGCAGGTGTCCAGATTTCAGTATTTAGAAACAGATTCAGGACATGCACCTGCAGTGCCTGACGGCGTTCGAAATCACTGAGCCAGCCTTGACGACTGTGCTGCTCCAGGCAGTCGAAAAAATACGCGTCTTCGCCTGCAGCCATGTGCTGATCAAGGCGCTGATAAAGCGCTGCGGTGAGGGCAAAGGCAAGCCGTTGTTGCTGAAACTCACCACCTATGATCTGCTGCCACGGCGTCAGCCATTGACGCTTTTCCAGACCCCACTTCAATAGCGCAGTGTGCGCTTCAGGGTCGTCTGCACAGCGCTGGAACAGCAGGCGCTCGAACTCAGGCCCACAGCCTTTGGCCGAGGCTTTATCCCAATACTGCTCAACGTCTGCGTCATCAAATCCGGAGAACAGCTCGACGGCTTGCTGGTAGGGTGAAGGTGTCGGGTTGAGAGGCTCATGCGGGTGGCTTCTGACAACAAAGGGTTCAGCCATGAAGTCAGCAGCAGCTTGCTCGCTCTCGTCCAGGCCGCCATCACGCATGATCTGCAAGGCTTGCTCATACGCTTCACGCAGCCGCTGGAAGGCCACCGGATCTTCGTCCGGGCGCGTGGTCTTTAGCTGTCTGGCGTACTGGCGCTTGATGCTGCGCTCATCGGATCCGGCAGGCAGGCCCAGTATTTCCCAGCAATCGAAAGTCGACACCATGGCTCAGTATCCGCCGCCTCTTTCCAGCCGCGCGATGCGCTCGCTCAGGTCACTACGGGCCTGACGAATGATGTGTTCGTCCTGAGTTGCCAATGCCTGCTGAAACCGATTTGCACAGCGGTCAATCTCCTCACGAAGATCGCCCAGGCTCTCCTGATACATGCGCTCCAGACGGGCCACCAGCAGGGTATTGATTTGCTGATCACGGGGATGCACTTTCAGTTCGGCAAGCGCTTGCAGACGCTCGGCAATTTCTTCGCTGCTCAATACGCCCGGGTTATTTTCGATGACCAGTACATGCTGCTCGCCGGTCAGGGGAATGCTGACCTGACATTCCAGAATGCCGTTGTTGTCGTAGGTAAAGCGTACGTCGAGATCCACGGGGCCTTTTTGTGGTGGGACGGGAATATCCAGTTCACCCAAGGCAATGTTGTCGCGCACCAGGCGACTTTCGCCCTGGTAAATGCAGACCATCACACTGTCCTGAAAATCATCAACTGTCGACACAGTTTTAACCCGGCTCACCGGGACCGTACTGTTGCGTTCAATAATCGGTAAATAGTGGCCGCCCTCACGCTCCCTGCCGACTCTTTGCGAAATCTCGATGCCCATGGTGTAGGAGCAGACGTCTGTAAGTATCACTTCCTCAAGTGCAGCACTGCGTGATTTCAATGCAGCCTGTATGGCTGCGCCGTGGGCCACGGCTTCGTCAGGGTTGAGATGAATCGAAGGAAAACGACCGAACAGGCCGGCGGCGAGTTTACGTACCAGTGGCATGCGTGTGGTGCCGCCCACCAGCAATACTTCGTCGAGTTCGTTGATGCGGATTTTGGCATCACGCAACGCGCGTTCGATGGGGTTGCGCAGGCGCTCCAGCAGGGGAGCGAACAGCGTGGTCATATCGTCCTGGGTGAAGACGTGCTTCCACTCTTTGCCACCTACCCGCAAAACGAATTCGCTGTCGTTGTCCTGCCCCAGTGCCTGGCGCACGCGCTCGGCTTCGCGGCGCAGCGGCTGGATGATCGACTGTGGGGCGGGAAAATCAAGCTGGTCCCGTTGGGTCTGGATGAAACGCTCGGCCAGCAACTGGTCGAAGTCTTCACCGCCCAGATAGTTGTCGCCAGCGCTGGCACGGACCTCCACGACGCCGTCGAAGAGCTCAAGAATTGACACGTCAAAGGTGCCGCCGCCCAGGTCGAAGACCAGGAACGAAGTCTCTTTGTCGCGCTGAGGCAAGCCATAGGCCAATGCGGCTGCGGTCGGTTCGTTGATCAGTTTGTCGACTTTCAGCCCTGCCAGTTCACCCGCGATGCGGGTGGCCTTGCGCTGGGCATCACTGAAGTAGGCCGGGACGCTGATGACCGCTTCAGTCACCGGTTCGCCGTAAGCACGCTCAACATCTTCCTTGAGACTGCGCAGTACCAGCGCCGACAGTTCTTCGGGACGAAATGACTGTGTTCCCAACTGAACGGTATGGGCGCTGCCCATGTGCCGTTTGAACAACGCGGCAGTCTGGTCTGGATGAGTATGCAGGCGTTCGCGTGCAGCCTGACCAACCAGTATCCGGCCTTCCTCGTCCAGCCCCACGACCGAGGGCGTCAGGAGACTGCCCAGTACATTGGGCACTAGTACGCTGGCATCGTTATGCCAGACGGCAACCAGGCTGTTAGTGGTGCCCAGGTCAATTCCGACAATCATCAATGTGTTCCCTTATCCCTGGCTCGACGGCGCATTACTGTTAATCAGACTGAGGGCTGTCATGAAGGCATTCTTCCTTGAACGGCACAGGCTGAACGTAGCCATTTGAGATCACGTTTTGAAATGATGGTTCAATACTGGCACGCTTGAGTATTCGGTGGGAGATTCCATGTTTGTCCGCAATCTGATTGACGACGTTGGACCGGCTTTAGGCGGGAAGGCGGTATTTCTGTAGATAAAGATTCAGCGTGTTTCCCGGCCTCTTCCCGGCTGAAGCCGGTCCCACGTCATAAGTGACTCCTGTAAGAGCGAATTCATTCGCGAAGGGCCGGTACATACGCAGTCTGTTTATGGCCTGTGATGCCGCGTCCCGAATAAATTCGGCCCTACACATCGGTCATGAACTTAATATCAGCATCAACCTGTGGAAGTGACGGATGAAAACTGAGGCAAACATTGAAACTTTCAGCCCCGGCGTGGTCATTTTTGACCCGCTCGTGTTGAGCCGTTTTACTGCTGAGCATTGTCCGGATGATTCCAGCCTCTTTGAGGTGTTCATCGAACAAAGCGAAACAGGACGGTTGGCGGTCCAGAGTGGGGCGGTTGTGCCCCTGTATCCGCTGCCCGAAGAAGACTATGTGTTTCGTTTGCGCGATGAGCGAAAGTTGCCCTTTGAACAAGGCAATGAGGCGGTGTTTCGATATGCGGATATTCCACTGAGAGTCATCAGCGGCCTGCTGATTGTTGCCGATCTGCATGCCCTGACGGATTGGGATCCTGAGTTCTTTCTGAATTACAAAGCCCGGCTATCGGACAGCTTGGGCAATAACGACTATCTGGATATTTCACCGGGGCTCTACGCATTGAGCATCACTGGTTTCAGCGAGTTGCATGAAGGCTTCCCACTCAACGTGTATGAGTTGGGTATCAATGCCGTTGAGTCGTTGCCGGTGTTGAGTGATGAGGCGAATTTTGATCAATGGGATTTCAGGATCGACCGGGTATGAGCGAATTGATTTCGCACCCGCTGGAGATTTTTCCTGGGTAAAAAAACATGCGCATCCAGAACTACAGCCCGGTTCATGAGTCCATGACAGGCGTTTGCAAAGATGTGCAGTTTTTAAGGGTGCATCAATAGCCAGAGACAACGGTATTAGCGTCCGGTATACACGCCGGATAACCTCCGGTCTTTATTGATTGTTTACGCTGGCGAGGTGTCAATGGCAGACAGTAATGGACACGTTGCGGACAGCATCCGAATGTGGGTGTGGTCCGGCTTCTATACGTACGAAGAAATCTACGGGATGGTCGATGACATCATTGACGATCACTGTGACGTGGCCGCGCTCAAGGCGTCGATCCTGCCGGAGTTGCAACGCAAGCTTGACGCAGAGCGTGACTGGCCGGAGGTGACTGCCTGCGATCGACTCGATGAAGTGTTCTATCACCTCCATGAAGACGGTATCTGTGCCCTCCAGAATGCAGGCTATGAAGCGTCGGATGGGTTCACGGAAGTGGCCGAAGTGCTTCACGAGGCCCCCGATGATCATTACCACGGCTTTTGCTTTTACCATGGGCAAGACGTCGAGTGCGTTGTTAAGAGCGATGTTCTGTTCATCGCCTTTGGGGCGGTCAATGATGATCCTGCAACGGCTCTCAAGGTGGGGCAACGGTTGGCCACAGTGTTGAAAACTGCTGGGTTTGAAGTCGTCTGGAATGAAACCGTCGAGCGATGTGTGGAAGTTCACAACTTCAAGTGGCAGCGCAGAAGTCCAGTCCCTGACAGTGGACTGGATGCGTTGCCCACCCTTCATTAATGTTTTTATTTATGTATTATCCCCGGACTTTTTCTCGCTAAGGAAGACAATCGATGTCAGTAATCAGGAGTGTTTGGGCAGTACTTTTCAGTGTCTGCCTGTTGGGTTCATCCGTTGCGATGGCTGAAGAAGCCCGCCCGGAAGTCGCTGATAAAATGTTCGCTTACAGCGGCGAGAAGGGCGCGAAGGTCTGGGTCCTGCGCATCGGCGATCGCTCTGCCAATGAGGCGTTGGTGCAGGTAGCGGGTGTTGATCACGAGTGGAATTTGCGCATTCAGAAAATGAAAGTGGAAAAAACCAACAAGGACACACGCTATTCCGTCCAGAAGGACGGCAAGTCCTACGAAGTATTGCGACTTGATCGGGACTCTGGCGAACTGTACTTGCCAGGTGAAAGCCAGGAGCTGCACGTCAGGTACAACGACGAGTTGTCCATGACTGGCCGTCCACAGTGGTTCCTGACTGAGTACCTCGACCAGAAGTAACGGTGTCTGGCCTGATCGCGTCGCGTCTGCGCTCAGGCCTGTTAATACCAGGAGATGTTCTGCTCATTGGGAAAGGTCGATAGCGTGAAGAATTCACCTGAAGCAGCCATGATCTGCGTAGACATGAACGGCAAGGATCCGTTGCTGGATATTCCCTGGCCAGAGATACAAGGCAACCAGGCTGTATTTATCGAGCGGATCAGACTCGAGCAGACAGACCTGGAGATTCTGGGCAGCCAGATTGAAAGGGAACTCTATCTGTTTGGCGGCAAGGTCAGCGACTGTGTCCACCCTGAATATGGTGAATTGTTCCGGGTTCATTACCTGGTCATAGAGAAACAACTGAACAGTGGAACGCTGATTTACCACCCGCTCTCACAAAATGGAGAAGTGACGTACAGCCGCAAAGGGGAGGCCACGCGGCCTGTTTGCGTTGACATGATCAAAAAGAAAGACATTCTCTTTCTACGTCGCCCACCCAGATGGAATGCGTCGGAGGCCAGTATCCCCACCTGTAACGGGCAAATGTTCCATTTCTGTTCACAGGTGTACCTTCCGCAAACCGCGACCAATCGTAAATCCCTGACCTTTGTTACTACCGTGTTCTTATTTGTACACGTGCTGGAGCAGGATGAATTACGGGTGCAGATTTTCGCTCAGGACACTTCGGAGCAAACCGCTGAAGGGCACTATCGGCTGGAAAGCCAGATGATGCGCTTCGAAGAAGACTACAACGATCCAGCGGTTGTTTTGCAGCTCATTCGGGCTGGCAACAAACTCCTTCACGAGTACCTGCTCAACCATCCCAAGGCCAGTAAAAACATGCTGGAGTTGCTGGCAGAGCACGGTAAAACCAAAGCGCTCAAAGCCGAGGCTGTTAAAAGGGCGTTGGCTAAAACCTGATGCTTGAGCCGCGATGCGGTTACGTCGCAAGGTTTCTCGATCAGCCCCTTGCGGGCGATGTCCATTGTATTTAGCCCGTTGGTAAACCTTTAAATGGTGTCTTTTACGGACGCTGCAGGACGCAGAATGTCGTACTCATTTCTGACTCGCCGACGCTCGTTGGTGATGTGGCTGTATGTCATGGTGTCGGGGCATTTGCTGGCGAGCGTGGTGCTCACATGGGCCGCTCCTTCAGGCCTGTTTGATAACTACCTGAGCTCCCTTGAAGAGGTTTTCTGGACCGGCGCGGCGCCGACGTCTGCCCGAGCCCAACAGACGTGGTGGCTCGCGTTGTTTGGTGCGACGCTGCAGAGCTATTCGTTATACATGCTGGCCCTGGTGCACATTGGCAATCGTCAGAAAACACCGATGGTCTGGGGTTGGCTGATCGCCGGTCTGGTGCTCTGGGCGCCCCAGGACATACTGCTTTCCATTCAGGTCGGGGTCTGGTCGCACCTGTGGCTCGACACCTTTGCACTGCTCATGCTGCTACCACCTTTGGTGTGGCTGTATCGCCATGACCGTAATTATCAACGTGGCGCCGTCGCCCAGGGACCCAGCAATGTCTGACCGAATGGGCCCGGTTACCTTGCTTGAGGCGCACACATGAGCAAGCCGCTTCTGTATCTGCTGGCGGGCAACGGCAGTAGCGCCGAGTGGTGGGACGACGCGCTGCCTCACTTCGAGCACTATCAGGTCATCGCCCTGGAGTTGCCAGGTTTCGGCAGCAACCCTCAGCCGCCTTGCGAAGATCTGGCGAGCTACGCCGAGGCACTGTTAACGATGACTGTGAGCGGCAGCGCAATTGTGGCGGTGGGGGTCAATGCCTTGCTGGTGATGCATGCGCTGCAACGTCGCCCGGGGCATTTCTGCAGGAGCGTATTGCTGGCGCCGGTGGGGGCGTTTCTCTGGCAGCGTCGTTTGCCGGCGTTGATGTCGCCACTGCCGATTCGCAAGACCATCCATTGGTTATTGGCCAACAAGCCCGCACTGTTTGCCCGCAAGTTCTCCCGGCAGACCTGGCCCGCCAGTCACTATCAGCGTATGGGTAAAGGGTATGCGCGCTGCCGTTCGTTCGTGCCGTATTGGGATCTGTTGCGGGCCGACACCGCGTTGCCTTTGCTGGAGTGGGTGCAAGACCCGATCGAACTGGTCTGGGGCGATCAGGATGGGGTGTTGGGCATTGAGCAGGCCGCGGCTTGGTCGGCCATTCTGGCCCGCGCTGATCTGACCATCAGTTTGCAGCCAGGATGGGGACATTATCCGTGGATCGATGCGCCCGCCGCGTTTGTACAATGGCTGGAATCGAAGCAGCGCGGATTTGTCGCCCATACCAAGGGTGGGCGCTTGCGTCTGGCTGCCTGCGCGGGGCAACCGGTACCGCCAGCGTTGTCACTGGTAAAAGGTGACGAGTGCGGTCTGTCTGCATTTCTTGTCAGCCAGCCGGATGCCATCTGGGCGGTTCGCTCCTCCAGCTTTGGCGAGGATCAGGCCGACTCTGCGAACGCGGGCCTGAGTACCACTTTCCTGCGCGAACCTGCGCCCAACGTCTCTGCGCGTGTCGCCGAACTGCATGAAGCCGGCGTCGAAGAAGTGGTTGTTCAGCGGTTCATTACACCGGTGCTTTCCGGGATTGCTTTCGTTCGTCACTTGGCCGTCGAGCTGGAGTGGGTTGAAGGCCACCTTGAGTCTCTGGCTGATGGCCAGGCAAGCCCTGAGCGCGCAGTCATTTCCCGTCTGGGTGATTCCTGGAGCAGTCACGCGTTCAAGTCAGCTCACGGTTTGACCCAAGAAAAACTCTGGGACTTTCTGCAAGGTGTATTGCGGGTCTTTCACTATGTGCCGGGCGATGTCGAGTGGGCGTGGGATGGCCGCCAACTGTGGCTGCTGCAGTATCGACCGATCAGTGATTACGGCTGGCGTCGTCACTTGACCGCCGCCAACATCGCCGAGATCCTGCCGCCGCAGCCCAGCCGCCTCGTGGAGCACGCTCAGCGCCGCGCTGCGGGCAGTATTCCGGCAATCATGGCGCGCTGGGATCCTCGGGTATTGCAGGACAACGAACCGTTTACCGCCTTGTTTGGCGGTGCCTCCTATATCAACAATGATCTGTTTCTCGCTCGCCTGGCCGATTGGGGCGTTGCCTCCAGCAGCTACGCCGGTGAAGTCGGTGGCGCAACGCCGCATCTGCCCTGGCGGCCCATGCGAGTGCTGCGTTCGCTGCCACTGTTCCTGCGCATGCAACGCATCGCGCGCGGGCATTTGCTGACGCTGGAAAAGCAATTACAGCGTTTTGACCGGGAACTCGGCACCCTTAAGGCCCAAGGTGCTGATGGCAGGCAGTTGGCCGACTGGTTTACCCGCTTTTATGTGTTTGTGGTGCAGGGCAACCTGTGCATTGCCACCGCACTTGCCAGCAGTGGCGGCGACCTCTTGGGGCGCCCGCCGACCGCCTACCATGACCTTGAACATTGTCCTCATCGGTTGCCGTGGGAAACCGATCCGGCGACTGCACGTCCGGCGCTGACAGACCTGCCGTTGCAGGCATTCCCGGCGTGGTCGAACGCTATAAAACTGGCGCATTGTGCAGGTTTGCCCGGTCTGCGTGGCTATTACTTGCAGGTGCGGGAGTGGTATCGCGATAACCTGATGCGGGTGTTTTTTCGCCTGCATCACGCCATGCCAATGGCTGACCGAGCGTACTGGTTTGCGCCGCATGGGGATGTTCGCAACCGCGCTGGCAGTTTTTGGCAGGACGGCAGTGAGGGAACCGAACACGCCACCGGGTTCATGATTTATCCGGGGCAGGTCCAGGGCGTTCTGGGCGAGGACATTTTGCTGGAAGACACTCTGGACCCCGGGCGTCATGCGCATTATCAGAATGCCCGTGCGGTGATTGCACGCATGGGAGGGCGTCTGTCCCATGGTTCGACCCTGTTGCGTGAGCTGCGGAAACCCTCGGCGGTGATGCCCGATGTCGACCCTGCGTGGCTCGGGCGCGAAGTGCGGTATGTCGATGGTGCGTTAACACTGGTCGAGTGAACAGGCGGGCCAACCCTTGGCGGCGTCAACAGGTTGTTGTGCATGGAGCAGGAAATGCCAAACAGAAGTCGTGCCCTGGAACGCTGTTCGACGGCGCAAATAGTGGTGCTGTGTTTTACGTTGTGGCTGCCGCTGAAGAGTCAGGCGTTTGAGACGTTCAGCTGTACCGAAAGCTGGTTTGATACGACCTTTGCCGAGACCTTCGCGAACCCTCGCCCACCTGATCGGGAGCGCGACTGTTCCAAGGAAAAAGATGCCGTGCGAAAAGACCGTTTCCAGATCGTTGATGGCCGCGTGTACTTGGGTGGAGTGTCCCGCGAGCGCGAAAGTCCTTGTAGCGGTACAGGCGTTGGATCAGTAGCGCAGGGGCTCAATCCGGTGTGTTACCTGCCTGCCAGGCTGCAAATCCACGAAACTATCGAACGACGCAGATTCTGGTTGCTCAGTACCGATGCCGCACACTTTCGTGTCGCACGCTCCAGTCAGGCTGGATTGACGCCTGATCAGGCGAATCAAGTCGCTGCCTACTCAATGGACAGCACCACGGTATATCTCGGTGCTACCCGAATTAAAGGCGCCGATCCAAAGAGCTTTGAAGTCATTTTTCCTTTCGGTGACTATTCAGCGGTCAATCTCAATGCCAAAGACAAGTTACAGCGCTACTCGTATGCCAGGGACAACCAGCATCTGTTCATTGGTGAATGGTCGCTCCCATACATCGACCTCACCAAGGTTGAATGGCTAAGCGGGCACTGCACCGGGGAAATCATGGAATGCCAGAACACCACCTATGCCAAGCCACTGATAGGTAAAGTCGGAGACGACATCCTGTTTCTTTACAAGAGCGCGCGTCCTACGCTTTTTCGTAACCTCGCCACTGCAGATTTTGAATTGTCGCGGGAAGGTTTCAAGAGCTATGTCATCAGCGGTGGGAAGCGCTACCTGATTGAACACGGGTTCATGGAAGAAGCGAAACTGGTTGCTCAACCGCAAGGTTGACCCTATTAAAAGAGGCGTCTGGACAGTGAAAACAATCAAGTGGGTTGATGATGCCGTGCTCGTTGTCGAAGTCGCTGAGGGCATCTATACCCTTGCCCAGATGCGAGAAAACGGCCTGATGGAGTTTTTTGACACCTTCAGAACGGCCGATGAATGGGCGGGCGTTGATTTAAATGACAGCCCCATTGTGTTCTGCCTGTTTATTGCCGAAAAGTCGGTCAAGAAACTATTCATGCGATTCCTGACCGCAGGTGAAGTGAAGATCAACGAACGCCCGATACTGAAAAAAATGCTGGATTTCAGGTGGGTGTCAGAGGGCACATACACCGCTGACCTCATAGAACTGAGCGACCGTTACTCGAGTGTCGGGGCGACGGTGCTGAAGTCTGATCTATGTCCTGAGAAAGATCTTGAGATCATTGAAGGTCATGACTTCTGCGGCGTTAACGGCGACCCGGTCAAGCTGCAAGAAAGACTGCGTTTTTTTTACGACACGGGTATCAATTGGGATGACAGCAAGCAATTTATTTTCCCGTCGTTAAAAACCCCGGAGGCGCTGCTCTTGTCCCGCAAGGAAAAGGCTGAGGCTTCGATGTCTGAGCCGGATGTAAAAACGGGACTTCAGTTGTTGGAAGGGGATGAGGAGCTTCTGGCTAAAATTTATCCTGTGGTCTCTGCGCTTTATGTTGAAGTGCTGAAATTACAGGGCGCGGATGCGGCTGAGCTCGCGCTGCCGCTGTTCGAAAAAGCGGTGCTGCACATTAACCAGTTCGAAGATGAGATTGAAACAGTGGAGCGCGAGTCCCTGATGGAGGCTTTGTACCAATTGGGGGAGAGAGTCGGTCTGTCCAGAGACACTGAATTTGTCGAGCAGTGGCGGGGCGACTGGTAGCGTGGGGTACCTTACCGTTCGTAAGGCCCCAGCGCCAAAGCTCGTCAGTTATGGTTTGGACGGGTTGCCAGAAAGCTCCATGATCATGCGCGTCAGCAGATAAATGCGGGGCGAGACGCTTTCGACTTCGGCGTACTCTTCGGGGGTGTGAATGTTGCCGCCGACGATGCCGAAGCCGTCCAGCGTGGGCACACCGACACTCGCCGCCAGGCTTGCATCGGCCGCTCCGCCGCTGCCTTCGATGGTCAGTTTGCGCCCCAGTTCGCCATAGATACCCTGAGCGATGTTCACGAGCCTGTCGGTTTCCGCAGTCTGCGGCATGGGTGGCAGTCCACGAACCAGGCGCGTCGAGACTTCGGTATCCGGGATCAGTTTATCTGCCGAGACTCGCGCAAGGTCTTTCTCGATGCGGTCGAACTCTTCGGGCACCGCTGCACGAACATCGGCCTTGGCAATGGCATGATCGGGAATGACATTAGTCCGGTCACCGGCATTAATGGTGGTGAAGTTGATGGTGGTCTTCTTCTCGGCATCGCCCAGTTGCCCCAACTGCAGGATCTGGTGGGCCGCTTCCATGGCCGCGTTCCGCCCCAGTTCTGGCGCAACACCTGCGTGCGAGGCTTTGCCTTTGACCTCTACCTCTGCCGTGGCACTGCCTTTGCGCCACACGACCAGGCCATCGGCTGGACGGCCTGGCTCAAGGTTCAACGTCACGTCATGTTGTTTGGCCGTTGCCTTGATCAGCTCGGTCGCGGCAGCTGAACCCGTCTCTTCGCTGGCGTCCAGCAAGAAAGTGATCTGCGCGTAGTCGGTAAAATTGAGGTTTTTCAGAATCTGCAGCGCGTAGATGCCAGCGACAATCCCGCCTTTATCGTCCATCACCCCAGGCCCGTAAGCGCGACCGTCCTTGATATGGAAAGGCCGGGCAGCGGCCGAACCTTCCTTGAACACGGTATCCATGTGCGCCATCAGCAATATTTTTGCTTTACCCGTGCCTTTGAACGTTGCAACCACGTGTTTGCTCTTGTCGGGCGCGGTATTGGGGACGGTTTCAATGGTCGCTCCGAGCTTTTTTAATGCCTCGATAACGATCGCGCTCACTTGGGTCAAACCTGGCTCGTAACCCGACCCGGAATCGATGTTTACCAATTGCTCCAGCAACTTGAGCGCAGGCTCCTTGTATTGCTCGGCTGCCGACTGAACC
Source organism: Pseudomonas folii (assembly GCF_014357575.1). Classification (GTDB taxonomy): domain Bacteria; phylum Pseudomonadota; class Gammaproteobacteria; order Pseudomonadales; family Pseudomonadaceae; genus Aquipseudomonas; species Aquipseudomonas folii. The sequence continues at coordinate 9,127 of NZ_JACONW010000004.1, read as the reverse complement.
CGTGCGTCGGGTGTGGCAGCCTGAGCGAGGGAACTCGCCCCCAGCGTGACAGCTAGCGCCAGCGCGCAGGAGAGGGCAGAACGCGAAAACATCAACGGCATGAGTGGATCCTTGAACAGGTTGGATTTATTCAAAGTACCCTAACGACTCGCGACGCGTTCTGCACCCAAAAAATGCAGGGTGCCAATGTGAAGAGTATTGATGCGTTCAGTGCGACAGGCATTTATCATGACGGGTGTCTGCAATGGGGGGGCGTCAATGATCACGTATGATTTGGACAAATATGACTACGTTCATGTGTGGGTGGGCATTAACTTTTCGGCCGAAAGGGAATATCAACAATATTTTGAGCTGGATTATTCCACGGAAGATGGCTTTGACGACCCTGACTACCGGGTCTGCGGTTTCTGCAAGGATGTAGGCGTCAAATGGTATGACGAAGATTTTATAGGCATCATTGCGCGGCGCGACACACCGGTCACGGTTGATGAAATCCTGAAAGACGCTCCCATTGATTCGAGTGACTGGGAAAGGGCCAAAAATGCCTGCGCAGCGTTAGGCATTATTGAAGCCAACGCAGTCTTCTGGTACACCGACGGTGATGGAGTCATCAGCATCTCGCCTGAAAAAACTTATAACGGCTTACGCTATCTTGGTTTGTTCGAAGCTAACTGAGTATGGGATGCCAAGTTAATTAACAAGCAAAAAAAGCGCCCCGAAGGGCGCTAAAGATTCACCTTGACCAAAGGAGCTTGTCAGCTGCTAAAGGTGAATAGAGTGGAACCGAAGTTAATCCTTAACCTTTTTCAGGTTCGTCAACCGACGTCTTCTTCTCGGTGTTAACGAGGCGCGACGCCTCGTTGAGTTGATCGTTGAAGCGCTGTTCCTGGACAATCTTGATTTTTTCAGCGGCCGGGCTGGCGCGCTCACTTCCGTCGTGGGCCATTGCCGCAGCAGATGATAGGGCGGCGACTGTGAAGGCTATGGATTTGATCAGGTTCATCGTAATTACCATTCTGTTTAAGGGCAGTTACTGCGGAGTCTTGAAGCCACCTGCGTCGTGCTCCTCAGTGTTAGCGTCGAGTATAAATATCGAAGCTAACAGGACGGTGAGTGAATAATTACAATATTGTTATTAACCGAGTTGGCAGGAATTCAACGTTTTTTTAAGATTTCCAAATCGTCATTTTCGCGCCACGTCATTGTTAGCGATGGGTTGTTATCTTTCAATCACCCACTAAACGGAGACAGAGAAAATGAAAATCGCTAAATCGTTGATGCTTGCACTTGCCGTACTTGTACCTGCTACTTCTTTCGCTTCCAGCGATCATGATCCGGTAGCCAGCAAGATTATCAAGGAGCACCAGGCGTTTGTCGCGGATTATGCCGCCGAGAAAAACCAGACGCCACCCGGCATCGTGAAGTATGAGTACGGCATGAAACTGGATGTCGAGAAAGTTGTGCGTATGTCTTCAGCTTCCAAAACGTGCGGCGTCAACCCGCAGTTGATGACTTACGAAGATTCCAAAGGCGCGTTGAATACCGTCAAGTATCAAGCGTTGAATGATTGCCGAAATAAAAACTGATCAGGAACTGCTTGTTCCACTTCTGTATTAAAGCGCGGCTGGATTGATCATGAAGATTAAACGCTTCATGAATTGTCCAGCCGCGCTGCCAGTCCTTCGATAAACACTGTTTCGGCACGGCTCATGCGCTGTTCGCGGTTCCACAGCAAGTGAATATCGACATCCGCAACACCCTCCAGAGGCGGCACTCGCCACAGCAGACCCTGCTCCACATCATCAACCACGACATGCTCCGGCAGGCATCCCAGACCAATCCCCGCAATGACCAGTCGCCTGATTTCTTCGAGGCTTGAAGATGACGCCACAATCCGCCCGCTAAATCCCTGCTGGTCACGAAAGATGGTCAAGGGTGAGAGCATCCCACCGATTTGATCACTGGTGAAACTGACGAAGTTTTCTGACTGCAGATCGCTCTGGCTGAGGTCGGTGCGACCATACAGCGGATGATTCCGGCCGCAGAAAAATACATAACGCTGGCGTTGAAACAGCCGTTGTTCCAGCCGTGGCTGTGGCCGGCGATTAAGGCTCAGCCCCAGGGTGGCGGTTTTTTCCAGCAGGGCACTGACGATATCAGAGCTGCGCATCACGTCGACTTCCAAGTCAACCCGTGGATGCTGACGGTGGAACTCCGTCAGGAAATTATCAAAGTTGTTCGACACAATCCGGCTGATCATCAACAGGCGCACTTTGCCGATCACTTCGTCCCCTGGCATCTGCAAGGTGTTGCTCACTTGCGAGACCTGGCCATACATCTCACCCGCCAGGGCGAAAATTTTCACTCCGGCTTCTGTGAGGTCAAAACGTGGCCCGCGACGGGCAATGAGCTGACAACCCAGTTGTTCTTCCAGACGTTTGAGGGCCTGACTGACCGCCGGTTGGGTCAAGTGCATTCTGGCCGCGGCGCGACTGATACTGAGCTCCTGGCCGATGACCCGGAAGGTACGCAGCAGATTCCAGTCAAGGCGGTCATTGAGCAACGGAGAAATATCGCGGGAAGAGTCGGTCACGTCCACCTCACTATAATTGCGGCTTATAGTTCGAATAATAAATAGAAATTTGACTGATTATGCCTCGTGGGCAAAAAATCAGTCCAGAGTTGCCAACAGAGCGACCCGGCAACACCTTTTCCTCCTGCCAAAAAAAACTAACCAATGGAGTTGATTCATGAAGCCCACTGCTTCTGCGCAGCCACGCCGGGCTGCTGCTGCCGCGTTCATCGGTACGATGATCGAGTGGTACGACTTTTATATCTATGCCACCGCCGCCGCGCTGGTATTCGGTCAGCTCTTTTTCCCCTCTGAAGATAAATTGTTCAGCACCATGGCGGCCTTCGGTACCTTTGCCGTGGGCTTTTTCGCCCGGCCCCTGGGCGGCATCGTGTTTGGTCATATCGGCGACCGGATCGGCCGCAAGAAGTCGCTGGTCATCACATTGGTGATGATGGGCGTGGTCACGGTCTGTATCGGCTTGCTGCCGACTTATGCGCAAATCGGCGCAGCGGCCCCGGTGTTGCTCATCCTGCTGCGTGTGGTGCAAGGCATTGCCGTCGGAGGCGAGTGGGGCGGCGCAGTGTTGATGGCGGGTGAACATGCGCCCAAAGGCCGACGTAATTTCTTTGCCTCCTTTGCGCAGTTGGGCAGCCCGGCGGGTTTGATCCTTTCGCTGCTGGCGTTCAGCGCAGTAACGCGTCTCCCAGAGGAAGACCTGATGAGCTGGGGCTGGCGCCTGCCGTTTCTGGCCAGCGCAGCCTTGCTGGTCGTAGGCTTGGCGATTCGCCTGGGCGTCAATGAATCGCCTGAATTTCTCAATGACAAAGAGCAGGCACGACTGGATGTCGCAAAGTCCGGGCGTAAGGCGCAGGCTCCGGTATTCGAGGTGCTCAAGACTTCATGGCGGCCTTTGCTGCTGTGCATCGGCGCAAACACATTGGGCATCGCCGGTGTGTATTTCACTAACACCTTCATGATTGCGTACACCACTCAGCAACTGGGCCTGCCAAGGTCGCTGATTCTGGAGTGCTTGTTTGTGGTGGCGATCATCCAGTTCTGCATTCAGCCCATCGCCGCATGGGTTGCGGAGAAAATCGGTGCCACGCGCTTCCTGTGCGGCGTGACGATACTGGCGATGGCCTCACCGTATCCGATGTTCATTCTGGTCAGCAGCGGTCAGGCACCGTTGATCATTCTCGGAATCGCCCTGGCGGTGGTCTGCATGGCGTCGTTTTATGCGGTGATCGCCGGTTACGTCAGTGGCATGTTTGAAACCCGGGTTCGCTACACAGCGATCTCCCTGGCGTATCAGGTGTGCGGCGCCCTGGCAGGCGGTCTTACTCCGTTGATCGGCACCTGGCTGGCGCATTCCTATCCCGGCCAATGGTGGCCGATGGCACTGTTCTACAGCCTGATTGCGGGCACCTCGCTGATCTGTGTATTGGCACTCGCCAAGCGACATGCCACAGCATTCGAACTGGAAACTGCTCGCGAAGCCTGATTGGCGCGACCTACTGAATGAGGAACATCCCATGCTCAGTTTTTTTCATCCTGAACAGCTTCTGCATTTCCCGAAGAGCTATTACTCCCGTGGGCAAATGCGCACGCCACAGGAAATCCCGCAACGAGCCCAGAATTTGCTGCAAGCGGTTCAGGGCCTGGCGTTCGATATTCGGCAACCGGCTGATTTCGGCCTCGATCCTTTGCTGGCGGTCCACAGCGATGCTTATCTGACGTTCTTGAAAAGCGCGCACACAGAGTGGAAGAAGATGCCCGAGGACTGGGGCGATGAAGTGATGTCGAATATCTTCGTTCGCGAGCCCAATGCTCTGCGCGGCATTCTCGCTCAGGCTGCCCGTTATCTGGCAGATGGCAGTTGCCCGGTGGGCGAAAGCACCTGGCGTTCCGCTTACTGGTCTGCTCAAAGTGCGGTTGCGGCGGCCAAAGCCGTGCTCGACGGGGAGCCAGCGGCGTATGCGCTGTGCCGTCCACCCGGACACCACGCCCGCAAAGAAGCTGCCGGTGGTTTTTGCTACCTCAACAGCGCGGCAGTGGCTGCTCAGGTTTTACGCGATGGCTTCGAGCGGGTCGCCGTGCTGGACACTGACATGCACCACGGTCAGGGGATTCAGGAAATCTTTTACGATCGCGATGATGTGTTGTATGTCTCCATTCATGGCGATCCGGAGAACTTCTACCCTGGCGTTGCCGGGTTCGAAGACGAGCAGGGCGCAGGCGCTGGAGTGGGTTGCAACGTGAACTTCCCGATGCCACATGGTTCGCCTGAGTCGGTGTTCATGGACAAACTTGAGCAGGCGCTGGACGCCGTCAAATCTTTTGACGCGCAGGTGCTGGTGTTGTCCCTGGGCTTCGATATTTACGAGCATGACCCACAGAGTCAGGTGGCCGTGACTCGTGAAGGATTCGCGAAACTCGGTGAGCGGATTCGCAGCCTGGGCTTGCCATGCGTGATCGTGCAGGAAGGCGGTTACCACCTGGAAACACTGGTCAGCAATGCCCACGCGTTTTTTGATGGGGCGCAGGTCTGGAAGGATGCTGTGCGCAAGGCCTGAGAGTCCGGTTTATACGGTTTCTGTAGGAGCTGCCGAAGGCTGCGAAAGCGATGTGTCAGTAAAATTGCTTCGCAGCCTTCGGCAGCTTGCTACAGACTGCGCAGGGCAATGGACACTTCACCGCTTCTGCAACCACCCCAGAAAACTGCCTTTCTTGATGGCTGCCGGTTTCTCGGTCAGCAATGACTGGCTGCTGTGTTGGCGCACGGCCTGAAGTTTTTTCAGGGCGTTCTTGATCTGGCCTTCACGTTCCATGGTTTCCCGGGCCATGCTCTTGTCGATGCTGTACACCACGCATGAGGTAAGAGCCGTGAAGCGTGCTTCGGACGGCGTATCGTCAAGGACGCTCTGTTCGCCCATCACTTCGCTTGGGCCCATGCGCCCAGCTTCGATGAAGGCCTTGCCGTCGGACACTTCGGCCGACACAACGCCGGTGGCGATCACCAACAGGCTGTCGGTCACTTCATTGGCTTCGATGATCACTTGGCCCGCGGCGTACTCCCTGGCGGACATGCTCTGCGCCAGATGGTTTTTCTCTTCGGTATTCAGTGCGCGGAATACCTTCACTTCGTCCAGCAGGGTTCGGGCGCGGGATACCGGTTCTGCCACCACATCGGACTGCCAGGCAATGCCCGCTGCTTCAAGGTGGCGATAAGCGAGGTCGAACAGCAGATTGCGGACTTCGCTCTTCTTGTCCAGATCCTTGATGAAACCGGTGACGGTATATTCGATGGTGGTTGGGCTGGCCTCCTTGACCACCGCACGGGCCTTGGGGAATGGCAGCAGGGCGCTGCTGCCTTGTAGCGCGCGGTCCAGTGCATCCAATACGCGGCGCGGGCGAATGTGGGGCGATACCATGATGTTGATCGATACCCCGAACATGTCCTTGGGCCGACTCAGATTGACGATTTTGGCTTTGGCGGCCACCGAGTTGGGGATGACCGCCGTGCTGCCGGTGCCGGTCAGCAAGTGAGTAGCACGCCAGTCGATATCGACGACTTTGCCCTCTACGCCGTCAATGCTGATTGAGTCGTCGACCTGATAGGGCTTGGTGGTGTTGAGGATGATCCCTGAAAACACGTCGGCCAACGTGCTCTGCAACGCCAGGCCGACCACGATGGCCATTGCTCCGGAAGTCGCCAGCAAGCCTTTGACGGGAAGCTGCATCACATAACCGGCGGCAGCCACGATAGCGATCAGAAAGATCACGGCGCCGATCACTTCCTGCAGCAAGCGACCGCTGTGACCGATGCGGCGCATCAGCAGCGTGCCAATGATTTCAGTCAGGGTCCTCGCCGCCAGAATCCACCAGACGATTTCCAGTGCGGTGGCCGCCAGATGCCGGGCGCTGTCTTCTTCCCAGGGGGCGCTGTCCAGTGGGCTGAGGCCCGCGCTGATGATCACCACGCTATAAACCAGAAACAACGCCAGCCGAACCGCAACTTTCTGCAATCGATAGGGGTACGGCACCAGGTTCCAACTGACCAGATCCAGCAGGACCAGCAACAGGCTGCAGATCAGCGGATAGCTTTGAATAAATGCGGGCATGATCTGATCCTGTAGGAAGTCGGTGCAGCGATGGGAATACAGTCACCGCAGATTAAGCGCATGCATTGGGCGGATAAAGCTGGTAGAAAGCGTTGGACTGTCAACCGGTGAGCGACAATGAACCCTTTCGAAGATATGCGCATATTTACCCAAGTGATGGAATCCGGGAGTTTCACTGCTGCCGCCGAACAGTTGGGGCTTTCCAAGCAATTCATCAGTCGCCGCCTGATTCAACTCGAAGAGCGTCTCGGCGTGCGCTTGCTCAACCGTTCAACCCGCCGGCTGGACGTCACACCGTTGGGCCAGGCCTATTACGAATCGGCGTTGCGGTTGGTGGCGGATCTTGAACAGGCCGAGCAGAGCATAGCCGGGCAGAACACTCAACCGCGGGGCACCATTCGTATTACTGCGCCGTTGTCGTTCGCCGTCGAACATCTGGGGCCGTTGTTGCCGGTTTTCCTGCAACGCTATCCCGAGGTGTCAGTAGAAGTGGACCTGAGTGATCGCGCCGTGGATTTGCTGGGGGAGGGGTACGACCTGGCGCTGCGCATCGGTGTACTGGAAGACTCGACGCTGATCGCCCGTCACATTGCCAATATCGAGCGGGTGTTCTGTTGCAGTCCAGACTACCTTGAACGACACGGCGCCCCTGCCGAGCCGGAAGAGCTCAAGCATCATGATTGTTTGCCTTATGGCCATAGCCGTCAGGTGCAGTGGCGCTTTGAGCGAAATGGCAAGCCCTTGGCGGTCAACTTGTGCGGACGCATGCGCTCCAATAATGGCGAGCTGTTGCGCGATGCTGCCATTGGCGGGTTGGGGATCACCTATCTGCCGCTGTTCATTGTCGGCGCGGCGCTGGAAGACGGGCGTCTGGTCCGCGTGTTGAACGAGTTCCGCACGCCATCACTGGCGTTGTCGGCGGTCTACCCGCAACACCGTCAGGGCTCGCGTCCGGTGCAAGCGTTGATCGAGTTCCTGAAAGAACATCTGGTTCAGTGCCCGGCACTGGTATCGCCTGACTGAACGAATCAAGCCCGGCATGAGTTCAGCGCTGCCGCTATCAACTCACGACCAGCGACTGCCCCGTCGCCATATCGTCAGGTCGTCGCGCTGTCGCGCAACAACACAGGATCTGTAGGAGCTGCCGAAGGCTGCGATGGCGGTATGTCAGGAGAAATGCTTCGCAGCCTTCGGCAGCTCCTACAGAAAATGTATTTCAAGCCAGTATTTTGCCGTTGTTTGATGAGAGCGCACGAGCACCGCCAGGCCGCGATAGCGGTTTATCAGAAAGGCCGCCATCGCTGCCTCACGGTGCTCGTGAGCTCCTTCAGAGAAAAGATTTATTCAGTAGCGATATATCGTCCGACAAGAGCCCGGTCGCGGATGTCTGGTTTTGCCGATAGAGTAGGTTGAACCTGTTACCCGCCCCGAGCTGAAGGAATCAACTTGAGCGCCCCCGCAATCGCCCATTTGTATACCGAAAAGTTCTCCGCCACGCGGGTGGTGGATGCACGCCCGGATCCTGAGAAGATCATTGATATTCCCTGCCTCGATGCCTTTTCGATCATCGTCCAGCTCGAGGATTTTGCCGAGCATCGGTTATGGCGTGGCCGACGTCTGAGTTATGCCGGTGGTTATCGTCAGGGCAGTGTTTCCTTGCCGTTCATGGGGGATGAGTTGCGCTGCCAGCATCGCGCCTCTTATGACAATCTGCGCTTCAACATTCCGCGACAGACCTTCGACGAATACCAGCGTGAAAATGGCGGGCGGATCATCAGTGGATTCCGCTACGAACAGGGTGCTCAGGATCCGGTGCTGTACCACCTGGCGCAGGCGATGCTGCCCGCGCTACGCAATCCGGCAGCCGCCAATCAGTTGTTCATTGATCACATCCTGTTGGCGATGTGCGCGCATTCGGTCACTCAATACGGGCGCGTTGCCTCTCTGACCGGAAAATTCACTACCACGCTGACGCCGATGCAGGAGCGTCTGGCCAAGGAAATGATCGCCAGCAATCTGGGCAACGATCTTTCTGTGGAGCGGATTGCTCGGGAGTGTTCGCTGAGTCGCAGTCACTTCTCTCGCGCGTTCAAACAGGCCACGGGCGTTGCGCCGCACACCTGGTTGCTGCAGATGCGCGTCGAGAAAGCCAAAGAGTTGTTGATGGCCCAGCCTGGACGGTCGCTGGTCGAGATTGCCCAGGCGTGCGGGTTTTCAGACCAGCCGCACCTGACCCGGGTTTTCACGCGGCTGGTGGGAGTGACGCCCAGTACATGGCGTGTGGCTCAGCGTGGGGCGCTGATTGTTCTGGGTTGAAGAGCTTGTCTGAGCTGCTCACTCGATAGCCATGATGAAGAGGAGGCTGTCGTCCAGCAGCCCACAGCTATCAGGTTCGACGCCAGTCCTGTGGGAGCGGTGCTTGCCCGCGATA
>NZ_JACONW010000039.1 GCF_014357575.1 Pseudomonas folii | reverse complement strand
CCAACAGGGATGCGGGTCTACACGGACAAACTCCACAACAAAAAAAATCCCCGCAGCCTCACAGCTGACGGGGATTTTTTGTGCTGCCAGAACCTGTATTACTGGGCCTGAGTCTTACCCTGACGCTTGTTGATGAACGCAATCAAACGCTTGGCCAGCGCCGGGTAGTTTTCATCGAAGTGGTGACCCCCAGGCAATTGCAACTTCTCGCCGACAGCGGTGGTGTCGGTGCAGCCACTTTCCTTGGTCTCTTCCACGCCATAGACGCAGAGCACTTTGTCACCCGGTAGTTTCGCCATTTCCGGACCTGTCTGCAGATCCTTGCCCGCTGCACCCAGCCAGCCATCGACGCGAATCTCGAAACTGCCAGTGCGTGCGAAGGCCAGCAGGATCATGCCGTCGACGCGGTCCTGATCCTCTTGCGCCAATCGGTTGTAAACGGCGGGCAGGACATCGGCACCAAATGAGTAACCCGCCAGAATGAAGCGCTTGGCACCCCATTTTTGCCGGTAGTGCTGCATCAGCTCGGTCAGGTCGGCTGCGGTCTGTTCAGGGGATTTGTGCTCCCAGTAGTAGCGCAGCACGTCGATGCCTACGACTGGATAGCCCATCCCGGCCATATCTCCAGCAACAACTTTGTCCAGATCACGCCAGCCACCGTCACCGGACAGGAACAGCGTCACGGTATCCGATGGTTGCGCAGCAGGCACTTCTACGACAGGGATACCAAGACCGCCACCTTTGTCGTCTTCGCCGACCAGCTTGCGGCGCAGCTCGCTGTTGAGGACTTGCGGCAGCTTGATGTCGTAATCGCTGATGCTGGTATCGGCGTTAGCCTGATCGCGCACGAACGCGGCAGGTTCATCGTCCGGTGCATCGTTCCACGCCACCATCCAGTGACCGTGTGGCGCGGTTTTGGGCAGCGGCACGTCACAGATCACGGGTGGCGTTTCGTCTGGCTCGAGCGGCTTGACCGGTTGAGAAGGTTGTTCCAGATAAAAGCCTACTGAAATCGCTTCAGCCTTGTCGTTGTTCTGCCCAGCGAGCCAGCGCCACGCCAGCGTTGCCCCTGGGCCAATACCGGCAACCACGGTCGGTGCTTCATCGAGTTTGCCAAGCGCTTCATTAAAGGTCTTCTGCTGCAGGGTGCAGTCGTCCTTGGGCAGTACAACCTGGATAATTCGGGCAGAAGCATCCTGGCTCAGCGCCTGTAATTGCTTGTCTGACAGCAAGTCGTCTGCGGTGACTGCCAGTGCGACACGAACCTTGGCCCGGGTGCCCGGCGTAACGCTGGTCAGGGCTGAACCGTCGGTCAATGTCGAACGGTCCAGTGTTGCCGGTGGGGCAGGGCGGCTCCACAGCCACACCCCGAGAATCAGAACCAAAACAATCAGCAGTGCTGCGAGCAAAATGCGCCGGTAGCGTTGAATCATCAGCGTTTCACCAATCCAGTCAGGCCGCCCGCAATCAGGGCAGCGGTGTCAGCCAGTGCCACCAGCGGATCGAGTCCGGCGGGCACGGCCATATAGCGGGGTTCCCAGTCAGGCTGGAATTTGTCTTTGAAGCGACGCAGGCCCTGGAAGTTGTAGAGCTGCTCGCCACGACGGAACACCATCGAGCCCAGGCGCTGAGTCAAGGGCGCGCCACGCCGTGGCTGCAGGCCCGACAGGGGCACCATACCGAGGCTGAAGCGTTCGTAGCCGTGCTCTTTGTAATACAGAATCAGCCCGACCATCATGAACTCCATGGTCAGCTTCGGTGCATCAGGGTGAGCGCGCATCAGATCCAGGCTGGCGAGGTCGCGACGTGAAGTCTCCAGCAGGTTGGCAAACGCCACCGGCTTACCTTCGAAGTGGATGATTGCGATACGGAAATGCTTGAGGTACTCAGGGCTGAAACGACCCAGTGAGAAGCCTTTTTCACGGACGTTCTTGCCGGTGAGCCATGCGTCCGAGATAATTTTCAGCTCGTCCAGCGGTGCCTGACCTGCTTCATAGATTTCCAGCGACAAGCCATCACGCCCACCGCGATTCCAGGTGTAGCGCAGGTCTTTCATTTCCTTGCCCTTGGCTTCGATATCAAAGCGCAGCAAGTTGACACGTGCTTCCTCACCCAGCTTGATCGCAGTCAGGCCGATGTCCATATAGAACGGCAGATTTTCTGCGCGCACCTGATAGAACACTGGCCGGGCGTGGTGCACGTCACACAGATCACGGAATTGCCAGATCAGCTCGGCGCGTTGTTGCGTTGGGCCTATTGGGTCGTAGAGGGCAACCAGGCTGCGGCCCCGATGGGCGTACATCAGAAAAGCATTGCCTTGCGGGTGCAACAGAACAGCTTTGTCACCGGTCAGCACCAGTCCGCCGTCAGGCTGTGACGACGCGTTGACGATCTCGGCGGCTTTGGCGAGCTCCGAAGCATCCGGCAACTTGATAACCGGGCGTGCGGTGCGCAGTAACCAGGTGAGGGAAATAATGATCAGCAATACGGCGCTGCCCAATGCGGAACGCAAGCCACGAGGAGCATCCGCGTCCAGCGTGAACTGCCACCACAGCTGGTGGCTGTAAGGCACGTCCTGATAGGCGAACAGCAGCAGCCAGAACGATGCGCCCAATACGCACAAGGTCGCTACCAGATACAGCGGCGAGAAGGGCAGTTCCAGCAGACGGCTGGGGCGGTAGAAAGAGCGGCGGAAGATAGCCAGCAGCGCTGCGGTCAGGATCAGCAACGTGGCTTCTTCATAGTCGAAGCCTTTGAGCATCGACAGCGCGGCACCTGCCAGTAGCAGAATGACCGTCAGCATCCATGCGGCCGACAGGCGACGGCGCAGCCCTTGGGCTAACAGCAGACACAGGACGCCAATCAGGCTGGCGCCAAAGTGCGAAAGGTTGATCAGACGATGAGGGATGAGAAATCCCAGGTCTTCCAGGCGGGTATCGATTTCAGGAGTCGCCCCAGAGAACAGCAGCACGACACCGGAAAGGAACACCAGCAACGCCAGAATCGGTGCCGCCAGGCCCGACGCGACGCGCATCGCCTGTTTGGTTGGCAGCAGGCGCTGACCTTCAGTGAACAGCAGCACCAGACAGGCCAGTAACAGTGGCAGGACGACGTAGATCATCCGATACAGCAGCAACGCTGCGGCGAGCGGCGCTGCGCCCAGCTCGTTGGCGAACGCGGCAAGCAGGATGGCCTCGAAAACCCCCACGCCACCGGGCACATGGCTTAGCACGCCTGCGGCGAGGGCCAGCAGATACACCAACACAAATGCGCCAAAGGGTGGTGATTGTGGCAGCAGGAGATAGAGAACAGTCGCAGCTGCTGCAACGTCCAGTGCTGTAATCACCAGTTGCATTAGCGTCAGGCGAACGCCGGGCAGGCGCAGAGTCCGGCGTCCTGCACGCACCAGCAGGGTATGCGGGATGGTCTGCTCAGGCAGTCTGCGGCGATAGACCGCAACGGCCAGCACGGCTGTCAGCACGAGTACGCCAATAGCGATGCCCGCCAGCACGTCTACCGGAGTATGTAGAGCCAGCGATGCCCCGGACAGATTGCTAAGCGTTGCCAGTGCTGCCAGCGGTGGCAGGGCGCAGCCCAGCGACAGGCTGGCGAACAGCGTCATGCGGGCTACTTCGACTGCGCCAATGCCTTTTCGTGAATACAGGCGATAGCGCACCGAGCCGCCTGACAGCATCGACAAGCCCACGGCGTTACCAATGGCGAAGGCTGTGAAACCGCCCATGGCGAGGGTTTTGTTGGGCAGATCAACCCCGGCGTAACGACTGGCAGACCATTCATAGCCCAGCAGAATAATGAAGCCGATCACCGTGGCCAGCAAAGCACCTGCCAGAGACGGAGTCGGTACGCTCAGTAATGAATCCTGCAGCGCATAGAGGTCAAGCTCGCTCAACATGTGTCGGCAAGCAATCAAGGCCACGGCAAATAGCAGCAACGTAACGCCCAGCCCTATGGGCTGGCGATATTTACTCAACAACTCCAGCCACTGGAGGCGGGCAGGTTGGATGGGTTGATTCGCCGTAACTGCTTCGTTCGGTTCTGACGGGTTGGCGCGCATCAATCACTCCTTGGATCGTGCGCGACAGAATGGAGGTATACAGCCAACTTACCAATCCCTACGCAAAAAATATTTCGAGATGTTAGCGCGTCATCGTCTAACGAGCGAATGGAGCCTGTTCGTTCATGGAGCTGTTCAGCAACAGTTCAGCTGCTAAACAGCTATCGGCAGAGTGCTGCAAAACTGTCGGGTTTTGTAATGTTACGTTACAAGGCGGGGAGGTGCTGCGCAGAGAGGAAGGGAAAAGGTCTGTCCAGACAAGACCTTGCGTCGCTTTTCAGACACGCACAAAAAAGGCCACTCTTTCGAGTAGCCTTCTTTGATGTTTGGTTGCGGGAGCCGGATTTGAACCGACGACCTTCGGGTTATGAGCCCGACGAGCTACCAGACTGCTCCATCCCGCGTCTGTGTGGCGGCATTCTACAGCCGAACGACGAAGTGTCAACCTTTAATGAGGGAAGTCGGCAAATTAGTCTGATTCAGGTGGTTGGAGATTTAAGTCCCGGTCGGGTAAAGATTTTTGCTCATCAGGTCACGGGAGGTCACTGCCTTTCGGGTTGACCCTTTTCTGCAGGAGCTCACGCATCCTCCTCAAACGACAGGCACAAAAAAGGCCACTCTTTCGAGTAGCCTTTTTTGATGTTTGGTTGCGGGAGCCGGATTTGAACCGACGACCTTCGGGTTATGAGCCCGACGAGCTACCAGACTGCTCCATCCCGCGTCTGTGTGGCGGCATTCTACAGAGGAACGCCGGGCTGTCAATGGCTAATTTTCGGAAATTGCTTTTCCTTCAATCGGTTAGCGCTGTTTATTGACCGCCTGGACAGGCTGTAAGCCCCGCTGTGTGGGCCTGTCATGCAATGTTCAGGGAATTGAATAGCGATTCAAACGCATCAATTTTTCTCGGGTGTGCGCATCATGAGATGTCACATGTCGATACGAGTGAGATACTGACCAGCCACGTCTCCCGCATAATGCCTACATGACGCAGCGAAAAATCATCCATGTTGACTGTGATTGCTTTTATGCAGCCATCGAAATGCGCGATGACCCTCGACTGGCGGACAAACCGCTGGCGGTGGGTGGCTCTGCGGATAGGCGAGGTGTCATTGCGACCTGCAATTACGAGGCACGCGCTTACGGTGTGCGCTCGGCCATGTCATCGCGGCACGCATTGAAGCTTTGTCCTGACCTCACCATCGTCAAGCCGAGAATGGATGCCTATAAAGAGGCGTCCAAAGAAATCCAGGCCATCTTCCGTGACTACACCGACCTCATTGAGCCGTTGTCGCTGGATGAGGCGTACCTTGATGTGTCTGACGCCAGCCATTTTTCAGGCAGCGCGACGCGTATTGCCCAGGACATTAGACGCCGGGTGTCCAGACAGCTCCATATCACGGTGTCGGCTGGCGTTGCGCCTAACAAGTTTCTTGCCAAAATTGCCAGCGACTGGAAGAAGCCCAATGGCCTGTTTGTGATAACCCCCGATCAAGTCGAAGATTTCGTTGCGCAATTACCCGTCAACAAGCTTCACGGTGTTGGTAAGGTCACTGCCGACAAGTTGGGAAAGCTGGGCATTGTCAGTTGTACTGATCTGCGGGACTGGAAAAAGCTGGCGCTGGTGCGAGAGTTTGGTTCGTTCGGCGAGCGTCTGTGGGGACTGGCTCGTGGTATTGATGAGCGACCGGTACAAAATGACAGCAGGCGTCAGTCTGTAAGCGTGGAAAATACTTACGACACCGATCTTCCTGATCTGGCCAGTTGCCTGAAAAAGCTTCCAGAATTGCTGGAAACCCTCAACGGGCGGGTAGAGCGGATGGAGGGGCAATACCGGCCCGGCAAGCCGTTCGTGAAAGTAAAGTTTCACGATTTCACTCAGACGACACTTGAGCAAGCAGGGATAGGACGGGATCTGGGCAGTTTCGAGCATTTGCTCACCCAGGCATTTGCCCGGGGCGGCAAGCCAGTCCGTTTGCTGGGGATTGGTGTGCGTTTGCATGATTTGCGAAAAGCACATGAGCAGTTGGAACTGTTTGCGCGTTCGAATTGACGCTGTTTCGTGTCTACCGTAGGACCGGCTTTAGCCGGGAGGGCATCGGTGCTGACGACAAATATGCTGCGACTGCACTGGCCCTCTCCCGGCTAAAGCCAGTCCTACGGAAAACAGGGCGTTTCAGGTCACTTTTCCGCGCCGGGATCGGCCACCAGTCGGCCCGCATCCTTGGCCAGGGATTTCAGAAATTCGCGCTGCAACTGCGGATCGTCCCGGGTCAGTTCGATCAGGCTTTGTTCAAGGTCGCTGGCTTCTTCTTCAAGGCCCAGATCAGAAAGGCGCTTGACCCGGTAAACCCACTGGCTGACCTCGTCATCTTCCAGGTCGTCATAAATCAGGCCGTGGGCTTCGATCAATTTTCCGCGCAAGTCACGGCTGACCACCAGATCTGCATTGGCATGGGTGTTGTCCTGGTCGTCCTCGACGCTCAGATACAGGCGAGTGACATGACTCAAATCCTGCTCAGCAAACGGGCTGTCCAGCAGGCTCAGGCGCAAGACGCCATTTCGGTCGGTCATCAATTCGTGCGTCTGGGGTCCGGCCTTGACCATGACCGGGCGCTCACTCCACGGCAGGGTGGTGTTCTCGATTCTTTTGTCCTGCTGTACCTCGTTGACACCCGCCAGGTTTTGCTGAGCGCGACCGTGGGAGGGCGCATTCATGAACGGGTTGAGCCCGGCGACACCGTAGTTGATCCAGTCCTTGGTCATGCTGTCCGGCAGGCGGCCCAGCGCAAAGACGTTCGCGACGTTGGCACCGACGCCCGCGACAACCGCCACTGCGCCGAGGGGAATCTCGTAGATTTCTCGCCAGGGCTGGTAGGGCGTGTATCGGTCGTAATGACGCGTTACTTCAAATTCAGTGACCTCGAAGGTCCGTTGTTCGTGAATACGCACACGTCGTTGCGGGAGCTCAAGTGTTTTGGGTTCACCGAGGTCGATCTGAACGCTATGCGAGAGCAATTTGCGTTCGATGCGTTCTTCGTGCTCGCTACGTTGCGACAGTTGATTGGCGCAGCCGCTGACCAGGGTGGCGCAAACCAGCACGCAACCCAGGCTAAAGGGGGATCGCTTGAACATGAGATCTCTTGCGGATTAAGGCGCGTCATTGCTGAAACGAAAGCGCCCACCTTTCGATGGGCGCTTTCGGGACTCAGCGGCTGACGCGGCCCTGGATGAAGGACAGTACCTCGGCAACCGGAAGGGCCTGGGCTTCGGACTCGGTCCGACTCTTGTATTCCAGGTTCCCTTCGGCAAGACCGCGATCACTGACGACGATACGATGCGGAATGCCAATCAGCTCCATGTCGGCAAACTTGTTGCCAGGGCTGGTTTTCTTGTCGCGATCATCAAGCAGTACTTCGAAACCTGCGGCGGTCAGTTCGGCGTACAGCTTGTCGGTCGCCTCGCGGACTGCATCCGTTTCGTAACGCAGTGGCACCAGGGCGATCTGGAAGGGCGCCAGGGTGTCATTCCAGATGATGCCATTGTCGTCGCTGTTCTGCTCGATTGCAGCAGCAACTACGCGGGAAACGCCGATGCCGTAGCAGCCCATGGACAGGTTGACCGGTTTGCCGTTCTCGCCAAGCACCTGGCACTTCATGGCTTCGCTGTATTTGGTCCCGAGCTGGAAGATGTGGCCAACTTCGATACCGCGTTTGATCTCGAGTGTGCCTTTGCCGTCCGGGCTCGGATCACCTGCGACTACGTTGCGCAGATCGGCAACGGCCGGTACAGGCAGATCACGTTCCCAGTTGACGCCGAAATAGTGCTTGTCATCGATGTTCGCACCAATAGCGAAGTCGCTCATCAGCTCAACCGATCGGTCAATAATGCAAGGCAGTGGCAGATTGAGTGGGCCCAGCGAGCCTGCACCGGCACCGATTGCAGCGCGCAGTTCGGCTTCGGATGCCATGACCAGCGGGCTGGCAACCTGCTCAAGTTTGGCGGCTTTGATTTCGTTGAGCTCGTGGTCGCCACGAATGATCAGGGCAATCAGCTTGCCTTCTTCTGCAGCGTGCACCACCAGAGTCTTGATGGTCTTTTCGATCGGCAGATTGAAGCCTTCCACCAGTTGCGCAATGGTCTTGGCATCAGGGGTGTCGATCAGGCGCAGTTCTTCAGTTGCAGCGCCACGGCTGGTTTCCCGAGGTACGGCTTCGGCTTTTTCAATGTTCGCCGCGTAATCGGAAGCATCGCTGAACACGATATCGTCTTCGCCAGATTCGGCCAGTACGTGGAACTCGTGCGAGCCTGCGCCACCGATCGAGCCGTTATCGGCTTCAACCGGGCGGAATTTCAGGCCCAGACGCGAGAACACGTTGCAGTACGCCAGGTGCATGCGATCGTAGGTGACCTGCAGGGAAGCATGATCAGCATGGAACGAGTAGGCGTCTTTCATGACGAACTCGCGGCCACGCATCAAACCGAAGCGTGGGCGGATCTCGTCACGGAATTTAGTCTGGATCTGGTACAGATTGATTGGCAGCTGCTTATAGCTATTAAGCTCGTTGCGGGCCAGATCGGTGATGACTTCTTCGTGGGTCGGACCCAGGCAGAATTCACGGTTGTGCCGGTCAGTAAGGCGCATCAGTTCAGGGCCGTACTGTTCCCAGCGGCCGGACTCTTGCCACAGCTCGGCGGGCTGAATACCAGGCATCAGTACTTCCAGTGCGCCAGCAGCGTCCATTTCTTCACGAACGATGGCTTCGACCTTGCGCAACACACGCAAGCCCATGGGCAGCCAGGTGTACAGGCCGGAAGCAAGTTTGCGAATCATGCCCGCACGCAGCATGAGCTGGTGGCTGATCACGACCGCATCGGAAGGGGTTTCTTTCTGTGTGGCGAGCAAAAATTGACTGGTGCGCATGGTTGGCCGTTGTCGGTTGCTGAGACTGGAAATGACTGGGCATTGTACGGGCAGTGTCTAGTCTCGTACAGGCCGCGACCGCTTCAGGATTGCAGTGAAATCAGATTCGCCCATGTATGAAAAAGCCCGGCATGAGCCGGGCTTTTCTTTAAACGAGAAGCTGAGTTGCGATTACAGGATCGAGATCGGGTAGTCGACGATCAGACGGAACTCGTTAACGTCGCCTTCAGCCTGGTCAGTGTTGCCACGGTGCCATGCCTGACGGATGCGGAACGACATGTCTTTGACGGGGCCATTCTGAACCACATACTTGGCTTCAAGGTTGGTTTCGTGGTGCTTGCCGTCAGCGAGGTAGCCATAAGCTCTGTAGGGGCTATCGGCTGCCATTTTAGTGCCGTCGATGTCATCACCGGTCACGTAACGGGTCATGAAGCTCAGACCGGGCACGCCATACGGTGTCATGTTCAGGTCGTAGCGAGCCTGCCAGGATTTTTCGCCAGGGCCGTTGAAGTCAGAGTACTGAATGGAGTTATTCAGGAAAATCGAGTCGCCACCCTTGTTGTTGTCACCGATACCGATGTAGTCGAATGGGGTGTCACCGTTGATTTTCTGGAAGGCCAGAGTCACGGTGTGTGCTGCGGCGAACGAGTAAGCAACCGAGCCGGAGAAGGCGGTGTTGCTGATGTCACCTGCTTTCGAGCTGCCAGTATCGGTGGTGCGATAGATGTTGGCATCGAAAGCAAGGGACTGATCGTCAGTCAATGGCAGCGCGTAGTTCACGTTGGCGTAGTACTGGTTCCAGATGTCTTCCAGTTTCGCGGCGTAGAAAGCAACGCCAAGGCCGTCGGTGATGGCGTATTTGCCGCCTGCGAAGTCTGCGCTACTTGCTGTAATGGGCGTGCCCACTGACGCGTAGGTGGCGAAGATATTGCCATCGTGGCTGTTGTCGTTCTGGCTGGTGCCGGAGTAGAAGTGACCTGCTTCAACATCCAGACCTGCGATCTCGCTGCTTTGCAGGCTGAGACCGCTGGCGGTCTGAGGCAAGAGGCGGGAGCCGCCCACTGCGAATACAGGGCTGGTAGGCTGCATGTCGCCGATTTTCAGTTCAGTCTTCGAAACGCGGAATTTAACAGCGCCGCCGGCCTTGCCCTGTTCATCGCGGTTATCGCCATTGCCATCGAGGCTCAGGTTGCCCGAGCCGGCATATTGGTTCTGACCATCCAGCTTCAGACCCCAGTAGCCGAATGCTTCAAGGCCGACGCCGACAGTGCCCTGAGTGTAGCCAGTGCTGAAGTTGCCCCAGAAACCTTGAGTCCAGTCACGCTGATCACCGCCACCATTTTTGCCATCACGGTTGAAATAGTAGTTGCGAGCCTTGACGTCCAGTGTGCTGCCGTCAATGAAACCCTTGGCATCAGCCTGGTCGCTGACAAACGGTGCAGCCGTTGCCAATTGGGTGCTGGCAGCAGTAACGGCCAGTGCGATTGCGCTCCACTTCATCACTCTCATTGTGACTTGCTCCTTTGGTTTTTAAGAGAAGAGTACTGCCGCCCACCTGTTTTTTTATCTGGACGGCTCTTTCTTTTTTTGTGTCGGCGAAACTTATATCTCGCTGACAATGGTGGCTATAGTTACAGACCTAACCTTGCAGAATCTTTACAGCGCTGTCGCAAATAATTACGGTCCATGTCGCAAACACAAAGCCTTCGATGGTGCCTGACTTCAATGATCTGGCTATCGAAACAT
Source organism: Pseudomonas folii (assembly GCF_014357575.1). GTDB lineage: Bacteria > Pseudomonadota > Gammaproteobacteria > Pseudomonadales > Pseudomonadaceae > Aquipseudomonas > Aquipseudomonas folii. The sequence goes on along the minus strand of NZ_JACONW010000039.1, from coordinate 32,128 downwards.
CGAGCCTGCGCCCTGCCTGCGTATCCAATGGTGGATGATTTTCTCCACCTTTCGTGATTGATCGCTCTCTGTTTTCCGCCAGAGGATCGTTCAACCTTGTCCAGTAACATAGCAACAACCGTGCACAAAGCTAAGCAGAATGAGAAAAAAACGTGAAAAAACTAGTATTTACTTTCGTTTTTCTCGTTAAGGCTATGAAATAAAAAGAAAAAATATCTCATTTTTTTTGATGGGGTATTGAGTTTCATCGCTGGAATAGCAGGTCTGGCCGTCGGCAGCGTTACCTTGATGCTCCTGGAACGGGGGGATTCCTCATGATCAGGCAATCCGTGGATAGAAGGTGGGTTGTTTTGGTGCGGTGACTGCGTTTGATGCATTAATGTGGGTCCCTGCTCTCGCGCGTCATTCCTGAATTGGCCCAACGCGTTTCATTTTCCTGACGCAATCCGTTTTTCAGCTTCGGTCGCCACGGTTTCGACCACTAGAGCTGTAGCGATACGTAACAGCTGTTGTAACGAGCGCGTTCACACGCGTGTGCCAAAAAGGGGCATTTGTTGCGTGGCAGGGCGTTTGCTGGTGCGTATAGCCACGGGCTGTCGAGCAGATCGGGCCAGACCCGGAATCCAGGCATGGGGCAAAAGCTGGCCGGGAATCAGGTAAGCGGTGAAGTTGAGGTTTTTCCCGCGTATCCTCCCGGTTACTGTGCGGCGATATCTAAACTACAGATCGGCGCAAATCTAACCTGTAAATCAGGAGTTACTCGTGTTCGCTCTGGATTCACGTTTGCAAGAAGATACTTTACTGATCGGCGATTTCCCTCTGTGCCGACTGCTGCTGTCCAATGATTCGAATTATCCCTGGTTCATTCTGGTGCCTCGGCGTCCGGATATCTCCGAAGTGTTCCAGCTGGATGCGCGCGATCAATTGCAGTTGTGGCAGGAAACGACTGTGCTTTCAGAGCAACTGAAGGGCTTGTTCAACGCTGACAAACTTAATGTGGCAGCTTTGGGTAACGTCGTCAGTCAGTTGCACATGCATGTGATCGTGCGGCGGAGAAGCGACATCGCCTGGCCAGCGCCTGTCTGGGGCAAGCATCCGGCCAAGCCTTACACGGCGCAGGAGTTCTCGCTGATCAAGGATCAGCTACGAACGATTCTGGTCAAGGACTTCATCTTTGTGCAGGAGTCGGTATGAGTCTTGAAGCGCGCGTGACCGATCTGGAGAGCCGACTGGCTTTTCAGGACGATACGATTCAGGCGTTGAACGACGTACTGGTTGCTCAGCAGCGAGCCCTGGATCGCCTGCAGCAGCAATTCGCGGCAATGCTCAAGCGCCAGGAGGAAATGGGAAGTCAGTTCGAGATTTTCGGCGAGGATGAGCCGCCGCCTCATTATTGAGCTTTTGCTCAACACAAAAAAACGGCCTTCTATATATAGAGGGCCGTTTTTGTATTGCTGCAGAAATAATCAGCGGCGTGGCAAAGCGGCAATCACATCCTCTGCCTGCAAGCCCTTGTCGCGATTCATCACCGAAAACTCTACGCGTTGACCTTCAACCAGTACCCGGTGACCTTCACCGCGAATGGCCCGGAAGTGCACGAAAATATCGTCGCCGGAGTCGCGGGAAATGAAGCCGAAGCCCTTGGACGTGTTGAACCACTTCACGGTGCCCGTATCGCGGTTGGTCATGTCGTGGCTTTGTGCAACAGGTGAAGGAGATGACCGATAAAAGCTGACGGCCAGATGCAAGGCGACTGCGATCAGTGCTGCGGTCAGCGCTGCGATGATTGCCGGTTGACCAGCGATGGTTTCGAGGGGGACAAGCAAGGTCAGGATTTGAAGAACAACAGCGAGAACGAGTAATGCACTGACCAGATTTTGCAGATGGTGACGTGGGCCTCTGTTCCAGTAGGGGATCACGGGTGCCAATACAAGATTGAGCAGACCGAAGAATGCCAGATAAAGCGCATCGGGTTGCAGCAACGAAGACAAGGCTTCACTGCGCAGGCTGGGGATAAAGGAAAGCAGCAGGGCTGCGGCTCCCGTTAGCAGGTGGACTATTTTCAACATGTTGATGACTCACATTAAGATGGATCGCAAGGAAATAGCTGAAGGCACCCGGTACGCTTCTTGAAAAGTTGAGGCGTGAGGCACGCGTGATCTTTCAGCCTATGCGCGGTAGCCTGATCAATCAGCTGTCGCGACACGCGGTGTATTTAACAGCAAAGCTCAGAGCTACTCAAATCAACAGCTTGCGTTACATCGCACAGTTGCAGCCCCGGACGTGACAAAGCGACGGGCGGTGTCCGCTGTCCACGATCAGGGATTCTGCGTTCTGGCTGTCGCAAGGGGCAGGTATTTGCAATGCAGGGCTGCGTCCTGCTCTGCGTCTTGATACAGTGACCCCTGTACCTGCTGGATTAAAACCATCAATTGAAAGGGGAAATACATGGCAATCGATATCGGTATCAGCGAAGAGAATCGCAAGTCAATCGTCGATGGTCTTTCTCATTTGCTCGCAGATACCTACGTGCTTTACTTGAAGACTCATAACTTCCACTGGAACGTCAGTGGCCCGATGTTTCGTACCCTGCATCTGATGTTTGAAGAGCAGTACAACGAACTGGCTCTGGCGGTTGATTCCATTGCTGAACGTATTCGTGCACTGGGCTTCCCGGCTCCGGGCACTTATACAACGTACGCGCGTCTTTCTTCTATCAAAGAAGAAGAGGGTGTGCCGGGTGCCGAAGATATGATCAGAAGTCTGGTTCAGGGACAAGAGGCTGTAGTGCGCACTGCGCGTAGTCTCTTTCCTCTTCTGGATAAGGTTAGCGACGAGCCGACTGCAGATTTGCTGACGCAGAGAATGCAGGTCCACGAAAAAACCGCGTGGATGCTTCGCTCGATGCTGGAAACCAAGTAACCATTCAGGCGAGTGTCAGGCGAGTGGTGCCTGGCACTCGCCTGCTTGAATCCCGCGGGCTGCTAATCCTTTCGCCCTTGGCTCAGGGCTCATGTGTCATTGCGGCTCAACTGAGACACTTTTCTTGTAACTCCATAACTATTCATTACCTCTAGGTGTGATCAGTGTTTAGTGATCGCTACTTAGTCTTTATTCCTCAGTACTTTGTGGTCATGTCCTACACACTCTAAGTCTTAATGCGGCTGGTTATCAAAACGTAAATCGGGCCTGATAGACGGGCATTTATTTATATTTAAATGTTTCTCATGGGACCCGATTTTATTGTTTAGAGGAAGCCGCTATGGTTCAAGAGGTCGAAAGCGACGTAAAAGACCTGAAACGTCACGCGAAGATTTGCAATGATCCGTTTGTCGAAGATTTCAATATGGCGCTGGCTCAACCGCATTCGAAGTCGGTGCGGCTGAATGGTCTGGCAACCTGTCTGCGTCTGGAGAATGTGTACTGGAATATTCTCTCCACGATTGCGAGATCAAATAATTGCTCTGTCAATGCGGTACTTTCTTATATCGACAGAGAAGTACATCTGCGCTATGGCGGCGTAAAGAATTTCAGCGGCCTTATCAGAGTCGTATGTGTCGCTCATCTTTTGAAGGGTGACAGCCTGGATCTGACACAAGCGTAACGCAGTTGACGTACCCCCTATTTTTGCGGGCTCGCTTTCCTGGCGGGCCTGCGTTTGTAGTGCTTGCCTGTGGCGGCTGCGCTGACCTGAGCGGCAATCCGCAGCAAGTTATCTTGATCGGTTCGCTTCGCGCGGCTGCACGCTCTTGATTAACGCTATATAATCCCCGGCCTTGCCAAAAACGGGCACGTCTGCGCCTGTAGTGCGCAGCGACGGGCTGATTGCTTGAACGCGTGCCTGGGCTCTTGCACTATTGAGCGCAAGCCAAGAGCGAAAGCTCCACCGAATTTCGAATTACGAGAAGTGAACAGACCATCATGATGCGCAGCCATTATTGCGGCCAATTGAACGAGAGCCTGGAAGGTCAGGAAATTACCCTTTGCGGATGGGTCCACCGCCGTCGTGACCACGGGGGTGTGATTTTCCTCGACATCCGCGATCGTGAAGGTATGGCTCAGGTGGTGTTTGACCCTGACCGTGCAGACACCTTTGCCGCCGCCGACCGTGTTCGCAGCGAGTATGTCGTCAAGCTTACCGGCAAGGTGCGTGCTCGCCCGGCCGGTGCCGTCAATGCCAACATGGCGTCTGGCGCCATCGAGGTGCTCGGTTATGAGCTGGAAGTGCTGAACGAGTCGGAAACCCCGCCGTTCCCGCTCAACGAATACTCCGATGTCGGCGAAGAGACCCGTCTGCGCTATCGCTTTATCGACCTGCGTCGCCCGGAAATGGCCGAGAAGCTGCGTCTGCGTTCGCGCATTACTACCAGCATCCGTCGCTATCTGGATGACAACGGCTTCCTGGATGTCGAAACGCCGATCCTGACTCGCGCTACTCCGGAAGGGGCTCGTGACTATCTGGTGCCTAGCCGCACACATCCGGGCAGCTTCTTTGCCTTGCCGCAATCCCCTCAGCTGTTCAAACAGTTGCTGATGGTTGCCGGCTTTGACCGCTACTACCAGATCGCCAAGTGCTTCCGCGATGAAGACCTGCGTGCTGACCGCCAGCCGGAATTCACCCAGATCGACATCGAGACCAGTTTCCTCAATGAAGAAGACATCATCGGTTTGACCGAGAAGATGATTCGTCAGCTGTTCAAGGAAGTACTGGACCTGGAGTTCGGTGATTTCCCGCACATGACTTTCGAAGAAGCCATGCGCCGTTATGGCTCCGACAAACCGGACCTGCGTAACCCGCTGGAACTGGTCGACGTTGCCGATCAGCTCAAGGACGTTGATTTCAAGGTGTTCAGCGGCCCGGCCAATGATCCGAAATGCCGTATTGCCGCGCTGCGCGTTCCAGGCGGGGCGAGCATTCCGCGCAAGCAGATCGACGACTACACCAAGTTCGTCAGCATCTACGGTGCCAAGGGCCTGGCGTACATCAAGGTCAATGAGCGTGCTGCCGGTGTTGAAGGTCTGCAGTCGCCAATCGTCAAGAACATCCCGGAAGCCAACCTCAACGTGATCCTTGATCGTGTGGGCGCGGTCGATGGCGATATCGTGTTCTTCGGCGCTGACAAGGCCAAGATCGTCAGCGAAGCCCTTGGCGCGTTGCGGATCAAGGTGGGTAACGACTTCAAGCTGCACACCTGTGAGTGGGCTCCTATGTGGGTCGTGGACTTCCCGATGTTCGAAGAGAACGAAGACGGTAGCTTCACTGCATTGCACCACCCGTTCACCGCGCCCAAGTGCACCCCGGAAGAACTGGAAGCCAACCCGGCAACCGCTCTGTCCCGTGCCTACGACATGGTACTCAACGGCACCGAGCTGGGTGGCGGTTCGATCCGTATCCATCGCAAGGAAATGCAACAGGCGGTCTTCCGCTTGCTGGGCATCGCCGAAGACGAGCAGCAGGAGAAGTTCGGCTTCCTGCTCGACGCCCTGAAGTACGGCGCACCACCACACGGTGGTCTGGCATTCGGTCTGGATCGTCTGGTCATGCTCATGACCGGCGCGCAGTCGATCCGTGAAGTGATCGCGTTCCCGAAAACCCAGAGCGCTGCTGACGTCATGACCCAGGCTCCAGGTGTTGTAGATGCCAAGGCACTGCGTGAGCTGCACATCCGTTTGCGTGAACAGCCAAAGGCTGAGTAACGCCCGCTGAGGCGCGTTCCGTCGTTTGACGTGAGCGCGCCCTTGCATGGTTACACCCCCGGTCAAGTAAACCCTTTTGCCTGTTTATCGTTGGGCGAAAGGCGAAGGTGTTTGAAAAAAGAATCTGGAGCGAGATATGGCAGGTCATTCTAAGTGGGCGAACATCAAGCACCGCAAAGAGCGTCAGGATGCCAAGAAAGGCAAGATTTTCACCAAGTGGATCCGTGAGCTGACCGTCGCTGCCCGTCAGGGTGGTGGTGATCCCGGCTCCAACCCTCGTCTGCGCCTGGCGCTGGACAAGGCGCTTGGTGCGAACATGACCCGTGACACCATCGATCGCGCAGTGGCCCGTGGCACCGGTGCAGCAGATGGTGATGACGTTGAAGAGCTGGGCTACGAAGGCTACGGCCCGGGCGGCGTGGCGATCATGGTTGAAACCATGACTGACAACCGTAATCGCACGGCAGCGGCTGTACGCCATGCCTTCACCAAGTGTGGGGGCAACCTTGGCACTGATGGTTCCGTCGCTTATCTGTTTGATCGCAAAGGCCAGATATCCTTTGCTGCAGGTGTTGATGAAGATGCCTTGATCGAGGCTGCCATGGAGGCGGACGCCGATGATGTCGTTACCAATGAAGACGGCAGCATTGACGTATTTACTTCATTCGCGGGTTTTTACGCGGTGCGCAACGCCCTTGAGGCTGCAGGTTTCACCGCTACGGACGCTGAAATCGTCATGTTGCCGACGACCAGCGCGGTACTTGATCTGGAAACAGCAGAAAAGGTGCTCAAGCTGATCGACATGCTCGAAGACCTGGATGACGTGCAGAACGTTTATTCCAATGCGGAAATTCCGGACGAGGTCATGGAACAGCTGGGCTGACAGGGCGCTTCCGGTCCTGAACGCGAAGCCGGGGGCCGATAGCAATGTTGCCAACATTGCTATCAGCCCCCGGCTTCTGCCTTTATGCTGCGACCTTTGCTGGCAACACTTCTCAAGCTGCAGGCGTTATGACTCTTATTCTTGGTATTGACCCCGGTTCACGAATCACTGGTTACGGCGTGGTACGAGATACCGGGCGTGGCTGTGTTTATGTGGCGTCAGGCTGTATTCGAACAGGCAGTGGCGAGCTGCATGAACGTTTGCAGATCGTGTTTCGTGGGGTGCGGGAAGTCATCCAAACCTATGGCCCTGTGACCATGGGCATTGAAAAGGTCTTTATGGCGCGCAATGCCGACTCGGCTCTCAAGTTGGGCCAGGCACGGGGTGCCGCGATTGTTGCGGGGGCAGAGGAGGGGCTGGAGATTGCCGAATATTCGGCGACTCAGGTCAAGCAGGCGGTTGCAGGAACCGGGGGCGCAAATAAAGAGCAGGTCATGATGATGGTCATGCATTTGCTCAAGTTGACCCAAAAGCCGCAAATCGATGCCTCTGATGCGCTGGCCATCGCCCTGTGTCACGCGCATACGCGTTCAAGCCTGATTCCTCATGGCTTGAATACGGCGCGCAGCCGCGGCGGTCGGCTGCGCCTCTAATGCGTGCAATAGTGGTGCTGTGTCTCTGGTAGCATCATCTGCTTGAACATTTCTGCTGGCGGATCTTGTCACGCCTGCAATGATTGCGACCATTATTTCGCGCCGGTCACGCGGTCTGACCGGCAATACGAAAGGATCTGATACGTGATTGGACGCTTACGCGGCTTTTTGGCTGAGAAACAGCCGCCGCACCTGGTGCTTGATGTAAATGGCGTTGGCTATGAGATCGAGGTCCCGATGACCACGCTTTATCGCTTGCCGCACGTCGGCGAGCCGGTGACGCTGCATACGCATCTGGTCGTCCGTGAAGATGCGCACCTGCTGTACGGCTTTTATGAAAAGCGCGAGCGTGAGCTGTTTCGTGAATTGATACGCCTTAATGGCGTTGGCCCGAAACTGGCGCTGGCCTTGATGTCGGGTCTGGAGGTTGATGAACTGGTGCGTTGCGTTCAGGCTCAGGACACCTCAGCGCTGACTCGCATTCCAGGCGTTGGGAAAAAGACCGCCGAACGTTTGCTGGTTGAACTCAAGGATCGTTTCAAGGCATGGGAAACCCTGCCTGGGACCTTTACGCTGGTATCCAGTGGTCCGAATGCGCCGGAGCCGGTGGCGACCGCCGAAAACGATGCGGTCAGTGCGCTTATTTCTCTGGGCTACAAGCCTCAGGAAGCCAGCAAAGCTGTTTCCGCAATCAAGGAAAAAGATTTGAGCAGTGCTGATTTGATTCGACGTGCCTTGAAGGGAATGGCTTAAGTGATTGATGCTGACCGCCTGATAACCGCCACTGGCGGGCGTGATCGTGATGAACAGATTGATCGCGCCATTCGGCCGCTGAGCCTTGCCGACTATATTGGTCAGCCAACGGTGCGCGAGCAGATGGAGCTTTTCATCCAGGCCGCTCGCGGACGTAACGAAGCGCTGGATCACACCCTGATCTTCGGTCCGCCCGGTCTGGGCAAGACCACACTGGCCAATATCATTGCCCAGGAAATGTCGGTGTCGATCAAAAGTACGTCCGGTCCCGTGCTGGAGCGTCCGGGCGACCTTGCCGCGATCCTGACCAATCTTGAGCCCAACGATGTGCTGTTTATCGACGAGATTCACCGGCTTTCGCCTATCGTCGAGGAAGTGCTGTACCCCGCGATGGAAGACTTTCAGCTCGACATCATGATCGGTGAAGGGCCCGCGGCTCGCTCGATCAAGCTCGACTTGCCACCGTTCACGTTGGTAGGGGCTACCACCCGGGCGGGCATGCTGACCAATCCGTTGCGTGACCGTTTTGGTATCGTGCAGCGTCTGGAGTTTTACAGCATCGCGGATCTGGCAACCATCGTCTCGCGTTCTGCGGGGATTCTCGGTTTGCCGATTGAGCCGGAGGGCGCATTCGAGATCGCTCGTCGGGCTCGTGGCACGCCGCGGATTGCCAACCGTCTACTGCGTCGGGTGCGGGATTTCGCCGAAGTGCGCGGCAAGGGCGAGATAACCAAGCCTATCGCCGACCTTGCTCTCAATCTGCTGGACGTCGACGAACGCGGTTTCGATCATCAGGACCGGCGTTTGCTGCTGACCATGATCGAAAAATTTGATGGCGGCCCGGTGGGTGTCGACAGCCTCGCTGCGGCCATCAGCGAAGAGCGCCATACCATTGAAGATGTGTTGGAACCCTATTTGATCCAGCAAGGCTATATCATGCGCACACCGCGTGGGCGGGTCGTGACCCGGCATGCGTATCTGCACTTCGGGTTGAATATTCCGTCCCGAATGGGGGAGATGCCGGGGGCTGAACAATTTGTTGCAGATGAAGACATTTAAAAAAGCGTAAAACACTGATTTATTCAGGGTTTGCGCGGTCAGACTGGCAACTGCGTCAGGCTGACAGGAAATAACCGGTGAAACGTTGAAAAACAGTTGCCGTGGCGGATTGGCAACCTGAGGAGTAAGCACTAGAGTATGCGCGCGCAAAACGGGGTTCAGTCGTTCGCACATCGCTGTCGCGTTTATTACGAGGACACCGATGCTGGCGGCATTGTCTATTACGTCAATTATCTGAAATTCATGGAACGGGCTCGTACCGAACGGCTGCGGGAGTTGGGTTTTGCCCAATCCTCAATGGCGAAGGAAGGCTTGTTGTTCGTTGTGCATTCCAGCGAGGCTCGGTATCACAAGCCGGCGCGATTGGATGACGAATTGCTGGTCAGCGCTGAAGTAATCGAATTGAACCGTGTCAGTCTGCGCTTCAAACAGGAAGTCAGGCGGGCTGCGGATGCAACGCTGCTCTGTGAGGGGCAGTTTTTGGTGGCGTGTGTAAACGCCGATAGTTTGAAACCCCGGGCCATTCCCGAAGCTCTGCGTACGGCCTTTGCCGGCCAGGGCGGCGCGGGCACACATACAGAGCAGGAGAGCAAGCGTGGAAGCTAACGTCGTCGACCATTCCTCCATGTGGAGTTTGGTCAGTAATGCCAGCATTGTCGTTCAGTTAGTTATGCTGATCCTGGTGGCTGCTTCAGTCACTTCATGGATCATGATTTTTCAGCGCAGCAACATGCTGCGTGCTGGGCGTCGGGCATTGGACAGCTTCGAGGAGCGTTTCTGGTCCGGTATCGATCTGTCCAAACTGTACCGTCAGGCGGGCAGCAATCCAGACCCGGATTCGGGTGTGGAGCAGATCTTCCGTGCCGGCTTCAAAGAGTTCTCGCGTCTGCGTCAGCAGGCAGGTGTCGATCCAGAGGCCGTGATGGAAGGCGTGGCTCGTGCCATGCGTGTTGCCATCTCGCGTGAGGAAGAGAAACTCGAAGCGGGTCTGCCTTATCTGGCCACCGTTGGCTCCGTCAGCCCTTACATCGGCTTGTTCGGTACCGTCTGGGGGATCATGAACTCCTTCCGCGGTCTGGCCACGGCGCAACAGGCGACACTCGCCACCGTTGCACCCGGCATTGCCGAAGCACTGATCGCAACAGCCATTGGCCTGTTCGCGGCGATCCCTGCAGTAATCGCCTACAACCGTTTTGCCGCTCGCAGCGAAACCTTGATTAGTCGTTACTACACCTTCGCCGATGAATTCCAGGCCATCCTGCACCGTAAAGTGCACACCAGCGAAGAGTGAGCAGGTAATTCCCAATGGCTTTAATCGCTCGAGATCGCCGCAGAAAACGCAAGCCGGTCGCCGAAATGAACGTAGTGCCATACATCGACGTGATGTTAGTGCTGCTGGTCATCTTCATGGTCACCGCTCCCATGATCAATCAGGGCGTGAAAGTCGATTTGCCCAAAGTCTCCAGTGAGGCTTTGCCGCAAGACAACAACAATCAGGTCCTGACCATTTCGATCAAGGCTGACAAGACCTATTACTGGAACCTTGGCAGCGAAGTCGACACCGATAAGCAGATGGACAAGGCGATGACCTTGCCGCAGCTGACGTCGGCCGTTACCAAAATCGTTGCCGCCGGGCGTGATGCCGGCAAGCAGACGCAGGTTTTCATTCGTGGCGACAAAACCGTGGATTACGGTTCGGTCATGGGCACCATGGGTGGGCTGCAGAAGGCAGGGGTCGGGAATGTCGGCTTGATTACTGAGGCCCCCTGATGCAGCCAATTCGAGAGCCGTCCGCCTCGGAGAATTATTTCTGGCCTAGTGTCTGGGCCGTGGCGTTGCACGTCCTGATTTTTGGCTTGCTGTTTGTCAGCTTTGCCATGACTCCGGAATTGCCGGAAGCCAAGCCTATCGTGCAGGCGACCCTGTACCAGCTCAAGTCCAAGAGTCAGGCGACGACCCAGACCAACCAGAAAATTGCCGGCGAGGCGAAAAAGACCGCTGCACGACAGACTGAAGTCGAGCAACTGGAACAGAAGAAAGTCGAGCAGGAAAAGCAGGAAGCTGTAAAAGCTGCGGAACAAAAGAAAGAAGAGGCTGCTCAAAAAGCGGAAGAACAGAAGGCTGAAGAAGCAGCGCAGAAAGCGGCGGAAGCGAAAAAAGCCGACGAAGCGAAGAAAGCTGATGAAGCCAAGAAGGCTGATGCCAAAAAAGCTGAAGAAAAGCAGCTGGCCGACATCGCCAAGAAAAAAGCTGAAGACGACGCCAAGAAAAAGGCCGAGGAAGACGCCAAGAAAGCTGCAGCCGAGGAAGCCAAAAAACAGGCCGCCGACGATGCGAAGAAAAAAGCGGCTGAGGATGCCAAGAAAAAGGCTGCCGAAGACGCTAAAAAGAAAGCAGCTGACGACGCTAAGAAAAAAGCCACTGCCGATGCTGCCAAAAAGGCGCAGGAAGCAGCCCGTAAATCTGCTGAAGACAAAAAGGCTCAGGCCTTGGCTGACTTGCTGTCCGATAAACCGGAACGGCAACAGGCATTGGCGGATGAGCAAGGTGATGAGGTCGCGGGTAGTTTCGACGATCTGATTCGTGTTCGAGCGTCCGAGGGCTGGAGTCGACCACCGTCAGCACGTAACAACATGTCCGTAACACTGCAGATTGGTATGTTGCCGGATGGCACCATTGCCTCGGTATCGGTTGCCAAGTCCAGTGGAGACGGGCCGTTTGACAGTTCAGCAGTCGCAGCAGTCAAGAATATTGGCCGTTTGACAGAAATGCAGGGTATGAAGGCCGCGGACTTCGCTCCCTATCGTTCATTCAAGATGACATTTACACCTGGAGATCTAGCCTTGTGATCAAGCTTTTTCGAGGACTGCTAGTAGTCGTTCTCTGTTGTGCGGCCGGTATGGTTGGCGCAGAAGAGAAGAACATTCTGGTCACCAGCGGCAGTGACCGTGCCACGCCTATCGCGGTTGTGCCTTTTGGCTGGCAGGGCGGCAACGTACTGCCAGAGGACATGTCGGAAATCATCGGCAACGACCTGCGCAATTCGGGTTACTACGCGCCAATTCCGCGTCAGAACATGATCAGCCAGCCAAGCCAGGCCAGCGAAGTCATTTTCCGTGACTGGAAAGCACTAGGTGCGCAGTACGTGATGGTTGGCAATATCGTGCCAGCAGGCGGTCGTCTGCAGGTGCAATATGCGCTGTTCAACGTGGCAACCGAGCAGCAGGTGCTGACCGGTAATGTGTCCGGCACGACTGACCAGTTGCGCGACATGTCGCACTACATTGCGGACCAGTCGTTCGAGAAACTGACCGGCATCAAGGGGGCTTTTTCTACCCGCATGCTGTACGTGACTGCCGAACGCTTCTCCGAAAACAATACGCGCTTCACTTTGCAGCGTTCGGATTACGACGGTGCCCGCGCAGTGACCCTGCTGCAATCCCGTGAGCCGATCCTGTCGCCGCGCTTTGCTCCGGATGGCAAGCGCATCGCCTATGTATCGTTCGAACAGAAGCGTCCGCGCATCTTCGTTCAACACATCGATACCGGTCGCCGTGAGCAGATCACCAACTTCGAAGGCCTTAATGGCGCGCCTGCATGGTCGCCTGATGGCACGAAACTGGCATTCGTATTGTCGAAGGACGGTAACCCGGAAATTTACGTGATGAATCTGGCCTCGCGTCAGCTGAGCCGCGTGACTAACGATTCGTCCATCGACACAGAACCGTTCTTCGGCAAAGACGGCTCGACGCTGTACTTCACGTCGGACCGTGGCGGCAAGCCGCAGATCTACAAGACAAATATTAATGGTGGCGGTGCTGAACGAGTCACTTTCGTCGGCAACTACAACGCCAACCCGAAATTGTCAGCTGATGAGAAGACGCTGGTAATGATTCACCGGCAGGACGGCTTCACTAATTTCAAGGTAGCAGTGCAGGATTTGGCCCGCGGAAGCGTAAAAATCCTCACAGATAGCAACCTTGATGAGTCGCCTACTGTTGCGCCCAACGGCACCATGGTAATCTACGCCACCCGCCAGCAGGGCCGGGGAGTCTTGATGCTCGTGTCCATTAATGGACGCGTAAGGCTCCCGCTTCCTACCGCTCAAGGCGAAGTCAGAGAACCTTCCTGGTCCCCTTACCTGAACTGACGCGGCGCTACACAAAAAGATTTGCTTAACACACTGGGGTTCATTAGGAGTTTCACGATGGAAATGCTGAAGTTTGGTAAATTTGCTGCGCTGGCTCTGGCCATGGCTGTAGCTGTAGGTTGCTCTTCCAAAGGCGGCGACAACGCTGGCGAAGGCGCTGCTGTTGATCCTAACGCTGGTTACGGCGCAAACACTGGTGCCGTTGATGGCAGCCTGAGCGAAGAAGCTGCTCTGCGCGCAATCACCACTTTCTACTTCGAATACGACAGTTCGGACCTGAAGCCAGAAGCCATGCGCGCTCTGGACGTTCACGCCAAAGACCTGAAAGGCAATGGCGCTCGCGTAGTTCTGGAAGGCAACACCGACGAACGTGGTACTCGCGAGTACAACATGGCACTGGGCGAGCGTCGTGCGAAAGCCGTTCAACGCTACCTGGTTCTGCAAGGTGTTTCCCCAGCTCAGCTGGAACTGGTTTCCTACGGCGAAGAGCGTCCAGTTGCTACCGGCAACGACGAGCAGTCCTGGGCTCAAAACCGTCGCGTCGAACTGCGTAAGTAATTTGACATGCGAACGTGCCGACGTGCTCTAACCGTTTTGGCCCTCACCCTTCCACTTGCTGCGTGGGGTGCGGTTCCTGTGGTCGATAACAATTCTGGCTCTGGCAGCAGCAGTTATCCGCCAGCTGGTTATGGCACGTCTGGCGCCTATGCCGGGGGAGGGGTTACGGCCCAGCCCTCGGCACAAGGTCAGCTTTTCATGCAGCTGCAACAGATGCAGGACGAAATCGCGCGCTTGCGCGGTATGGTCGAGGTTCAGCAGAACGATATCCAGCGCATGAAACAAGAAGCGCTTGAGCGGTATCAGGATCTGGATTCACGCATAGGAGCAGGCGGCGCAGCCGCAGGTGCTTCCAATAATTCTCAACCGGCTGGCGCTGATATCAACGCCAGCGGTACGCCTGCTGCTCCGGCTGCGCAAGCGCCGTCGGCGGGCACTGAACCACCTGATCCAGCGAAGGAAAAGCTTTATTACGAAGCGGCCTTCGATCTGATCAAAGCCAAGGATTTCGACAAGGCCAGTCAGGCTTTCGGCGCTTTCCTTCGCAAATATCCAAACAGCTCATACGCTGGCAATGCTCAGTACTGGCTGGGTGAAGTGAACCTGGCCAAAGGTGATCTGCAAGGTGCAGGTCAGGCGTTTGCCAAAGTCAGCCAGCTTTACCCGAAGCATGCCAAGGTGCCTGATTCGCTGTACAAGCTTGCTGATGTCGAGCGTCGTCTCGGTAATACCGATAAGGTCAAAGGCATTTTGCAGCAGGTTGTAGCTCAGTATCCGGGTACATCCGCCGCTCAGCTGGCACAGCGGGATCTTCAGCGACTTTAAGGTTCTGACCCGTAATTCAAGAAAGCCGCGCTTGTCGCGGCTTTTTTCGTTAGAATTCGGCACCCGAATTTTCGGTACTTTTAAATACGCTTCTCTGGATTCTGCCATTGCAGGGTGCTTTGAAGTGCCTGACGGAGGCGGACGGCCTGTTTAGCTGTTACGCCCGTGGCCTATATGCAAGAAACGTTACGTATCACCGAAGTCTTTTACTCTCTGCAGGGTGAGACTCGTACCGCCGGCTTGCCCACTGTTTTTGTGCGGCTTACAGGCTGCCCGCTTCGTTGCCAATACTGCGACAGCGCCTATGCGTTCAGTGGCGGCACCATTCAGACGCTGGATGACATCCTCGGTCAGGTGGCTGATTATCGTCCCCGCTATGTCTGTGTGACCGGCGGTGAGCCGCTTGCCCAGCCCAATGCTATCCCCTTGCTGAAGCGTCTCTGTGATGCTGGCTACGAAGTCTCTCTGGAGACCAGCGGGGCGCTGGATATTTCCGAGGTTGACCCGCGTGTCAGCCGCGTCGTGGACCTGAAAACCCCAGGCTCCATGGAAGTCACTCGCAACCGCTACGAAAACATCGAGCTGTTGACGCCCAACGATCAGGTCAAGTTCGTGCTTTGCTCTCGTGAGGACTACGACTGGGCCGTCTCCAAGCTCATTCAGTACGGCCTGGAGCGTCGAGCGGGCGAAGTATTGTTCTCGCCCAGCCATCACCAACTGAACGCCCGCGACCTCGCAGACTGGATCGTCGCCGACAACCTGCCTGTACGCCTGCAAATGCAGCTGCATAAATTTCTCTGGAACGATGAGCCAGGGCGCTGAAATGAGTGAATCAACCATGACTGAAAAAAGAGCGGTAATCCTCCTGTCTGGCGGCCTCGACTCGGCCACTGTCGTCGCGATGGCGCGTGAGCAGGGCTACATCTGCTACACCATGAGTTTTGATTACGGTCAGCGTCATCGCGCCGAACTCGATGCGGCAGCGCGTGTTGCACGCGATCTGGGCGTGGTCGAGCACAAGGTCATCGGCCTGAATCTCAATGGCATTGGTGGCTCGGCACTCACCGACGATTCCATCGCCGTTCCTGAAACGCCGGGCGAAGGCATTCCGGTGACTTATGTCCCTGCCCGCAACACTGTGTTTCTGTCATTGGCGCTGGGCTGGGCGGAAGTGCTCGGCGCGCGTGACATCTTCATAGGCGTCAACGCCGTGGACTACTCGGGTTACCCGGATTGCCGACCTGAGTTCATCGAGTCGTTCGAGCGCATGGCCAACCTCGCCACCAAGGCGGGTGTGGAAGGGCAGGGGTTCACCATTCAGGCGCCGCTGCAGAATCTGAGCAAGGCCGATATCGTCAAGGCTGGCGTGCGTCTAGGCGTTGATTATGGCCTGACTGTTTCCTGCTATCAGGCTGACGATCAAGGCCGTGCATGCCGCAAATGTGACAGCTGTCGTTTGCGTGCAGAAGGCTTCGCAGCCGCCGGAATCAGCGACCCGACACGATATTTTTAAAATAATTGAAATTAGGTGTTGAATTACTCATATAAATCAGTAATATACGCGCCACGCAACAGAGGGTCGTTAGCTCAGTTGGTAGAGCAGTTGGCTTTTAACCAATTGGTCGTAGGTTCGAATCCCACACGACCCACCATTTTTTAGCAGTTTGAAAACCTGGAAGGCCCACGCAAGTGAGGATTTTCAGGTTTTTTTTTGCCTGTACGATTTGCCTTGCTGAGGGTGTAGCTTTTTCAAGGTGTCCAGGCGCTCATACAAGCAGCTGCCTAACGCGAAGCATGGCTTTGCTTCGGCGCAGCATCACCGAGCGCAGCCACTGTGTGTACAGAGCCTAGGGCAAGTCAGAGATCACCTGCGCCACGGCTATAGTCAGATACCACTTCCAAAAAGCACGCCGCAATTCCGGGTCGCCATCGTCGGACAGGCTGCTCGCCAACCCCAACCCTCCCGCAAACGCCGATGCGACTAAATAATCAGGCTCAAACGCTTCAGGATCCAGATCTTGATCGCGTAGGTCGTGGTCATTGTCGAATTGAACGTCAGTGACTGCCGTTACGATTGTGTTGGCAGCCGCGTGCCCGACAAACATTGCAGGGTACTCATCGGGTTCATACTCTTCATTCTCGACCACAGACACATAAAAATCGTCCCGTACGGCAATTGCGTCTGCTTCATCAAAAGCGCCAAGGGCAGCTTGCAGCGCGACGGCCAGAATGTGTTCGATGCGTTGAGCATCGCCAAACTTCTTTGTCCAGAATTCAATACCGTGTTGCACGCAGGCGATATTCAGCTTTGTCAGTAACCGTTTTTGGTCGTGAGTATTCCTGTTTTCCTTGATTATCGACCAGAGACGAGTTCGCCGCGGACGTGCTAGCTCACCCTTGGGCGAATTTTCAACTTCAGTCAGGAGTTCTGTGATGAGCGCTTCGTGTTCTTTTTTCATTTGAGCCTTGTGTCGGGTGGGCGGCATTCCGTATTGAACGATGCGCAAGGATCTCGGGCTTCAGCATGAGCTATGAAAAGCATCGATGTCAGCATAGTTGATGTTGAAATTCTTCAGAATAGTCATCGCAGTCTCCGAAACCACTAATCCATTTTTTTCGGTCATGCCAAAGTCGTCGACTCCAGCGACCCCATTTACCTGTAACCAATAAAAATCAGGTAAGGTTTTATCGGGGTAAAGCTCCAGAAAGTTTTCTGATTTTGAAATGACGACAGACTCAAATGACACGCCCGAAACTTTGCCGACTGACAGGGCATCCGCTAAAGGGCAGGTGCAAATAAAACACGGGAACGTCTCCAGTAGCTCGTCACCCAGCCAGCCTTCAAATTGATACTCCAGTTGACTGACCTTTGGCGGCCAACTTCCGGTGTCCATTACCGTTCGGTCTCCCAGGCTACCGGCGACTTCGGGCTCTACGTGGTAATAATTCATAAGTGTTTAGGCTCAACATTTGGCTTTTTTCAGCACATACTCATCTTGATGGTTCTCTCGGGCAAGCATACCCAAATCTGTCCAGTTCATGGCTCGGTTGTCCGCTGAGCCAATTCAATAAGCTGTCCTGTGACCTGGTCACTGCTGCAGATGGGTTTGCATGGCGTCTACGTCGCGTGAACCATCGGGCAGGTGAGAGCGCAGCATCAATAGGTCGGTCCATTACAGCGTATACAGGATGCACAATCTGCGTTTTGTCTTTACAGTTGTTGAGGCGTGCTGCTTGGCTGAAATGCGGCATTGGGGGCGTAGGACAGCCCGGTATGAGGTTCAGGAAGTCTATAATCACTGATATGAAATTATAATGATGAACATTGATGCGGAATTTGAAAGGATAGGAAAGTGTCGGTTTTTTTCCAATATGGGCGTTGCGCTCTCTGAAGAGGGACGTATTATCTGTATCGAGAGCGTGCGCAAGGTATTTGTTGAACCCTCTGAGCTCGAATTTCAAGGGTGCTACGAGGAAGTTGAGTGGCTCCCTACCTCTCCATCTCAAGATGATCCGTTTTATAAGCTACCTAAGCCGCCCAAAGAGTTGACTGGACTTAGAATGGACATCAATAAGTCTGTGATGGCAGCCACAAGAAACGTGGGGAAAGACTTGTTCTTGTGTGGGTCGCATGATTTTAGTGCTGCTGCTAGAAATGGAGTTTGTTTTGCTTTTCGGCAGTATGTGTCTGAGTGTTATTACGGTCATGGCGATCATTGGGAGGAAATCGTAGAAATTTATTATAAGGGACATTGGCCCGTTGGGTTTACGAAGGATAAAATCGTTGTTATCTAGAGGCTGAAACTCACCCGTAGGTCGTTTCAAAATAAATTTATGAAAAAAATACATGTCAAAGGCAAACATGAAAAATTTTCTGATATTAAAAAAAGCATTAGTGGGTCTCATGATATTCTCTGCCTTTTATCCGCAGCTTTCTTTAGCGCTACCTACTGATGGAAATAAAGCCATTAATGAACAATGGATCACTCATTATTTTGGCAGGTTTCAGCTGGATATTCCCGCGGGTTCTGAAAATGCCGCCGACTACAAACTCTACAATGAAAAAGTCGAACTCGTTAGCAGGAATGGAAAGTCCGACTTAAGTGCTATTGTCGATCAGAAAATTGAAGAGTTAAAAAAGGGAATCGCATACGGCACATCAAGCAAGTATGAGAAAACGATCCCCTTAAGTAATGGCAGCGTATTGGTGCTTTCCAGGTTGGACAAACTCTATACCTTTCATGCCTATCTTCTTACATCACAGAACACACTGTACAGCATGCTGGTGAAATCGATTTCGGCTAAAGGAATAGAGGGCGCCATAAATAAAACACGTGTAATAAGTGAATCCATATTTTTCAGGAATCCTCAGGACGCCCCACCCCAAGGGGCTTTTGCTTTGGAAGAAGGCTATACCACCCTGGGTACCGCTCAATCTCTGGAAGGCATTTACATGGGCGCACAAATCTCAACGCACCCAGGCACGTTTGTCAGTCTGCTCACTCAACGAATAGTTGAGCATGATGACTCATTAATGACGCGCTTCGAGGAAGAAAATGGCGGCGTTGTTTCAGGTATGAGCGACCTGTTGACCAGAACAAAAACGCTTAGAAAAAGAACGCGCAGGGTGGGCGACATCGAAGCAGAGGAGGTTGCTGT
This sequence comes from Pseudomonas folii, assembly GCF_014357575.1. Lineage (GTDB taxonomy): Bacteria > Pseudomonadota > Gammaproteobacteria > Pseudomonadales > Pseudomonadaceae > Aquipseudomonas > Aquipseudomonas folii. Next base: position 12,891 of record NZ_JACONW010000039.1, on the reverse strand, counting down.
TGCAACGTCAATCGATGGAAAGCGTTTTTACACGTTTCAACTCGAATACCAGGGCCAGCTAAAATCGAATACTCGTCCGTTTATAGATTTGAGGTTGGGCACACGTGAGGTCGGGAGTGACTTCAAAACCGATGAAGAGGCGCTAGCGTTTTGGGACAAACTGGTAGGTAGCTTGAAAGCATTACCTTGATTTCGCATCGCGGAGTGCCTGCGCCATACACAGCGTTCACTACCTTGAAACTCTAATAAAAATCACACCCATTCCCTGCATGAAAATCGTGTGCGTATGGCTTCAGCTTGACTGCCCGAGGAACCAAGGGGAAAGATATCCCTTTTCGGCTCATCCTTGGGTCGAAATGCTATAGGGAAATTCCGTGATTGATTTAAGAAGCCCTGACGAAGTTCTTGAAGAATACGCTGAGCGCTATGATTCCCTGCTTCCCCTGCCTTCTCCACAGTTGCTTCAGCGCATGGATTACCTGTTGACGTCTGACGCCCCAAGGTTGCCCGTGGTGAAGCCCGAATGGATTGCCTCGCGCAAGTGCACCTTGACCGAAGCAGAGGCGCTGGATCGTGCAAAAGGCTGCCTGCTTGGACTGGCCATAGGCGACGCTGTGGGCACAACACTGGAGTTTTTGCCTCGTGATCGTAGCCACGTGCATGACATGATGGGGGGCGGTCCCTTCAGGCTTAATCCGGGAGAGTGGACCGATGACACCAGCATGGCTCTCTGCCTGGCAGACACTTATCTTGCGAAAGGCAGTTTCGACCTTATTGATTACGCGGACCGACTAGGCCGCTGGTATCTAAGCGGCGAAAACAGTCATAACGGTAAGTGTTTTGATATCGGCAATGTCACTCGAACTGCGATCGAAGAAAGGCTGAAAAATGGTGGCTTATGGCATGGAAATGATGCGCCATCCACCGCGGGTAACGGCTCGATAATTCGCTTGGCCCCCACTGCGATATTTCGTCGACATACGCTCTCGGCTACGTGGCGTGACAGTGCGGCCCAAAGTTACTGTACGCATAGGGCGCTGGAGGCCGTCGCGTGTTGTCATCTGCTCGGCGCACAGTTGCACCTGGCCCTCAATGGTGCAGACAAAGAAGAAACCCTGTCTCCCATGATTCGGCCCTTGCGGCCAAGAGCCTTGATCATCAATGCGGGCGAATACAAAGAAAAAACCAGGGACCAGATACGTTCATCAGGCTATGTCATTGACACACTGGAAGCAGCACTGTGGGCAGTGTGGAATACCGACAACTTCAAAGATGCGATTCTGTTGGCTGCCAATCTGGCTGATGATGCCGACAGCGTAGCCGCCACCGTCGGACAAATCGCTGGTGCTCTGTATGGGGTGTCGGGTATGCCGGAGGAGTGGGTCAGGAACGTCGCATGGTCAGAGCATATTCAGGGGCTGGCTCAGCAATTGTTCGAGCGTGCGCCGCTGCATGATCCTTTGGAAGAGTCTATCCGCGATTGATATACCTCGTTGTTTGACCGACATCCAGTCCAGGTAACTGCTACCAAAAAACTCGTGGTTCGATGATGAAAAACCTCTTTATCAGGATGATGACTAGCTCTATGGGTAAGCGTAAAAGGAAGACACTCCCGAAGGATTTCGATCAGTTGCTGAAGGATGCTCCGCTTGCCGAGTTGATCGCAGTGTTCGATGTGTGCGAGCTCGAAGCCACTGGGGGTTACAGTAAAAGCACGGCGCTTGGTTTTTATAATTGCCCGGATGATCTGGTCCGGTGGTTAGTGGAGCAGGGCGCAAACGTTGATGCCCGTGATGTGTATCAGCAAACGGCCTTGCACCATCGTAGTTCGAGCCGGACAGGAGGTGTCGATCTGCTGCTGGACCTGGGGGCTGATATCGAGGCTCAGGACTCTAAAGGCCATACACCGCTGCAGGTGGCGGTAGAGAGTCACAAGGCCGACTCAATCGCTGCTCTGATTCGTCGAGGCGCCAATACGGAGGTGAGGACCCGGCGACAGGGATACAGCCTGTTGCACCTCGCACTGCTCACGACGTCCAATGGCGACATTCGAGCTACTGCCAAAATCGCTGAGATCCTGTTGGAGGCAGGTTCGCAAGTCGAGGACGCTATGCGATCCGAAGTTGAGCGTATCGGTCGTCAATTCGAATTTCACCGGGCCGACTTCAACCCTGATTACCTGGCGGCAACCGATGCAGCCCTTGCCACTCTCTATCGTCTTTTCAATGTCACTCCAGTTGCCGCGCGCAACATCCATGACGGTCAGGCTGCGATAGTCGTGACAGCCGATGACTGGCCTGCCCGGCATCAGCAATTGTGGGAAATGCTGGTGCCATCCTCTGGAGCAGCAACGACCGTGCAAGGTGAGGCCATCCGCATCAGTGGTCGTATCTCGATAGAGATCAACGACAATGGCTCGGCCAACTGGGACGCCGACTTCAAAAAAATGCTTGATGCGCTCGTGGGGCATTTAGGCAGTGCCGTGCCTTTAAGTGGTCTGGAACTGGCCGAAGCCCGCACGCTCGCTGCCGCACTGAAAAACGGTAACGATCCCGCCGGGCACACCGATCGCCTCTGTGAACTGGCCGTATGCTGGGTCATCGCCAACCCGCAGCCAGTACTGTTGAATACGCCTTCCTACGGACGATAAACTCAGGTGCTGCCTTGGTAAGGCTCGCATCAGGTCATGATGAAGACAGGCCCCAAAGGGTATCCTCCTTGTCGGAGCGGCCATGAAGGGGGGGCAATCATCAGACCTTTTGAAACCTTAGGGCGCGCGATTTGGTACATTGGGCGTACTGTCCCTCCAGAACCCTCGCGTGACGTGTGGTTTTAGGGGGCGATTCAGAATTTGATGTTGGATGTCGTGAAATGAATGTTAGTCCGGATGTTCGTGACTGGGATGAATGTCGAGATATTCGTCAAGGCACGGTTTTTATTGTTGCGTCAGGTCCGTCTGCCAAGGATTTTCATCTTGAGGACTTCGCGCACATACCGATGATCACCATGAACGGTGCTATCTCCAAATTCATCGATGCCGGGGTCAGACCGTTTTTTTACGCATGCACTGATAAAGATTTCGCCAGTCAGCAACCCGCATTATTTTCTCAGGCGATGGCGCTGAGCGAGCGGGTTGCGCTTTGGGAAGAGACCCTTGAGGGACATTCCATAGTGCCTGGAGGGAAAGCATTTCTCTTGCGCAAAGCGCCCAAGCTCTCATGGGCTGAGCTGGTGGGTGCGGAAGATGAGCTGGTGCGAAGCGGAAGCTTGCTGAGCCGCCGCCGTAAGCGTCGAATCGGTTTCAGTAAAAACCTCAAGCGAGGTTTTTTCGACGCGCGCACCGTCGCATACCTTGCTCTGCAAATTGCTTACCATTGCGGTTTCAAGACTGCGGTGATGGTAGGGGTGGACCTGAATCAGTCAGCCCGGCGTTTTTATGAGACGGCAGGCTGCAAGCGCTCTCCTTGCGGATTGGATCAGCATTTTCATACGAGGATTTTGCCGTCGTTCTCGGTGGTTTCCGAAAAGGTCGTCGGCGAACGCTTTCAGGTGTTCAACCTCTCTGACGCATCGAGAATCCCTGCTGATGTCATCCCGAAAGTAGATCTGAATGAGCTTGATCGGCTTATCGACGTCTAGCTATGGAAGCACTCTCGCAGAGCGCTTCGATAGAAATCGAAAGCGTCAATTGCCCCCTGGATAGCCTCGGCTTTCTGCGCCTCATCCAGTTTCAGCCCGTCAAGTAACGTCACGAACTCGCGCCAGTGCAGGGCGCGACCATCGGGGTGGGCAGCAAGGTGGCGTGCGCCGTGTTGGGCGCCAAAGCCCATTTGCTGGGTTTCCTTGAAGAGGAAGGCCGCCCCCAGATTTGAACCCTCAGCGCAATACAGCCAGCCCAGAGCGGCATGGATCGAGTGCGGTTTTACCGCAGCGGGCGCGATCGGTGTTGGCAGGCCTATATCATTCATGTCGGCACGAACGGCATCAAAACGCGGCAACTCACTCAGGCCAGGCAGCAACTGATTCAGCTCGGCATCGTGATACAGCTCATGGATCGCGCCATGAAACCGATGCTGAAGGCGCAGAAAACAACCATAGCGCTGATTGTCTGCGAATGGCCGGGACTGCATGACCAGCGTGTCGACGCTATCGTGGTCGCGGGCGCTCCCTGCTTTAAGGCGTTTACTGAGCGGAAGGTCTGGCGTGGTGGGTGCATCTACAAGCATTGATAAAAGTCCTTTGGGAGCCGCGACAAGTTACCAGATGGCGGGGCTTGCTGCTCGGGCACGCATGTCAGTGAATAATGAACTTGGTGAAGTCGCATGCGTTGCGCGTGATGCCCAGAATGTCGGCCATGAACCTGTCATCTTCAGTGCTGCGGTGCATCGCTTTGTAGGTGATCTGCGGCAACGCTGGCGTGACATCCAGCCGCTGTAACTGTTTGCGATCCAGCACGTGACCCAGACAGTGTAGTGGCAGGCAAGCGGTTGCCAGTCCGGACACCGCCAGGCCGATCTGCGCCAGCAGGTTATTGCAGGTAATGGACTTGACGATGTCGATGCCTTTCATCTTGAACCACTGCCCATACGCCATGCCCATCCCTGACAGCGCGCCCTGAATGATCAACGTGCGCGATGCCAGTTCTTCCAGCGTCATGCTCGTCTGCTCACCCGCCAGAGCCGGTGTACACATCCAGGCGTTTTCCACTGAATCGAGAATCTCTGCGGAGAAGCGATTGTCCTGAAAGATGTCCGGAACAATGATCAGGTCGATGGAGTTACTCGCCAGACGCTCGTAAAGCACGGGGCTCAGGTCCACTTCTGGAATGATTTCCACCAGTGGATAAGCAGTGCGGATGCCGCTGACCAGATCCGGCAACCAGGTCAGCGCGGTCAGTTCCGTGACGCCCAGCCGCAGTTTGCGTTGCAGGTTCTCCGGGCTCTCCAGACGCTGCAGCATGGCATCTCGCTGATTCAGCAGGCTTGAGGCCAGCGCCACCAGTTCTTCCCCCATGGGCGTAAGTTGCGCACTGCGCCGGGAACGGTCGAAAAGCGGTTGCCCGTAGCGCGTTTCAAGATCATGAATGCGCTTTGAAATGGCTGACTGCGTGGTGTTCAGGTGATCGGCCGCCGAGTCGAAACTGCCCAGCCGGGCGACCCAGAAAATCGCTTCAATCTGCTTGATGGTGATCATCTTCAAGTCCTGATTCGTTGATCGAAAGATGCCTTTAAGTGATGAATAAAGCCAACAAAAAATCGCTTTTTGTTCGTTTTGGCAATCAGTAGTCTTCAAGGCAACCGAGCCTAAACCCACAGGTCATTCACCATGTCGTACCCGCTTTCGAACAAACTGAATCGTTTTGCATCGTCCGCCAGTGTTGCCGCGAAGGCGCGGGTCATGGAGCTGGAAGCTGCTGGCAAGAAGATTCTTGATTTCTGCGTCGGCGAGCCGGACTTCGTCACTCCGACCTCGATTATTGAGGCGGCACGCACGGCTGCTCTGGCAGGGCAGACTCGCTACACCGCGACCACCGGCACACAGCAGTTGAAGACCGCCGTGCAGCGCAAGTTCAAGCAAGACAACGGTCTGGATTATTCGCTGGCTGAAATCGTCGTAGGTTCGGGCGCCAAACAACTGATCTACACCGCGTTCACGTGCACGGTGGATGACGGCGACGAAGTGATCATCCCTGCGCCTTACTGGGTCAGCTACCCGGACATCGTCAAGCTCAATGGCGGCGTGCCGGTCATTCTCGAATGCCCGGACTCCCAAGGCTTCAAGCTCAAGCCTGAGCAACTTGAAGCGGCAATCACGCCGAAGACCAAATGGCTGGTGCTCAACTCACCGAATAATCCCAGCGGCGCGATTTACAGCGAAGCCGAAATGCAGGCCATCGCCGATGTGCTGGTGCGCCATCCCCACGTGTGGTTGATGACCGACGAAATTTACGAGTATTTCAATTACGCCGGTGCTGCGTTGCCCGCTCCGGCTGTACAGGCTCCTGAGCTCAAAGAGCGCACCCTGGTTATTAACGGCGTGTCCAAGGCCTACGCCATGACCGGCTGGCGCATTGGTTATGCGGGCGGTCCGCTGCCGCTGATCAAGGCCATGGACAAGCTGATGTCGCAAAGCATCGGCGGCGCGTCGGCGGTGAGTCAGGCTGCCGCAGTGGCAGCGCTGGAAGAGGGTGGTAGTTTCGTCGAAGAGGCGGCGCGAGTCTTTGGTGAGCGACGCAATCTGATCATCGGGCTTTTGAATGATGTGCCGGGCCTCAAGTGCCTGGATATCGAAGGCGCGTTTTATGCGTACCCTAACTGCGGCGGCCTGATTGGCAAGCGCACGCCAGACGGCGTGGTGCTGCAATCGGATCTGGATGTACGCAACTATTTGCTCGAAAGCGCCAACGTGGCGGTTCTGGATGGCGCGGCTTATGGGCTTTCGCCTTATCTGCGTCTGTCGTTCGCCACGTCCACCGAAATCATTACTGAAGGGTGCCGGCGAATGAAAGAGGCCTGTCAGGCATTGAATTAATTGTGGTCGTGACTAACAACTGCTTTCTATAAAACTAAAAAAGATCCGTTTTTATTTCTGCCCTCATTCTTGAAGAGATACCGACCATGATGAAAAAGGTTTTGCTTACTTTGATGGGGTTGATGGCAGCGACCACGGTAATGGCTGACGGCTTACAGGACGTCAAAGATCGTGGCACGCTACGTTGCGCGACACTGACTGACAGCGTGCCTCTGGGCTACCAGGACCCGACCACCCGGGAGATCGTCGGGCTGGACGTTGACCTGTGTAAATCCCTGGCCAAGCATTTGGGCGTAAAGGCCGAGCTGCAAGGCGTTGCCGTCAGTGCGCGGATTCCAACGTTGATTTCCGGTCGCGCCGACGTAGTGGCGGCAGCCTTGGGTTACACCAAAGAGCGTGCCGAGCAGATCGATTTCTCCTCGGCTTACTATCAGGTGCCGATCAAGGTGCTGGTCAAAGGCGACAGCGGGATCAAAACCTTCGCTGACCTGGCCGACAAGCGCGTCAGCGCTATCAAGAGTTCCACGCCTGAACTGTATGCGCGCCAGCAGATCACCGACGCCAAGGTTGTAGGTTTTGAAGACGCACCATCAGCGTTTCTCGCCCTGCAACAAGGCAAGGTGCAAGGCATGGCCATGACCGAGCCTGCGTCGATTCGCTTTCATACCCGAAGCCAGAACATGCGCTTTCTCGATCAGGCGCTGCACTTCGAGCCTAACTGCGTAGGTGTCAAAAAAGGCGAAACCGCACTGACCAACGCCATCAATCAGGCACTGGTGGACATGGAAGCCAGCGGCGAGCTGCAAGCACTGTGGGATCACTGGTACGGCGACCAGACCGAATACAAGCTGGTACGTGAGAAGAAACTCACCGCGCTATCTGATTTCCAGTGATTGAAAGCGGGCCGCTTCACGCGGCCCGATCGAGGTGCTTGTGTCAATTTTCAATGGCTTCGGTTCCCTGCTCCAGGGGGATTACCTGCAGGCGTTTCTGGGCGGTGCAGGGGTAACGCTGCAGTTGTTCTTCATTTCGGCGGTGCTGGCGTTCGTGCTGGCTTGCCTGTTGATGGGCATCCGGTTGATCCCCGGTCGGATCGGCGATTTCGTGGTGGCAGTCTTCGTTGAGTACCACCGCAACGTGCCCAGCCTTGTGCAGTTGTTTGTGTGGTACTTCGGTATCCCGCAACTGCTGCCGATGGCTGCTCAGGACTGGATCAACGGCCACGGCGGTGAAGTGATTTTCGCCATCATCGCCCTGACCCTGAACAGCGCTGCTTATGTGTCCGAAGACTTGCGCAGTGGCTTCCGTTCATTGCCCAACGGCCAGACCGAAGCCGCACGTGCACTGGGCATCAATTACGTGCAGACCCTGCGCAAGATTCTTATTCCACAGGCCATGCGCGCATCGGCTCCGTCGTTGGTCAATCAGGCACTTTCGCTGTTCAAGACTACCGCGCTGGCCATGGCCATTGGCACCGCAGAAATGATGTACATCACGCGGCAGATCGAAGGTGAAACCTACATGACCTTCCAGACCTTTGCTGTGGCGAGTCTGTTCTACCTGATCGGTTCTTGGACGATCATGATTCTGGGTGCCGTCTGGCAGCGACGCATCGACCTGCGGATGGCGAGGTAACCATGCTCGAGATTCTTCACGATTACGGGATTCTGCTCCTGATCGGCCAGTATCCACAGGGTCCGCTGGGCGGTCTGGCGCTGACTGTCATCATCGCGTTGCTTGCGCTGATTATTTCGTTCCCGCTGGCGGTCATGATGGGCCTGGCGCGTACGTCATCCATTGCACCGATTCGCAACGTGGCCATGGGGTACACCTATGTCGTGCGGGCTATCCCTTTGTTGTTGCTGATCTTCTGGTGCTACTTCGCGGTGCCTTTGATCACCGGAATCAACATCTCCGGCTTCGTCACCATGCTGGTGGCGCTGGTGGTGTACGAAGGCGCGTATCTGGGCGAAGTGGTGCGGGCGGGAATCAACGCGGTGCCTAAAGGCCAGGTTGAAGCTGCCCGGGCGATTGGCATGAGTTACGGTCAGTGCATGCGCAAGATCGTGCTGCCGCAGGCACTGTTCAACATGCTGCCTAGCATCCTCAACCAATTCATCATGATCACCAAAAACACCTCGCTGGCTTACCTGATCGGTACGCAGGAAGTCACCTTCGCGGCCTATCAGATCAACAACCAGTTGTTGACCCAGCCGTTCGAGGTCTATGCGCTGCTGGCCGGTTTCTACTTTGTGTTGTGCTTCACGCTGAGTCGTCTCGCCAAATGGCTGGAAGACACCATCAACCGCAAGCGCCTGGGTTCTGCCCGCGTCCAAGATGAAAGCGTCGAAGAAAATCCAGTTCTGGTGGGGCAACCGAAATGATCGAATTCAAGAACGTGAACAAGTGGTACGGCGAATATCGCGCACTGAGCGATATCACCGAGCAAGTATCGGCCGGTGAGGTGGTTGTCGTGTGCGGGCCGTCGGGGTCGGGTAAATCCACGTTGATTCGTACGGTGAACCGTCTGGAAGAGATTCAGGACGGCAGCATCCTGATTTCCGGTGAAGATGTGCACGCGTCGAAAAAGAACCTCAATGCGTTGCGCAGCCGGGTGGGCTTCGTCTTCCAGAACTTCAACCTGTTCCCGCACATGAGCGTGCTGGATAACGTGATGATCGGACCAATCACGGTGCTTAACCGTAACAAGACCGACGCCGCGAAAACCGCCCGCGATCTGCTGGCAAAGGTTGGTCTGGCGCACAAGGCCGATGCCATGCCGCTGCAATTGTCCGGTGGTCAGCAACAACGGGTGGCAATTGCCCGGGCCTTGGCCATGGAGCCGCCAGTCATGTTGTTCGATGAGCCGACCAGTGCGCTGGACCCGGAAATGGTCGGTGAGGTTCTGCAGGTCATGAAAGACCTCGCGTCCGAAGGCATGACCATGATTTGCGTCACCCATGAAATGGGCTTTGCCCGGGAAGTGGCTGACCGTATCTGGTTCATGGACGCGGGCCAGGTATTGGAGCGCGCTGCACCGGAAGACTTCTTTACCGCACCGAAACACCCGCGTGCGGCCAAGTTCATCTCTGATATTCGGGCCCACTGATGAAACCGCTTGCATCGCCGCACCTGCCCGTTCGCAAGGACTGGCTGGCGCGGGTGGATGAACCGGCGATCGATCCGCAGTTGGCGATTGTCGATGCACATCACCATCTGTGGGATCGTCCGGAAAACCATTACCTGCTGGATGACTATCTGGACGACATCGATAGTGGACACCGGATCGTGGCGTCGGTGTATATGCAATGTCGCTCGATGTTCAACACGGATCGGCCCGAGCCTTTCCAGTGTGTGGGCGAAGTGGAATTCGCCAACGGTATCGCGGCACTCAGTGCCAGCGGGCTTTACGGCCCGGCGCGGATTTGTGGCGCTATTGTGGCCGGTGCGGATTTGCGTCTGGGGCAGGCTGTGGTGCCAGTACTGGAAGAGATGCTTGAGCGGGCCGGCCCAAGGTTGCAGGGGATTCGTAATGTAACGGCCTGGCATGCTGATCCTCGGGTGACCTCCAATCCCAAACCGCCACCGTCAGGCATCCTCATGGACCCCCGTTTCCGCGAGGGCGTGAGCCGCCTCAAAGACTACGAGCTGACCCTGGATGTCTGGGGTTATCACACCCAGCTTGAAGAGGTGCTGGATCTGGCCAGGTCCTTCCCTGATCAGATCATCGTGCTGGATCACGTCGGTGGGCCCATTGGCGTGGGACTTTATGCTGGCCGTCGGGATGAAGTTTTCGCTGAGTGGTCGCGGCTGATCTGCCAGCTGGCGAATTGCCCGAACGTACGGATCAAGCTGGGTGGGTTGGGCATGAACGTCGGTGGCTTTGATCTGCACACTTATGAATTGCCCCCTGATTCGGACATGCTCGCGACGTTGTGGCGGCCGTACATCCTGCATTGCATTGATGCTTTTGGTGTCGAGCGTTGCATGTTTGAAAGCAACTTTCCGGTTGATAAGGGAATGTATTCCTATGGCGTCATGTGGAATGCCTTCAAAAAGATAACGGCCAACTTCACGACTGAAGAGAGGCGCTTTTTGTTTAGTCAGACAGCCGCTAGTACCTATAACTTGACGATTGCTGATTAGTGTTTACGGCACGTTAACAGCGAAGGCTGTTAGTTGGAATTTTTGAATGTCCGGTATACGGGGTGCGGTTTCGTTCGCCCTGAAGAAAGCTTCATGCAGTTTTTTTGTTGTTTGATTTTGAATGTTTATTTAACTCATGACAGAGCAGGGCGGTTGGTTTTGCTCGTCAGCTATTGCGAGGCTGCATTATGTCCAGTGGATTCAGAGTCTTGAAGCGTACCCGTCAGGTCAGCGCTGAACAGGTTGAAGGTTATCGTCAGGTGCCTGTGGCCAATGTCAGCGATTCCATGAACCGCATGACCGCCGGGGGCGCAACCTTGCGGCCCATGCACCGTTCGGGTGTTCTTGCCGGTCCCGCGTTGACGGTGAAAACCCGCCCCGGCGATAACCTGATGGTGCATTACGCCCTGGACATTGCTCAGCCGGGCGATGTGATTGTGGTGGATGCCGGAGGTGACCTGACCAATGCAATTATCGGCGAATTGATGGTCGCTTACGCCATCAAGAAGCGCTTGGGCGGTATTGTCATCAATGGTGCTATTCGTGATGCGGCCAGTATTGCGGCAGGTGACTTCCCGGTATTTGCCGCGGGTATTACTCACCGTGGTCCTTACAAAGATGGTCCTGGCGAGATTAATGTTCCGATTGCAATCAACGGCATGGTCATCGAACCAGGCGACATGATTATTGGCGACGATGACGGCCTGTTAAGTATTCCTTTTGATGAAGCTGACAGTGTACTGAACAAAGCCAGCGCAAAACATGCGGCTGAAACTCAGCAACTTCTGGATATCGCCGAAGGTAATAGCGATAGGCGTTGGGTGATTAATAGCCTCAAACAGAAAGGCTGTGCATTACCGGAATAAACGCTACGCAATCATGTGGTCAATTGCCAGGAAATGATCAGGCGCCGCAGGCCGCTGAAACAGATGGTAAATCTGTAGGGGGCTGGCTAAAATCCGCGCGCCTTCTGCGGCTTGAGCCAATCGGACGTGACCGATTGGCCTCAGGACCGAACCACGACCCCTGGTCGACATACTTATAAAGCTGGAAGGCCCGTGAAAATGAGGATCTCCAGCTTTTTTTGTGTCTGCTTTTCGGGTGTAAACTCGCCTTGTGCGCTATCAGAGCGCTTTCAGGTCCAGCGAACATGACGCAAATTTCCGAACGCCTGTTGGTCCAGGCCCATCTCGATGCCAAACAGCCCAAAGAGCTGAGCATTGAAGAGCAGGCTCATTACCGCGCTGCGATTGCGGCCGAACTCAAGGCCCAGGACGCTGTGCTGGTGGCGCATTATTACTGCGATCCTGTCATTCAGGCGCTGGCGGAAGAAACCGGCGGCTGCGTATCCGACTCGCTGGAAATGGCTCGTTTCAGCAATAACCATTCGGCGAAGACCGTTCTTGTCGCTGGCGTGCGCTTCATGGGCGAAACCGCCAAGATCCTCAATCCTGAAAAACGCGTGCTGATGCCGACCCTTGAGGCGACCTGCTCGCTGGATCTGGGGTGTCCGGTGGATGAGTTCACGGCGTTCTGTGATCAGCACCCGGAGCGTACGGTGGTGGTTTACGCCAATACCTCGGCAGCGGTCAAAGCCCGTGCGGACTGGGTTGTGACGTCCGGATGTGCGCTGGAGGTCGTTGAAAGCCTGATGGACAACGGCGAGAAAATCATCTGGGCACCTGACAAGCATCTGGGTCGTTATATCCAGCGCGAAACCGGTGCGGACATGCTGCTCTGGGACGGCGCTTGTATCGTCCACGAGGAGTTCAAGTCCAAGCAACTCGAAGACATGAAGGCGCTGTATCCGGAGGCGGCGATTCTGGTCCACCCTGAGTCGCCGGAGTCAGTGATCGACCTGGCCGATGCGGTCGGCTCGACCAGCCAGATGATCAAGGCCGCACAGACGCTGCCAAATAAGATGTTCATCGTGGCCACCGATCGCGGCATTTTCTACAAGATGCAGCAGCTGTGCCCGGACAAGATTTTCATCGAAGCCCCAACTGCCGGTAATGGTGCGGCCTGCCGCAGTTGCGCGCATTGCCCGTGGATGGCGATGAATACCCTTGAGCGTACCTTGCAGTGTTTGCGAGAGGGGACCAACGAGATCTTCGTCGACCCGGCGGTGATTCCTCATGCGGTCAGGCCGTTGCAGCGGATGCTGGACTTCACCCAAGCCGCGCGGATGAAGCAGATGGGAAATGCCTGACGGCT
>NZ_JACONW010000038.1 GCF_014357575.1 Pseudomonas folii | reverse complement strand
ATTCAGATCTTCACATTTCCCTTCTGCCAAACCCCATAATGCCGCGGTCAATACAGCGTGAGATCGAGCCCCGTGAATATTCGTAAACCCATCGACGGTCAGGCCGCGGTCATGATGACCGTGCTGTGTACCGTATGGGGTCTGCAGCAAGTCGCGATCAAGGCTGCAGCACCGGACATTGCGCCGATTTTCCAGATCGCGCTGCGTTCAGGTTTTGCCGCATTGATGGTGGGCGTGTTGTTGATGCTGCGCTGGCAGCAGATGAAACGCCGCGGCACCTGGCAGGCCGGGATCATGGTCGGTGTACTGTTTGCGCTGGAGTACCTCGCGGTGGGCGAAGGGCTGCGCTACACCTCGGCTGCGCACATGGTGATCTTCCTTTACACGGCACCGATATTTGTCGCCATCGGCCTGCATTTTCGGTTTCGCAGTGAGCACCTGACGTTGCTGCAATGGATCGGAATCCTCATTGCATTCTCTGGCGTGGTTTTGGCGTTCTACGCCCCCGCAGCTCCCGGCGTATCAGTGCTGCATCAGCGGGTTGGCGACGGACTGGGTCTGCTGGCGGCTATTCTCTGGGCGGGTACGACCCTCACCATTCGCGGCTCCAGACTGTCAGATGCACCCGCACCGCTGACGCTGTTCTATCAGTTGGCTGGAGCCTTTGTGATCCTTGCCTTGATGGCCCTGGCAACCGGACAAACCGGCATCAACCTGACTACCGTTGCGGTCAGCAGCCTGGCCTATCAGACCATCGGCGTTTCATTCCTGAGTTTCCTCGTCTGGTTCTGGCTGCTGGGCCGCTATCTTGGTTCTCGCCTGGGCGTGCTGTCGTTCATGACGCCTTTATTCGGCGTGGTGTTTGGCGTGTGGTTACTGGACGAAACGCTGGAATCCTCCTTTGTAATCGGCTCGGCACTGGTGCTCGCCGGGATTCTGCTGGTGAGTGGTCACGACCTTTTAAGGCAGGTGCTACACAAGCGCGCCCTTGGCAGACACTAGGTTCTGCTCGATCCAGTCAGCCGCTGTGGTCAGTTCAATACCGTGTGTGGCGTTGAACGTGCGGTTTTTATCCCAGGCGACGCCTTTACCTTGGGCAAACACCGCCCGGTATTTGCAGAGCGAATCGTCCGGCGCAGCGGCGAGAGCGGCGTTCAGTTGCGGGACGCTCCATTCCATGCGAGACAGCGTGCGCCCTAGCTTTTCGTCGAGCGTGTCCGCCAGTTGCCGATAGCTCAGCGTATCCCCTGCGACGAACACCACCTGATCAACCAGGCGGGGTTCGGCAAAGATGATGTGTGCCGTCAGCTTGCCGATGTCCTCTGATGTGGTGACGGTAACTTGGGTGTCCCAGGTGCCCAAAGCGTGAACCGTGTTTTCGGCCAGATCGACCACACCAAAGGCGGGCTCAAACAGGAAGCTGGTAAACATCCCGGTGGAAATGATCAGCCATTGGGTTGTGCGCTGGGCTCTTAAAAGCTCGCGGACGTCGAGCTGTTCATCAAACAGATCCTGCGGGCTGCCTTTACCAATCACGTCATAGTCCACGCCGAATTGCCACGGCACGTAGCGCTTTACGCCAGCTTTGAGCGCCGCCTGAGTGAGCTTGAGTTGGGTGCCAGCGCCCGCAACGAAGCCAACACAACTGATCACCGTATCGAAGTGCCGGAAATGCTCGGCGAGTGCTTCGACAGAATCGTTGATCACGTCGGCCTGCAAAAAATGGATGCCAAGGGTTTGAAGCTCTTCAATGGCAGATTTTTTCGAACTGTCCTGAGTGGCGACAGCGGAGGGGCGTAGCAGAACGGTGATGCGCGCTTTTCCGCTGTCAGCGGTCATCGCAGCCAGCTCGCGCAAGACCTGTGTGCCCAACTCCCCGGCTCCCAGTACAAGAATATTGTCGGTTTTCACGGGCGTGGTCAGTTGCATGAATTTCCTCCGGATAGCGGCTCAAAGGCGAGTGGTTGTTATCCTGTCACCATTGAGACGCGGCCATAAGTAGGCACACGAGTGATCCTGGGGGGGCTAATGGACAACGAAGAAATCATCAGACAATCGCAAGCGGCCTGCGAAGCGCTGAGTGCGCAAGACGACGGTTTGAAGCGAGAGGTGCTGACCCACGCGGGTAATCGCTGGTCACTGGGCATTGTTCACACGCTGGGCGTGGAAGGGCGGCTGAGGCATGCGGAAATCGCCAGACGCATGAATGGCGTGACACAGCGGATGTTGACCCGCAGCCTGCGTCAGCTTGAAAGGGATGGTCTGGTTTTACGTCGTGATCACAATGAAGTGCCGCCACGTGTCGACTACGAATTGTCTGAGCTAGGTCGCGGATTGCTGGTGCAGATGATTCCGCTGTGGATGTGGGTGGCGGGCAATGCCGAAGGTTTCCGCGAGGCCCGTGAGCGTTACGATGCAGCGGGTCTGGCGAAGGTGGAGTGAGTTTGCTGCGCGATGGCGACGCGTCGGCAGTGTGCTGCTACTTTCTGGATTGGAATGGATTTCACTGTTGAAATGCATTCTCTGCGAGGCTTGCCCGCGATAAAGGCAATGCGGTTTATCAGATAAACCGCGGCGCTCTTATCGCGGGCAAGCCTCGCTCCCACAGGTGTGATCTCAGTACGGGGGCGATGTCGTGGGACCGGCTTTAGCCGGGAAGAGGCCGGTACAGCCTGCAGATGTATTGTCAGGAATATCGCCTTCCCGGCTAAAGCCGGTCCCACGGAAGAAATGCGATTTCATGTGGGAGCGAGGCTTGCCCGCGATAAAGGCAATGCGGTTTATCAGATAGACCGCGGCGTTCTTATCGCGGGCAAGCCCTGCTCTCACAGGTCCTTCGTTTGCTGCGTCAGGCCGGTTCGTACGGCGAGTAATCCACATAGCCTTTGGCATCGCCGCCGTAGTAGGTGTCGCGATCCGGAGTGGTCAGCGGCCAGCCATTTTTCAGACGGGCGACGAGGTCCGGGTTGGCGATGAAGGGTTGGCCGAAGGCAGCAAGATCGATCAAGCCGGCGTCCACCAGATCCTGAGCGCGCTCCAGGGTCATGTCGCCTGCGAGGATCAGTGCGGTGTTGCCCAGTTTGGCTTTGCAATCCTTGAGCAATTCCCGCAGCGCTTCTTCCTGTGCCGCGGAGCTTTCACCGGCCATGAAAAAGTGGGTCTGGTCCATGACGTGGACGTAGGCAATGCCGCGCTCATTCATACCCGCGCACAGTGCCGCGTAGGTTTCATCGATTTCAGGATAGATCGGCATATCGAACAGCTGACCGTACGGCGAGATACGAATCCCGACCTTGTCTTTACCAATTCTGGCGCTGACGGCATCAACCACTTCGAACACGAAACGCAGACGATCATCGAGGTTTTTCGCGCCATAGCGATCCGTACGATCGTTAACTTGCGGATTCAGGAACTGCTCCAGCAGATAGCCATTCGCACCGTGAATTTCCACACCGTCAAAACCGGCATCAATGGCGTTTGCAGCCGCTTGAGCGAAGTCTCCAACGACTCGACCGACTTCTTCAGTGGTCAGTGCTCGCGGGATAGACGTGTCAACGAAGCCGGGCTCGCCGTCCTCGGTATAACCGAACGCCTTGCCACCTCGGGCTGGCTGGGTCGTGGAGCTGACCGGGGCTTTGCCATCGACCTGAATCGAAGTGTGGGAAACCCGGCCAACATGCCAGAGCTGGGCGAACATTTTGCCGCCGACGCTGTGGACGGAGTCCGTCACCAACTTCCAGCCCTTGATTTGCTCATCGCTGAAAATACCGGGGTTGAAGAGATAGCCCTGACCTTCGCGAGAAATTGGCGTGCCTTCTGAAACGATCAGGCCTGCGGTGCCGCGTTGGGTGTAATGCAGCGCGATCTGTTCGTTGGCGATGTCTTCCGGCGCGCGTGAGCGAGTCATTGGCGCCATGACGAAACGGTTGTTCAGCGTCAGGCCGCTGAGGTCATAGGAGGCAAAAAGGTTAGTCATGAATCAAAGTCTCCATGGACAGAATCTGGTTCCGGCGAGAAGCCCGCGAGTACAGGGCGTTCCCGGCAGATGAAAGTGACTCCATGGTAGGTTGTTGCTAAAGAAGCCACAATTGAGCGGAAAAGCAAAATACTATTGCTGTTTTAGCAATTGATGGTTTAACTGACAGGATTCGCTTTGCCCAGATTTGTTGGGATCACGTAGGTCTGCAGGCGTTGCCTCAGTGTCCCTGACACAGCGCTGTCGCGCAGCAAACATGGGACCTGTAGGAGCGCACGAGCACCGCGAGGCCGCGAAAGCGGTGTGTCAGGCAGGACGCCATCGCTGCCTCGCGGTGCTCGTGAGCTCCTACAGAAAGGTATTCCAAATCAGATAGTTGTAGGTCTTTTTTATAGGCGCTACCCGAGTCTCCACATGCACCTCAAAGCCCATAGATTCTTCGCCATGGTCGCCGTCACTGGCAGTTTTTCCGCAACGGCGCGGCACTTTCAGGTGCCTGCTTCTTCGGTATCCCGTTTCATTGCCGCGCTGGAGCGGGACCTGGGGCAGCAGTTGCTGTATCGGAATACCCGGGCAGTGAAGCTCACCGATGCGGGCGAGCGTTACTACGTGCAGATTCGTGAAGTTCTGGAGTTGCTGGACGCGGCGGACGAGGAGGTCAACGGCAAGGTCGGCGACATTCGTGGCCTGGTGCGGATCAATGCGCCCGTCGCCTTTGGTCATCTGCACATCGTGAAACTGTTGAATGGCCTCTACGAAAAGTACCCAGCGCTGAGTGTCGAGTTGAATGTCACTGATGCGTTCATTGATCCCGTTCTGGAGGGTACCGATATCATTTTCCGGGTCGGGCAACTGCCGGACTCGGGCTTGATAGGCCGCAAAATCTGCGATCAGCGCTATTTGTTGTGTGCGAGCAGCGAATACCTGGAAAAGCACGGGCAACCGACCTCGCCACAGGATCTGCGCAATCATGCCTGTCTCGTTTACAAGGGCGTGAGCGGCATCCAGCGCTGGCATTTCCGCCATCCCGGGCATGATGCCGAAGAGGTCATCGATGTCGATGGGCCGTTACGGAGCAATAACGGTCAGGTGCTGATGGAGGCTGCGCTGGCGGGCAGGGGGATCGTGTTGTTTCCGTCGTGGCTGTTCAATCAGGAGCATTTCAAAAGCAAGGCGCTGATCCAGCTATTGCCCGAGTGGGAAGGTTGTGTCGAGCCTTTGTCGAGTCAGATCCATCTGATATCGCCTGAGAATCGCCTTCGCTCACAGAAAGTACGGGTCGTATGGGATTACTTTTTGAATGCGATTGGTACACCGCCTTATTGGGACAGGGTGGAGTAACCGGCAGTGCCATCATGTAAGAAAAAACAGCGCCACTAATGGCGAAAGGCTTACATCGCGTGCCGTCGATCGTCCATTTACCCATCGATCCCATAAGCGCAATCTAAACCCATCAACCGGAACGCAGGAAGCGCTTCGGAGGTAAAGGATGACCACCATGGCCCGGATGGCTACTGACAGGATGTTGGAATGGTATTGATGAAAAGTAACCCGCTTCGGCGGGTTTTTTCATGCCTGCGTTTTATGCCTGCCGGGCTGTAAACTGTTCACGCAAATGAGTCAGTGACCTTTTTACTTTCCAGATACGAGACCTTCATGGCAAACCACGACATTACTTTCGTCCCGGACCCTGATTCGGATTCCATCTCTTCTGACGTAGCCGGTTTTGGTGGCTTGCTGGTCTCCACGCAGATCCCGACTCATGCTGACGGCAGTCTGGAATTGGGCGATATCACGCTGCAAAGCGAATGCACACTGCAAGCGCTGAAAGTGGCACTGGAAAAGGCCGGCAGCTCCATGGATCGGGTATTGCACCTGACCATTTACCTCACCGACATGGCCGACCGCGCCGCATTCAACGACGTATACAAACGCTTCTTCGCCAAGCCTTGGCCGGTACGCGCTGCCGTAGGCGTGGCTGCATTGGCAGTTGAAGGCATGCGCGTGGAAGTGACGGCGATGGCGGCGAAGGGGTGAGCCAGGATCCCGCCACGAATTAACCCGCTTGGGATGCATTTCTGTAGGAGCTGCCGAAGGCTGCGAAGCATTCCTCCTGATTCAACGCCATCGCAGCCTTCGGCAGCTCCTACAGCAATTCTTAACCCTTCAGATGGATGCCACCCTCAATCCAGATCCGTAGCGTCATGCCGCTCCGGTACTTGGGTTGCTTCATCGCCCCAGGTTCTGTTGACTCGGGTACCCCGAACAACAGCCGGTCGTTTGGCGATTTCATGTGCCCAGCGCTGCACGTGGGTGTATTCATGCACTGCCAGAAACTCAGCCGCCGAGTACAGGCCGCCCAGAATCACCTGGCCGTACCATGACCAGACTGCGATATCGGCAATGGTGTATTCATCACCCGCCAGATAGGTACTTTCACTCAGGCGGCGATCCAGCACGTCCAGCTGACGCTTGGCTTCCATGGTGAAGCGGTTGATCGGGTATTCCATTTTCTCCGGCGCGTAGACGTAAAAATGTCCGAAGCCACCGCCAAGGTACGGCGCTGCACCCATTTGCCAGAACAACCAGTTCAGGGTTTCAGTACGCCCTGCTGGATCAGTCGGCAGGAAGCGACCAAACTTTTCGGCCAGATACAGCAGGATCGAACCCGACTCGAACACGCGAATGGGCGGCTCGGCGCTGTAGTCCACAAGGGCCGGAATCTTCGAATTGGGATTGATGTCGACAAAACCGCTGGAGAACTGATCACCCTCGTTGATGCGGATCAGCCAGGCATCGTACTCCGCTTCGGTATGCCCCAGCGCAAGCAGCTCTTCGAGCAAAATAGTCACTTTGATGCCGTTGGGTGTCGCCAGTGAGTAGAGCTGCAAAGGGTGCTTGCCCTTGGGCAGCGTTTTCTCGTGAGTCGGCCCGGCAATGGGCCGGTTGATGCTTGCGAACTGGCCGCCCACTGCTTCGTTTTTCCATACCTTGGGCGGAACGTAAGGTGCGTTGCTCATGCGCGAATCTCCCGGTCTATACGATTCGAAAACGAGGCGCAGGCAGCCGCCACGTCAGTTCAGGTGGACTACCCTGCCAGCGCCGTGACGCGGAATCAATGCTGCCTGCGCATTTGAATTCGATTAAGTCCAATGGCTCAACGCACAGATCTAACCCACCAGGGTTTCAATTCGCTCCGGCTGAATGCTGCACTGCCAGCGCCAGGCATCGGCCAACATGCAGTCCAGTGAGCGACCGGCGCGCCAGTCCAGCTCATCAGCGGCCTTGCCCGGATCTGCCCAGCAACGCGCAATATCACCGGCACGGCGAGGTTCGTAAGTCAGCGGCACGGTGACACCGCTGACACGTTCGAACGCCTTGACGACTTCCAGCACGGAATAACCCTGACCTGTGCCGAAATTCCACACCCGCACGCCATGTAACTGACGTAACGCCTGCAACGCCTTCAGATGCCCTTCGGCAAGGTCCATCACATGCACGTAATCGCGGATGCCGGTGCCATCAGGCGTCGCATAGTCATTGCCATAAACGCCCAGGGTTGCGCGTTCGCCGCTGGCGACTTGAAGCAGATAAGGCAGCAGGTTGTTCGGAGTGTTGTTCGGTGCTTCGCCGAGTTCCCCCGAACCATGAGCACCAATCGGATTGAAGTAACGCAGCAGCCCCACCGACCAGCGAGGGTCGGATGCTGCCATGCTGTTCATGACGTTTTCCGCCATCAGTTTCGACTGGCCGTAAGGGTTGGAGGGCTGACCCGTGGCGCAGCTTTCATCAATGGGCATCACCGCGCAGTCGCCATAAACCGTCGCTGATGAACTGAACACCAGCCTGAACACTTCGGCGTCTGCCATTGCCTGACACAGCGTCACGCTGCCGCCCACGTTCGTGTCGTAATACCGCAGCGGTTCGCGCACGCTTTCACCGACAGCTTTCAAACCGGCGCAATGAATGACGGCGTCGATGGCGTATTCGTTGAACAGCATGTCGAGTTGGCCGCGATTTCGGACGTCACCAAAGATAAATACAGGTCGTCGTCCCGAAATTTTGGCGATCCGGTCCACGACCGAACGTGAACTGTTGCAGAGGTTGTCGAGAATCACGACGTCTTCGCCGTGCTCCATCAATTCCAGCACTACGTGAGCACCGATATAGCCTGCACCGCCCGTCACCAGGATCATAGTTCGCCTCATTTATTCACTGTGTGAACGGCGACTACTTACCTGCCGAGCCTGTTATTCGGCCCACTGTCACAGACGTGGCGGTGAGGCGTATGAGGTTATGGGCCTCGGGCGAGGCAGGAGTTCAAAGGCGTTTGCTCACCGGTACATGCTGTTCATCGGCTTTACCTGCGGGCGTGTTGAACGCTGCTTGAACGGCGGGCCTCCAAGTCATGAAGCGCGCAGAACGTGATGCTGAATCACCGGGCCGCCTTTCATTCAACAGACGAGTGTCTTCGAAGCCGCGATCATGCTGGCTTCAGTCTCGGATCCATATTTCAAAAGGAATCCGACATGAATTTTCCAGAGCAGCCTGACGACGCCCTTTCGCTGGTGCAGATTGATAACCCATCAAGGGCGATCAGTCTGGCCAGACCTACCTTGCTATGCCTGTCTCATCTGCGCTGGGGGTTCGTGTATCAGCGACCGCAACACGTCATGTCGCGTTTGGCCAAGGATTACGACGTGCTGTTTTTTGAGGAGCCGATCTTCACTGACACACCTCAGCCGACACTCGACGTCTCGCAACCGGCGACGGGGATTACTGTCATCGTGCCGCGTTTTGCCCATGGCACCAGCGCGGCGCAGGCGGTGGAACTGCAGCGCGAATTGCTTGACGAGTATCTGGCCGAGCATGCGGCCGAAGAATTATTGCTGTGGTATCTCACGCCCATGAGCCTGTCATTCACCGAGCACCTGAAGGCTCGCGTGACGATTTTTGACTGCATGGATGAGCTGTCGGCTTTCAAAGGTGCACCGTCGGATCTGCTGGATAAAGAACGTCAGTTGATGGCCAGGGCCGATGTAGTGTTCACCGGCGGTTACAGTTTGTGGGAGGCGAAAAAACTTCAGCATGGCAACGCCCATCCTGTGCCCAGCAGCGTTGACATCGCACACTTCGCAGCGGCTCGCGACAGGTTGCCCGAACCCGCGGATCAGTCGGGTATTGGCTATCCACGACTGGGATTCTTCGGCGTCATCGATGAGCGATTCGACATTGAGCTGGTGAGTGAGCTGGCCAGCCAACGGCCTGACTGGCAAATCGTGCTGATTGGCCCGGTGGTAAAAATCGACCCTGACTCATTGCCGCGTCAGCCCAATATTCACTATCTGGGGCCCAAGAGTTATGCCGAGTTGCCGGTGTATCTGTCGGGATGGGACGTGGCGTTGATGCCATTTGCAATAAACGAGTCGACGCGATTTATCAGTCCCACCAAAACTCCGGAATACCTGGCGGGCGGCTGTCCGGTGGTATCCACACCGATTCGCGATGTGATCAGCGGCTATGGCGATTCAGGTGTCGTGACCATCGCCGATTCACCACAGGCATTCATTGCAGGAATTGAGGCAGCGCTGACATCCAAGGCTGACGTCTCATTCAACCGAAGCGCTGACACAGTGCTGGATGGCATGTCGTGGGATAAAACCTGCGCCGTCATGAAGGAGCAGATCGAATGCCTACGGTAACCATTGAGAACGCAAAAAAAGGTCCGTCGCAGGTGGGCGAGAACTGCGTTTACGACTATCTGATCGTCGGCGCAGGCTTTGCCGGATCGGTGATAGCCGAACGTCTGGCGGAAGGTCTCGGTAAAAATGTGCTGGTAATCGACCGGCGCTCACACATCGCTGGCAATGCCTATGACCATGCGGATGAAGCCGGAGTAATGGTCCACCGCTATGGACCGCATATCTTCCACACCAATGCGAAGCGCATTGTCGACTACCTGTCTCTGTTTACTGAATGGCGTCCTTATGAGCATCGGGTGCTGGCGCAGGTCGACGAGCATCTGCTGCCGATCCCGATCAATCTGACCACCTTGAATACGCTGTACGGCCGGGCAATGGACGAGCACGAAGCGGAGGTCTTTCTGGCAGAACGTGCGGAGCCTGTCGCGGATATTCGCACCTCCGAAGACGTAGTGATCAACCAGATCGGGCGCGAGTTGTACGAGAAATTTTTTCAGGGGTACACCCGCAAGCAGTGGGGCCTGGACCCTTCGGAGCTGGACAAGTCAGTTACCTCCCGTGTGCCGACACGCACTAATGATGATGATCGGTATTTCACTGACGCTTTCCAGATGATGCCGCTGCATGGCTATACCAGGATGTTCGAGAGCATGCTCGATCATCCGCGCATTGACGTGCTACTCAACACGGACTTCACAGCGGCCCGTGATCAGGTCAGCTATCGGGAGATCATCTACTGTGGGCCGGTCGATGAATATTTCGACTTCTGCTTTGGTCGATTGCCGTATCGCTGCCTTGAGTTCAAGCACGAGACACTGCCTGTCGAGCAGTTTCAGCCGGTGGCCGTCGTCAACTATCCCGATCAGAGCGTGCCCTATACGCGGATTACCGAGTACAAGCAGTTGACCGGCCAGACGCACCCGTTAACCAGCATCAGCTATGAGTTTCCGTGTGCTGAGGGCGATCCGTATTACCCGATCCCGCGTCCGGAAAATGCGGAGCTGTACAAGCGCTACAGCGCGTTGGCGGATGAAACCGAAGGGGTCACCTTTCTGGGTCGACTGGGTACTTACAAGTACTACAACATGGATCAAGTGGTTGGGCAGGCGCTGGCGCTTTATCAACGTATCGAAAAGGAGTCTAACGTGGCGCAAAGCCACGCAGTCGAGTCCCTCTGATGCGCTGCCAGCAGGCGCGGCCCCAGGAGTGTTTTCACAGGTGGCGGCAATGACGAGCGCTCGGCTGTTCAATTCTTTTGTCATGGCTGGTTATGAGTGTTCTTCACACCGCCGCCGGGATGGTCGGCGGTTGGACATGCTCGCCGAAACCGGCCACGCCCGAGGCGTCGACAAGGATTACGCCCAACTGGCGGCACTGGGAATTGCCTGCGCCCGCGACGGACTGCGCTGGCATTTGATCGAGTCCCGGCCGGGCGATTACGACTGGAGCAGTTTTCTGCCGATGCTACGCGCGGCGCGGGATCACAACGTGCAGGTGGTGTGGGATCTGTGTCATTACGGTTATCCCGACGGGCTTGATATCTGGCGGCCCGAGTTTGTGGAACGCTTCGCCCGGTTTGCAGGGGCGGTTGCCCAATTGATGAAAGACGAAGGCGTGGACGCACCGTTTTTCTCGCCCATCAACGAGGTTTCGTTCTGGAGCTGGGCGGGCGGTGACGTAGGTTATTTCAACCCGGGCACCCACGGGCGAGGGCAGGAACTCAAGCATCAACTGGTGCGCGCCAGTATCGCGGCAATTGAGTCGGTTCGTCAGCGCACGCCCAATGCCCGCTTTGTGCAATGTGACCCGTTGATCAACGTGGTCGCGGGGTCGAGTCGAAGCGACGAGGTCAATCAGGCCGAAGAGTATCGACTGGCGCAGTTTGAAGGCTGGGACCTGTTAACGGGCCGTCAGTGGCCAGGTCTGGGAGGACGAGAGGAATACCTGGACATCGTCGGGGTCAATTTCTACCCGCAAAACCAGTGGGTGCTCAACGGCGGGAAAATCCTGCGCGGTGAGCCTGGCTACCGTCCGTTCGCGGGCATGCTCAAGGAGGTGCAGCAGCGTTATCAGCGACCGTTATTAATCTCGGAGACAGGTGCCGAAGACGATCAGCGTGTGCCCTGGCTCGACTACGTCAGCACGCAGATCGCTGTGGCCCGGCAGCGTGGCGTGGAAGTGGAAGCGCTGTGCTGGTATCCGTTTCTGGACTATCCCGGCTGGGATGACGGGCGATACTGCCCGGCAGGTCTGTTTGGTTACGCTGACGGTGAGGGCAACCGGGCACCGCATCATCCGTTGTATGTGCAGATCCAGGCGCTTTCGAGCCGCCATGATCAATAGCCGAATACGGGAACGCCCGCTGCCGGATACTCCGGTGCGTTTTCTCTGGCGTTACGTCCGGGTGCGGCCTTGGCATTTCGGCACCATGCTGGGGCTGGTTGTTGGTGCTGCAAGTTGTGCGGTTGCCGTGCAATACGGCATGAAACTGCTGGTGGATGCCATGGCTCACCAGGACCGTGCTGCAGGCCATGTGTGGTTCCCGTTTGTGTTGTTCATTGCGCTCATCGTGCTGGAAAACCTGTTCTGGCGGGCAGGGGGCTGGCTCGGGTGTCGAACCGTGGTGGGCAGTTGCGCAGATTTGCGTATCGACCTGTTCAGCCATCTGACCGGTCATCCGATGCGCTATTTTTCCCAACACTTTGCGGGCGCGCTGGCTAACCGGATTTCCTCGGCGGGTGCGGCAGCCGGTTCCATTTACGGCGGGCTGGCGTGGAAAATCATTCCGCCGTGTGTCGATTTTCTCGGCGCGGTGATCGTGCTGTGTACGGTGCGGTTGTCCATGGCGCTGGTGTTGATCGCTTGTGTGATCGCAGTCGCAGCGTTGATCACGTTGATTGGCATACGCGGCCGGGCCAAACACATCGCCTTTGCCTCGCAGTCCGCGCGGGTGGGGGGCGAGATCGTCGACCTGGTGTCCAACGTCTGGAGCATCAAAGCCTTTTCTGCTCGTGAGCGAGAACGTCTGCGGCTGGAAAAAGCCATAGGCGTCGAAGCGAAGGCCCAAAGCCGAAGCTGGATTTACCTGGAAAAAGCCCGCGTGTTGCATGACGTGTGTCTGTCGGTAATGGCCGGTGGCATGCTCGGTTGGGCCATAGACCTGTGGGTCGACGGTCTGGTCACAGCGGGTGATGTGGTGATGGTCAGCGCGTTGACCTTCCGGATCCTTCACGGCTCAAGGGATCTGGCGCTGGCTTTGGTGGATACGTCCCAGCAAATGGGCGTGATCGCGGAAACCCTCGGCATCATTGCCCAGCCCCACGGCCTGAGCGACACCCACGAAGAACTGGCCCCGACGCGTGGCAATATTCGCTTCATCGACGTGAGCTACAGCTACCCGGACGGACGTTCGGTGTTCAAGCATTTCTTTTTGGAGATACCGGCGGGGCAAAGCGTCGGCATAGTTGGCGTGTCAGGTGCGGGTAAATCGACATTGATCAGTCTGTTGCAGCGCCTGGACGACGTGCGCAGCGGCATCATCCTGATCGACGACCGCGATATCCGTTCGGTCAGTCAGGACAGCCTGCGCCGACAGATATCAGTGGTCCCGCAGGAGACCGCTCTTTTCAATCGCAGCATCTACGAAAACATTGCTTACAGCCAACCTAAGGCCACCGAGCAACAGGTCATCGATGCGGCGCGGCAGGCTTATTGCGAAGATTTCATCAACGCGCTGCCCGGTGGCTATGCTACGCAGGTGGGCGAGCGCGGCGTGATGTTGTCGGGCGGCCAACGGCAACGTCTTGGTCTGGCGCGGGCGTTTCTGCGCAACTCACCGATTTTGATTCTGGACGAGGCCACGTCTGCGCTGGACTCTGAATCCGAGAAGGTCATCCAGATGGCCCTGGCTAATCTGATGCGCGGGCGCACGGTGGTGGCCATCGCTCACCGGTTATCGACCATTGCCAGCTTTGACCGGGTTCTGGTGCTGCAAAGCGGCCGTGTCGTGCAAGACGGCTCACCGAATGAGTTGCGTAATCAGGACGGGGTATTTCGCGCGCTTTGGCAGACGCAAAGCATGAATGCTCCGGAGGCGTGAAGGTGTTCGACGCTCACGTTTTCACCGTGTTCCGCAGCCAAACTTGCGGTGGGTAAAAAAGTTGACGTGACTGGGTACCAAAGCAAACAAGAACCCGATGAAATGCGTGCTGACAGCCTGACGCTCGAAGGCAAGACTGTTGCGCTGGATTGATTCGGTCGGTTGTCTGTTATCAAGCAGCGGGCAATCAGATAGCGCCGCTCCAGGTAGGAGGCAACTTGTTGGCGAGAGGCTTTACGCGTTGGTTCAAGCCTGACGCCTCGCGAACAAGTTCGCTCCTACCGTTTGGCGCCGCGCAAGGGTGCAGGGTAATCAGATAGCGCCGCTCCAGGTAGGAGGCAACTTGTTGGCGAGAGGCTTTACGCGGTGGTTCAAGCCTGACGCCTCGCGAACACGTTCGCTCCCTCCTGTTTGGCGCCGTGCCAGGGTGCAGGGTAATCAGATAGCGCTGCTCCAGGTAGGAGGCAACTTGTTGGCGAGAGGCTTTACGCGGTGGTTCAGACCTGACGCCTCGCGAACAAGTTCGCTCCTACCGTTTGGCGCCGCGCAAGGGTGCAGGGTAATCAGATAGCGCCGCTCCAGGTAGGAGGCAACTTGTTGGCGAGAGGCTTTACCCGGTGGTTCAGGCTTGACGCCTCGCGAACAAGTTCGCTCCTACCGTTTGGCGCCGCGCAAGGGTGCAGGGCAATCAGATAGCGCCGCTCCAGGTAGGAGGCAACTTGTTGGCGAGAGGCTTTACGCGTTGGTTCAGGCTTGACGCCTCGCGAACAAGTTCGCTCCTACTGTTTGGCGCCGTGCCAGGGTGCAGGGCAATCTCTACTCGCTACCGGGCAAACCGCCTCGCACCCACCACGCAAAGAATCACCGCAACCGTCACCCCAAGCATTCCGGCGCTGACGTTCTCATGCAGCAACGTCGCCGCCAGCGCCAGCCCGAAAAACGGTTGTAGCAATTGCAACTGCCCAACCGCAGCAATCCCGCCCTGTGCTAGGCCGCGATACCAGAACACGAAACCGATCAACATGCTGAACAGCGATACATAGCCCAGGCTCAACCAGGCAGGCGGGCTGATGCTCGAAAATGACGCTGGACTCAGCAGTAGGCTCAGCAAGGCCATGACCGGCAATGACAGCACCAGTGCCCAACTGATCACCTGCCAGCCACCCAGTGTTCTGGAGAGTTTGGCCCCTTCGGCGTAACCCAGGCCGCAGACCAGAATCGCCAGCAGCATCAGCACGTCGCCTGTCGCGGAAGCGTTCAGGCCTTGTGAAATGGCGTAGCCGACCACCGTCAAGCTGCCCAGCACCGAGAATAACCAGAAAGCAGGACGCGGCCGCTCGCCCCCGCGCAACACGCCGAATAGAGCCGTCGTCAGGGGTAGCAAACCGAGGAAGACAATGGAGTGCGCGGAGGTGACATGCTGCAACGCCAACGCGGTCAGTAACGGGAAGCCGACGACGACTCCAATGGCAACGATCACTAACGACAACAATTGATGGCGGGCCGGACGCTGCTCTTTGAACAGCAGCAATATACACAGGGCCAGTACGCCTGCGAGGGTTGCCCGGGCTACCGTCAAAAACACCGGGTCGAATTCCAGTACCGCAACGCGAGTCGCAGGGAGCGAGCCGCTGAAAATCACTACGCCGATGAGGCCGTTGATCCAGCCTCGGGTGGCATTTTCCATGGAAACGATTTTCGGTGCAGATGCTTGTTCCATGCGGGCCACTCTCCGGGCGGGGTTGCGTGAAGGCATCCTAGGGCTGACTATCAGTACAATCAAAAAATTGTCATGGATACAGTTCGACATGCCACTGGCCCGCTACAAATCACTGGTGGACGCCTTCGCCGCGGACATTCGTTCGGGGCGCTTGCCGCCGGGAACACGCCTGCCCACACACCGAACCCTGGCCATGGCCGAGGGGTTGGCGTTGGCCACGGCGTCTCGGGTCTATGCCGAGCTGGAGGCCATGGGCCTGGTGAGTGGCGAAGCAGGGCGGGGCACGTTCGTTCGGGAGACTTCGTTGCCGTCGGGGCATGGCATTGATCAGCCGGACGTCGCGACCGGCGTCATTGACCTGAATTTCAACTATCCGTCCTTGCCGGGGCAGGCCGAGCTGTTGCGCACGGCGCTGCGCCAGCTGGCATTGTCCGGTGATCTTGAATCGCTGTTGCGCTACCAGCCTCATGCCGGGCGCAGCCATGAGCGAGCATCCGTGGCACGTCATCTGTGCAGTCGCGGGCTGACGGTCGAGGCCGGGCAGGTATTGCTGGTCAACGGCGCTCAGCATGGTTTGACGGTGGCAATGATGGCGCTGTTCAAGCCCGGCGACGTCGTTGCGGCTGATGCGCTGACTTATCCCGGTTTCAAAGTGTTGGCTGAATCCCTGAGCCTGGAAGTGTTGCCTGTCCCTGTGACGGATTCAGGGCCTGATCTGGATGCGTTGGAGAAACTCTGCCGACAGAGAACCGTGAAGGGGATCTATAGCATGCCGACGTTGCATAACCCGATGGGCTGGGTGATGGGGATCGAGCAGCGCGAGCGCCTGGTACGGATTGCGCGGCAACATACGTTGCATATCATCGAAGACGCGGCTTACGCCTTTCTTGCACCCAACCCACCACCGCCTCTGGCGCACCTGGCACCGGAGCGCACGGTGTATGTGTCAGGCCTGTCGAAAAGCGTCGCCACCGGGCTTAGGTTTGGATTCATCGCTGCCCCGGTCGCGCGGGTCAGTGCGCTCGAACGTGTTATCAGAGCCACCAGCTGGAATACGGCCGGGGTGATGACGGCGATTGCTACCGGCTGGCTGGACGACGGTACTGTCAGCAAGCTGGAGGCGCAAAAGCGTGCGGATGCCCGATCAAGACAATCGCTGGTGGATGAGCTGTTGAGCGGGGTGAATTGCGTCCGGCATCCCTGCTCGTATTTCACCTGGCTGCCATTGGCCGAAGATGCACGAGCGGATCAGGTTGCGGCGGCGTTGATGCGCGAGAATATTTCGGTGTCCACAGCCGAGCCTTTCGCGGTGTCTGCACAGGTGCCGCATGCCATCCGCCTGGCCCTCGGCTCGGTGGACATGCCAACGCTGCGCGCTGCGTTGAAGACAGTGAACCGGGTCGTCGGAGCTCATTCCTGAGTCGAAGATAACTTCAGCAGGCGCTGCAGTTGTTGATGTTCCCAGATGCTCAGCAGCTTGACTGGGTCGGTGCCGTAGCGCTGCCAACTGTCTGCGGTCACGTGACTGCCTTCGGGGGACCGGCAGGCCTGGCAATGGCTCAGTTTGTTGTCCTCACTGACCAGCGTGAGCTGCCAGCCATCCACCTTGATTTCAATGTGCCCCTTTCGGCTGTTCACCATGTGCAACGTTCGCGTTTCGAGAGCGATGTCTTTCAGGAGTTGATACACGTCGCGGGCTGTCAGGTCGGTCGTGGTTTTTGCCATACAGATATTCTCTTGTTGAAACCGATGCGGCGCTGCCTGAACATGCCCGCTGGATCCGGGAAGATTACTTTACAAGTGAGGCGCAGTGGATGATCGATTTCAATAACAAGGGCTTCTTCAAACTCAAACAGAACGATGAATACGCCGAGCGTGTCACGGCGCTGTTGCTGGACGGTGAGCAGGTCATTGATTCCTACAAATCCATGCGCGACGGCGTGGTGTTTACCAACAAGCGTATCATCGCCGTCAACGTGCAAGGTCTGACCGGCAGCAAGAAAGACTTCACCTCGTTGCCGTACAAAAATATCGTTGCCTACTCCATCGAAACCTCCGGCACCTTCGATCTGGACTCGGAGCTTGAAATCTACTTTTCTGCACTGGGCAAAGTGAAGTTCGAGTTCACCGGGAAGACATCAATGGTTGAAGTCTCCAGGCTCATTTCCAAGCATCTGTTGGGGTAGTTTCAACTGATAGGCGGCCCCTGTAGGAGCTGACACACCGCTATTCGCAGCCTGCGGCAGCTCCTACAGAGGTGTGTCCAGCGAGGTCGCCTCTTTGCACATTGCGCGACAGGCCTGAAACTTCCCCTTTGACTCACATCTCCAAGGTTGCCCCATGATCAACATCCGGCCCATGACCGCCGACGACTTCGACCTCTTCTGGCCCACTTTCCAGAGCGTGATCGCCGCCCGGGAAACCTATGCCTACGATCCGCAACTGACCCGTGAGCAGGCTGTGCACCTGTGGCTGGAAATGCCGCTGCACACGTTCATTGCCGAAGAAGAGGGCGTATTGCTCGGCAGCTATTACCTCAAAGCCAACGCTGCAGGTCCCGGCAGTCATGTGTGCAATTGCGGCTATATGGTCACCGAAGCGGCGCGAGGTCGTGGGGTAGCGCGGTTGATGTGTGAGCACTCACAAAAGGTCGCCACTGAAAGCGGTTTCCTGGCCATGCAATTCAACTCGGTGGTAGCGAGCAACGAAGTGGCGGTGGCGCTGTGGCAGAAGCTCGGGTTCGACATCGTTGGCCGGTTGCCGCGTGCTTACCAGCATGCGCGGTTGGGGTTGGTGGATTGTCTGGTGATGTTCAAGTGGCTGGCCGAAGAAAAGCCGCAAAAGCCGATGCTGATCGGGCGCAAGAATATCGAATCGGTGGTGTCGCGGCCGCGGCGTAAGTAGGCCTGATATTGCGGCCCTGTGGGAGATTCTATGTTGGCCCGTAAACCTGTGGGAGCGAGGCTTGCCCGCGATGCAGGCGACTCGGTTTTTCAGCTACACCGTATCATCGTTCATCGCGAGCAAGCTCACTCCTACAGGTGAGTACCAATATTTGTAAGCGGTGAATGGCCCGAGCCGCATCCGGAAAATAAACGATAACGCGGTGTGTCTTCCGACCGCGCCTCATGTATCGCGGGCAAGCACCGCTCCCACACGTTTTGCGCCTGACTCACGCACTGGGTGCTGTATCAAACCTGTGGGAGCGGTGCTTGCCCGCGATACATGAGAAGTAGCCAGAAGACGCGCCCCGTTATCATTTATAGCGCGCACCTACCCGCCAACAGAAAGCCCGCACAAGGCGGGCTCTCTGAACAGCTCTGACTACAACGAGTAAGGCTTACTTCTCGTTGCTGGCCTCAAGCTTTTTCTGTTGCTTCGGATGCCCTTCGGCCAGGGCCGTGCGAACCTCCTGAACCAGTTTCGCAGACACCGCAGGGGCCTGGTTGGACCAGCCCTGGCGCAGGAAGGTGGCCAGTTCGGCTACTTCCGCGTCGTTCATGCGCTCGGCAAAACCTGGCATCGGCAGGATCGACGGGCCTCTCGCAGTAGATGGCGTTTTTGCGCCGGCGAGAATCACGTGAACCAGCGCGGTCGGGTTTTCTGCGTTGATGATCGAAGCACCGTCCAGACGCGGGAAGATCCGTGCAGCGCCTTCACCTTTGACGAAGTGGCACGCGCCACAGTTGTCCAGGTACAGACGTTCGCCCAGTGTCAGGTCTTTGGCTGCGGTCAACTTGCTGGTGGTGGCTGCACTGCGTTCAGCGTTGTGCTGATAAACAGTTTCGCCATTCTTGTCGGCAGGGCCAGACAACGACTTCAGATAGGCCGCCATCGCATGCAGATCTTCATCGGTCATGTGCGACGTGCTGTTGGCTACAACGTCAGTCATCTCACCGGCAACCGACGCTTTGGCATTACGGCCAGAACCCAGGTAGTCGACGATTTCGTCCTGCGACCAGTGAGCAACGCCACGGATCGAAGGCACAGCCCAGTCGTTGAGCAGAGCGCCCGTCAGGTAGTCTGTGCTTTTCTCGTCGAGACCTTTTTCCTGCATGGTCAGCGCACGTGGTGTGTGGCAAGAACCGCAGTGGCCCAGGCCCTGTACCAGATACGCGCCGCGAACGAGCTGTGGATCGGTGCCCGCAACAGGTGTAACAGTGGATTCAGGTGTCGGCGAGAAGAACGTGCGCCAGTAAGCCAGCGGCCAGCGAATCGACAGTGGCCACGGAATATCGTTGGCCTGATTGGCTTGCTTGACCGGCTCAACGCCTTTCATGAAGTACGCATACAACGCTTGCGTGTCTTCATCCGAGACCTTGGCATACGACGGGAACGGCATCGCCGGGTACAGCGCGCTGCCATCGTGACCCACACCGCGACGTACCGCGCGCTCGAAGTCGCCATAGGTCCAGCTACCGATACCGGTGTCTTTATCCGGCGTGATGTTGGTGGCGTAGATCGTGCCGATTGGCGACTCGATGCCACGGCCGCCCGCAAAGGTTTTGCCATCGTGAGCGGTGTGGCACGCCACACAGTCGCCAGCGCGCGCCAGGTAAGCGCCTTTGCTGATGAGTTCAGGCGTTACTTCCTGAGTCATCTGCGCCGCCGCGTCACCCGATTTGTTGAGGAACACACTGACCAGCCAGGCCAGCAGCGCAAGCACCACACAGACCACCAGCAGTGCCAGCAGCCGGGAGCGGGATTTGGATGTCATGTTCTCGCTCCTTATACCTGAACCAGTGGGCCAGGGTTTTTGATGTACTGCTCAACAATGGCCTTGGCCGAGAACAGGGTAATAGCGCCGATCAAGGCCGTCGGGTTGGCCTGGAAGTTCTGCGGGAAGGCGTTGCCGCCCGGTACGAAGACGTTATGCACGTCCCAGCTCTGCAGATAGCGGTTGAGTGCCGTGGTTTTCGGGTTGTCGCCCATGACCGCGCCGCCCACGTTGTGGGTGGACACGTACTTGGTGATGTCCCAATGAGAGTCCATCGCCAGGAAGCTTTCGCTGTAGCTGTCCGGGCCCAGTTCCTTGGTGATATCCAGCACGATCTTGCGCAGGTGTTGCTGCAGTTTCAGCTCGTTCTGTTTCCAGTCGAAGGTAATACGCAACAGTGGCAGGCCCCATGGATCTTTGTAGGTCGGGTCCAGGTCCACGTAATGGCCGCGATACGACTGGCAACTGGTGGTAATGCTCACTTTCATCGAGTGGCCGTACCAGTCCTGCATGCCGTCTTTCCAGCCCTGACCCCATTCTGGCGTACCGCTTGGCAGCGCTGTACCGATGGGTGCGCCGGTGGCCTGGGAGCTGTGGATCTTCGCGCCGCCAATGAAGCCCAGCGCCGCGCCGTCGTAGTTGCCCGGCGAAACGTCGTTGAACATCTGCCCGGTAGCACCGGCGGTGGCGAATGGGTTGAACTCTTTGTCCTTGAAGAACAGCGTGGAACCGCCGTTGCTCAGGAACGCATAGTTACGGCCCACGGTGCCGGTCTCGGTGATCGGGTCGTAAGGCTTGCCGATCCCGGACAACAGCATCAGGCGCACGTTGACGAACTGGAAGCCTGCCAACACGACGATGCCCGCAGGCTGGAACACCAGATTGCCGTCGGCGTCGGCGTAGGTCACGCCTTTGGCGGTCTTGCCGTCCGGGTGCAGTTCAACTTTCAGCACGTTGGCGTTAACCCGGTAGGAGAAGTTCTCCATGCGCTTGAGCGAATCCAACACTGCAGTTTGCGGCGAAGCTTTCGAGTAGTTCAGGCACGGGTACTTGCTGCAGTAACCGCAGTAGTTGCACGGCGCGATCTGGTTGCCGTACGGGTTGGTCCACGCCTGTGACACGTTCGCCGACGGGTTCGGGAACGGGTGGTAGCCCATCTTGCGGGCTACGTCTGCAAACATCTTGCAGTTCAGGGTGTCTTCAAGCGGCGGCAGCGGGAAGGCGCTGGAACGCGGGCCTTCGAACGGGTCGCCGCCTTCGATGATGCGACCTTGCAGGTTGCCGGTATTACCCGACAGGCCACAGATCTTGTCGAACTTGTCCAGGAACGGTTCGATTTCATCCCAGGTGAACGGGTAATCGCCGATACGCATGTCTTCTTGCAGGATGCCCGGCTTGTACGCCTGGTCTGCATACGTCTTGAGCTTGATATCGGTCGGGGTCGGACGAATCAGTACGCCGGTCCAGTGCAGACCAGAGCCGCCCACGCCAGTACCTGGTTCAAAAGCGCCCCACTTGCGAGTCGGCAGCGCGACGTCGTTGGCGGTGTGGCGCACGGTCATCGCGGCCGCTTTCGGGGTGGCCATGATCTTGTTGCGTATGCCGTAGGCGTATTGATCTGCTGGTTTTGGATAGGCGAAGTCGGTGTTGTTACGATCTTCACCGCGCTCCAGAGCGCGTACTTTCAAACCGGCCTGAGCCAGTTCGATGCTCATCAACGAGCCAGCCCAGCCGAGGCCGACGACGACTACGTCGACTTCGTCATTAGTAATATTTGCCATGAGAAAACTATCCTGGAAATGCTAGGCGAAGGGAGATCAACCGCGCAGGCCGCTGATGCTGACCGGGCCGAGGGGGTACTTGACGTTGTGCTGTGTCACCCACTCCACGTAACTGGCGCGGGCTCCGGGGAAACCGATGGCGATCCAGGCCTTCATGCCTTTGTTGCCGCCGTAGATCGGGTCCGAGAGATAGCCCTGCCTGGTGTGGTTCAACAGTTCACCGAAGAACTGTTTGGACTTGAGCACGTCTTCGCCAAATGCCTTGAAGCTCACTTCGCCTTTTTGCAGCTGTTTCAGGATGTCTTCCTGTTTCGCGGCATCCAGAGACGCAAAGTTTTTCTGGTGTTTGTCCTGACAAAAAGCGTCAACGCTCTTGATGCCTTTTTGATAAATCTCTTGCGGACGGTACGGAATCTGATAACCCATTTCCGCTGGGGCATCGAGTTTGAAAGGACCTTCCAGGTAGATCTCACTGCCCAGATCGCTGGCCAGTTGCTGATCGATAAACACTGGGACGTTGGTTTCCAGCGCGCCAGGCCCACGGCCACCGGCGGGGATCAGGCGATCACAGGCCGCCATGATGAAAGCCCATTCAGCCGCACTGAAAAAAGTCGGGCGATATTCTTCGAGTTTCGGCGCAACCATCTCCGCTGCTTCCGCAGCGCTCAGGCCTTTAATGGCGACGCCTATCGCAGGTAATGCAATCAAAGAAGAAAGCAGAAACTTTCTTCGTGACGTTGGTTTATTCAACAACATGGTGAGGCCCCTATGAATGCTCACAAGAAAACCCCGGACGGTGCTATCGGAAATCGAAAGCCTCGACCTGCTGCGCAACTCCTTTAGCCAACGTGAATAGCGCGCAGCCGGATTCGCCCTCGTTTGAAGGACAATAACGGCGACGTTTTCAGGTTCCGGATCGTTTCAACGAAGCGCGATGGTTGGTGGTTTCCAACCGGCGACGGTTAACGTAAAAGGCATACGTTACCAGTCAACGTACAACTCGCGATCGTCTCAGGCGCTAGCGCGCAATCTGAAACAGGGCTGGCAGACCTCAAGGGTTGCTCTAATTGTGATCGTTTGCGTAGGTGCGACTGCATGAACAACATTCATCCAGCACAGCATTGAGGCGCGATACTTAAGTATCGTCTGCTCATCACGGGTAGCAGGATGCTATCAGGTTTGAAAAAGATGCGACAAATTATTTCCGATTATTGTCAAGGTGTTGTGGTGTCGCATCCGGGACGCTTTCGGTATTTCCATGCCGCATATCGGCCAGATTGGCGACGATGGGGATAATCCCGCTGATTTTCAGGGTGTATTGAGTTCATGCTTATCCGTTGAAATGCGATTCTTAAATGACTCGATTCCTGTAGGAGTTCACCGAGGTTACGAGGCCAGCGATGGCGGTTCGTCTGACACTCCGCTATCGCTGGCCTCGTAACCTTGGTGAGCCCCTACAGATCCAATGTCTGTTTGGAGACAGCATGGAAGGCGTCGTACAACCTGTTACTGAATGGCCGCAACAGCATCAATCTCGATCTGCATCCCGTCCAGCGCAAGGCGTGGCACCGGAATCAATGTGCACACAGGCTTCATCGACTCGCCCCATGCCCGATCAATCTCCTCGACCCACGTGCTCAGTTTTTCCTGGTCGTGATCAACGATCAGCAATGTCAGTTTGAACACATGATCGAAACTTGCGCCTCTGGATTGCAGCGCGGTGGCAAGGTTGGCGAGTGCTTGTCTGGCTTGCTCGGCAAACACTGACGAGAGCTTGCCCTGTGAGTCTTCACCGCCTTGCCCGGCGATATATAACAGCTGCGCCTGAGGCTGCAATTGGGCGACATGGGAGTACCCATTCGGGCTGGGATCGTACAGGCCTGGTGGATTGGATAACCGGAAAGCAGGGGCGATATCGAGTTTGGACATAGGCTGACTCCTGTTGGAAGAGTCGGCAGTCTCAGACCTCTAGTTAGGTTGAGGTCAAGCGGGTGTTCAATGGATCACAATAAACTAATGAACTAGCATCCCGACCTTGCTCTGCGACGAACTTTTTTTCAGTATCTGATTAGCCCGGAATCTATGCACCTTCTTATTACTGGAGCACCAGGCTCCGGCACCTCGACATTAGGCCGCGACCTGTCCCTGGCACTATCGGCCCGTCACCTGGAGGGTGATGATTATCAATGGCTGCCCACTAACCCTCCTTATCAACAGATGGTGGTCAAGGATCAGCGTGGCGCTGCATTGTTATT
The DNA here is from genome assembly GCF_014357575.1 of Pseudomonas folii. Taxonomy (GTDB): domain Bacteria; phylum Pseudomonadota; class Gammaproteobacteria; order Pseudomonadales; family Pseudomonadaceae; genus Aquipseudomonas; species Aquipseudomonas folii. Next base: position 19,091 of record NZ_JACONW010000038.1, on the reverse strand, counting down.
CGATATGCGCGCCGCTGCCGAGGCTGTGGTGTCCGGATCAATAATGGGCTGGGGCAGCGAACTTGAAGATACTTTCGATCTAGTGGTTTTCCTCTACGTCCCCAGCGACATACGCCTCGCCCGACTCAAGCTGCGCGAAGAGCAGCGTTTCGGTGTGGCTAGGCCCGAGTTTCTGGCATGGGCCGCGCAGTACGACAGCGGTACCGAGCCAGGGCGGAGTTTGCAGCAGCATCGGGCTTGGCTTGAGCAGCGCAGGTGCGAGGTGCTCAGGTTGGAGGGGGATTTGTCGGAGGAGGCGCGGTTGAGTGCGGTGTTGGCGGAGATTGAAAGGCTCCGCCGCCAGACCGCCCCGGACTAGAGATTGATCAACCGCTTGATCCCGTACATCAAGATTAGAAAAAACAGAATTTTCGCGACATCAACCAAAGCCCGGAACGTGATCGGCCACCATTCATGATGCTCGATTGCATCCTGATAAGCGTATGAGTCGGTCGAGGCTCCGGTTTTCTGGAATTCATGCTCGCGCGCGCGGCCCCAATACATGAACGCGAAGATAAGCCCGATAACGCCCAGTCCACCGAGTTGGTCATCAGGCGCGACCTCAATTGGCGGTCCCCAGAGGTAGCATGCACCCGCTATCAGCCAGATCAGCATTCCCAGCCAGGTCAAGATTTTGCGTGCTCGTACAGATGCCTTGAGGTTTGTTCGCACACTGAACGGGCAAAACTTTCCATCGCGCTGAAGCCTGTCTTCAAGCGAGACAATGTAGCCCGACACAAAGGCCAGAAAACCAATGAAAACTAATACAAAGGCCATCGGGGTTGGCTGCCTTAGTGAATTGAACGAAGGTTGCGTTCACAGAATGTCCGCAGGTGGGGCGTTTACTTGAATAATTTGCGGTTATTGAGCGGGTGGGATCAAGCCCGCGTTGCCGGGGCCTCATCAAACAAAATTTAACCATCTGATGGAATACTTTTCGCCTGTAGGAGCCTGTTGCCACGCAACAACGCAGCGTCGAAGACGGGACGGCCCCTCTTGCACGGAAAGATGAGGGCTGGTCTATGTGATCGTCCCGAAAGTGTTGAGCAGCAGCTTCATTTTTTACTTAAACAAATCAGCAATTTCTGAATCCATGGCTTCGAAAGCCTCAGCATTAAACCTCATATCGGGCAGCATTCCGCGTCGCTTAGAGGTTGTAGGCATCAGTTTAGTGACTGGAGATTCAGTCTTGGCAATGATGATTGTTTCGCCATCCGCAGCCGCAACGACAGGCTGGGTCAGGTGTTTCTTGTCTCTATGGACGTTGTGAGTTTTCACGGTGGTGCTCCTGTAAGCCATCAAGCGTCAGTGCTGATTCTAGACCAGCATCATGTGGGTTCAGATCCAGGCTTATCAATGAAGCGATTTCACTCAGTCTCAACATCGATTTAACAGCGGTTGCACCAGGCAAACCTCGCACCTATCATTCGCCCCGTCGCTGCACATCAGCGACCGGATTTGGCGATCCGGCTCATACCTTTTCAACAGCTTCAGTTGCTGGTTGTCTTCACTTCGTGCGGGCGACATTTATGGCGGCTGTGCGCGGGAGACCTTCGGGTCTGCCGGGTGGGTATGACCGGTTCGCCAACCTGCGCACAGTTGCCACCTGATTTCGTTTGGCGACGAGACAGGTGGCGAGTTTAGCCATTACCCTCTGGATTCCTTCATGACCCAACATACTCCGCTGAATCAATATCCCAATTCCGTCCTCTTCATAAACCCCGAAGCCCCAATGGCCGACCTGCACCTCTGCGCCACACAACGCTTGCGCGCAATCAAAAATCTGATGAGCTGCTTGGCCAGCACCACGACCAAAGACTCCGATGAGAACCAGTTGGCTCACGTCGCTGAGGCCGCTTTCCTGTTGCTGCAAGACAGCTGTGATGTGCTGGAGTTGATGGAAGTGAGGCTGGATAAGGTCAACGCCTGATAAACACCGCGCGGGTTGGCTACGATCTCTGGCTCATGGCTGACCCGCGGGACGGATCAAGGTGGCGCTCAACTTCCATTTGGGAGGCGATGCTCAGGCGATACATGCGCACAGGATGTGTCACCCCTTCGCGAATAAATTCGCTCTCACGTGGGTTGAGTTCGCAGCCAGACGGACAGTCCACAGAAAGCTCCTCAATCCATACAGTTATGCGCTGTTGGGTCGGGAATCAAAAGCGATAGGAGCACGCAAGATGAGGCAGTGTTGAGATTGGCGAACGCCCAAAACAAGAAAGCCCGCAACCCGCCGCGGTGCTGAGAGTTATCTATCAATACTTCGGGTCATAGCGTTCGCCGTTATAGATCAGTACGTACTCGTCCGAGGTAGGCTTTTCTTCTTTAGTGCAACCATTACCCGTATCCGTTTTTTCGGTAGCGATTACTTTTTCCGTCACCTCCAGATCGGCATACCCGTGATTGCTGTTGTTGCCAATACTTAGAGTAAGGTGCGCCTCTGAAAAACTGCCCGCACAGCTATCGGGATTTTGTTCGGCGGACGCTATGTCTTTTTCCAATTCAAGGATTTTTCGCATCCTTTTTCCTTCATCGGTATACAGATAAAGTAGTGTTAAGGAGCGGGTGAGAGGCTCAATCGCCATATCATGTTTTAAAATGACTCCAAAAGTATGAGCGCCCGGGGTGAGCTGATAGCTGGCCGTATCAAGACTAAGTCCGGAAAACTTGAACAGAGAAATATCGATAGCATTGCTCTCGTAAACATGGCTCTCTATCACCCCTTTTTTAGCGCTAATGATCTCAAGGCCATAGGTGACCCAATCTTCAGGCTCGTCTTCTACCTTAACTCTTTCTTCTTCAAGAACCAGAACTGCCAGTGTGTGGTCGGGATCATCATTGGCCGTTTTACATGCGGAACGCTGCTTGTCAAAGGCTAACGTCGGATGCAATGTCTTGGCCCAGCTCGACAGGTATGTTTCGCAGTTTGGGTAGGCGGCAGAAGCCAGTAATGGGAAAAACAACAAGCTCAGGGCTAGAAGGCAACGCATCGGGTATCCCTACCAGTGAAAAACGAATGGGTGTGCGGTCATGAAATTGCATTTTCGGCAGCGGTACAATAGTAATTTCGCTTGAAGAAATCAAATGTCTCGAGCTTTTGAATGAGCTGTCTCGCGGAATATTGGGTCAGGCGTGCCATTGCGCGAAATTGTTTTGGAAAAGTTATCTGTCTAATTACCGCTTGAAAGTGAAGTCACTCCCAGCGGCGCGGCGTGCTTAATAGCTCCATGTTTCATAAGTTGCTAAGTTTTATTGGGCGTACCAGTGTTATGGGTGCTGAGTAGAGCTTTTTGTTGGCGGCAAATATGATATGTTCGGTGATGCTATTTCAGGAAGTTGATAACATACTCAGAGTTGTTCGGAAGCGATGATATTATTTATTCGTCCTAGCGGACTCTTGATCGAGTTATCGTGTTTCAGAAAGTTTGCAGGATTTACAATACAAACAGAAAGTCCATGCCCAAGACATGATGTCTGGACGGAGAAGGGCAAATTGTAAGAACGATAAAATGCTGCCACATCCATTTTGATTGCTCGCTGATTGCCGTGAGCGTCGAATGCGGAATGTCTAAAAAGCCCAGAAGCGCATGGGGCTAAGGTCAGGATCCCCCTCGGTACGGAGAGAAAATAAATGTGCAAACGCCAAAAACAAGAAAGCCCGCACTAGGCGGGCTTCTTGTTGCTTCAGGAGCATCGATGACGTCATGAAGCAGGTACTTGGTGTACACAGTCATTTGAACTGAGCCTGTATCTGCATGAATAAACGGGTTTAATTTTATTATTTTTATTAAAGCATACGTGCGGGCATACAAGATGGTCGTTGGTGACGGACATCAGGTTGTCGCAAGCCGCTGGCTACCATCCCTCATTACCGGCAAAACTGGGATAGCAACTGAGTCACCAATGACTCGGGAGCCTCAAGCTCAGCTTCGATGAATGTAGCGTTGGTCATTTTCGTGAAGGCAGGCTCAATCGACCTTAGCCGTGATATGGCATCAGGGGCGATCGAGAGCAAATCACGAACTAATGTCGCAGCCTCAGAGTAAGAGCTCATGTTGGTGAGGCCTTTTCTAAAAAAAACTTGCTGAACATAGTCTTCGGAAAATACCGTAGCGAGCCCCTCCTCAATCACTGGAGCCCCCCTTCCACCAGCAGGGGATAACAGATGCACGCTTTCATGAGCCAACTGGTAGCACGCCAATACCGTATCTTGGAGTGCATTGGGTGCAAGCTGAATAGCTACGTGTTTCCTGTTGCCTGGGTACCAGATCTGTGGTCCGTTTGGGCTGAACTCTATCCCGAGCACGGTCCAAGATTGGTCCCGTTGCCCATAGCGTTTTTCGACTTCGGCGATCATATCTCCAAGGCGCGTCGCTAGCGTCCAGGTGTAACCGTTGTTGCTTGGTAGAGGGGATGTTTGAAAATGATCGTCCTTCAATGCACTGCTCCTTTTTTGATGCTGAGGCGGGGTCGATCATCAATACCATATCCATCGCTGTCTTTCGATATCAGCTGTTATGAGATGTTGTATTGGTCTGCTGATCAAAACTTGCCGGGGACGCTGAGGCTTTTGTTCATGAACGGGGTCGGAAGCCTGCGGTATCGTGGTAGCGGCACCTTACCCAGCTTACTGAAATTTCAATGTTGAAATTGAAAGGGTATTGAGGAAAAAGGGGCACCTTTACCGCATGTGTAAAGGTGTCCCTTCGTGTTGATGATTATGAACATCAGAGCACCGTCAACCACGGGGATCGGTGTCAACCACGTCAACCTGTCAACTAATGTGAAAAACTCTCCCACTAACACGAAGGCGCGGGTTTCCGACCCCGTATCCGTATGCACGAGTCAGGGGCCCCAGCTAATTTTTTAGGGCTCGAACATACCATGTCGTTTTAGAGCCGACGGAGACGCGTCGTTCTCTGAAGGGGCTCTATAGAAAGGGGAGTGGGGTGTTCTGCGTTCTATAGAAAAACGGTGTAAAAGGTGTAATTTGTGTAACGTATTTCATTAACTGATTGAATTTATTAAGAAAAATATGCGTAGCTCGATTTTGTGAGTGTGCTCACTACCCGTGTAACAAAGCTCAACTGTGTAACACTGAATTACTCAAGCAAAGCCCAGGCGGATTCTCGTTAGAGTCGATTGAGGGTTAGATGAACCACAGGCTTTGACTTCATATCCTTTTTTCGAGTGTGGAAGCGACCGGGGTGAGATGATTCAGGTGATTTCAAGATGAGCCATGCTGCTAATGTGTGTTTGATTGCAAATGAGAAGCTCGGAAGCTACGTTGTGGTGAGGCGCCGACAGCAGGCGGTATCTTCCTCCGATTTATTCCTACACACGCCGAAAACGATGCGGTGAAAAACGATGAGATAAGACGTAAAGAACACTAGGCTGGAAGCAGGAGGATTCTCCTGTGTAGGTAGGTCAAAGTTCGATAGCTTCATTACATACTTTGCTGCGGATAATTTTAAGAAGGGAAGAAAAATTGCCTAGGATTGACTACGAAAAACTGCTTCAGAATGTCTCTATTGAAGATATAGCCAATCGTCTAGGCATGACGCTTAAGAAAACGGCTGTGAATCAATTCAAAGCTCTATGCCCTTTTCATGATGATAAAACCCCCTCTTTGTTAATAGACGCTAGACGAGATAGCGGTAGGCAGCATTTCTATTGCTTTTCTTGCGGAGCGCATGGGGATGCCATTGATCTAGTTAAGGAAAAGCTGAATCTTGGTTTCAAAGATGCAGTCGAATGGCTTTCCCCTAGTACGTCTATTGTCCGTAGTGGGGGGCGAAATAAATTAATTGAAAAAAATAGCACTACCCCTACTGTTGATCTTTCAGCGCTTCAGTTTGGATACAATTTATACAAAAAAGGAACAGATCAGGTTGCGCTAGATGCTTGGATCAATGAGCGCCGACTCGATGCCACTGTTATAAAGCGCGCTGGTTTTGTATACGCACCACGCAATTTTCTATCCCGAGCGCTTGAGGCAGAAACCAACCGATCTCTCAGGCGCGAATACACTGGCGACTTGGAGGATGCGTTTCTCATCCGGAAGTTGATTCCGGGAGTAACTGCAGAGATGCACTTGCCGTTGAATTCCGGTAGTGAGTCAATAAACAGGTATAGTGACTTTTTCATAGCAGACCGAGTAATATTTCCAATTCATGATGAGAAAGGTCAGTTGCTAGGGTTGGCGGGGCGGGCTTCGAGAGTTGCTGCTGGATCAACAGTGCCGAAGTACCAGTTCACGCGTGAGTTTCCTAAGTCAACCGTGCTATATCGAGCGGATTTCGCATTCAAGCTTGTGAGAAGTGAGGCGAAGAAAGGTAATAAGAACATAGTCGTTTATCTGTGTGAGGGATTTCTTGATGCGCTTCGGTTTGAAAGTCTCGGGTTTCCTGCTGTCGCAATCATGGGAAGCTCAATTAGCGAGCCTCAAGTCAGGCTTCTTCAATCTTTAAGTGAGTCCCTGCCAAAGACTACGAGTTTAACAGTTGTTGTTGGTTTCGATAGGGATGAGGCCGGCTTGCGGGGCGCAGCAGATGCGTGCTTGAAGCTAATGAATGCTCCAGTTGAGTGTGCCTTCCTATGGCCGACGGATCTCCAGCTTAAAGATATTGGCGTAAACAGTGAATGCAGAAAAGATCCAAACGACTATCTTGAAATTTGCTCCGTTGAGTCGGCGAAAAATTTATTACAAAGCGCAACATATCCGCCCCAGCTTTCCATTCTTGCATATTCCTTTAGCGCTACTGCTGAGGATATTTTAGATGAAAATTTATGGGTTGCGGCGCCGCGAACTCGTAGGTTTAGGGCCTTCAGTCAAGCGTTCAGTCAGATCGAAAAGTCGATAGGGTCTGATTCCAAAGAGTATCTTCAGCGGTCGCTTTCAGAGACTGGCTCATCAAACAACATCCCGGCCTTCGCGGAGTGGCTGAGCTTCATCAGTGAGTCCGCCTCAGAAATTCATAAGTCGTATTCTGAAGATTTTCTAAACAATGCAGGCGCACGCCTTAACCACTCTCGCATACTTGCATACATGGGGTCGAGACGAGGTGAACTTCCGTGTGACGAACCGCGGTGGGAACGCTTAGATATTGCCGCAACAGCGTTCAATACATTGTTGACGGATCGCTTGAAAAGCATACGAGCCAGTGGGCCGATCGGTCCCTACAACGCGGTATGGGTGCCTCGCTCTTTTGGTGGTTCAGAGTTCAGGTTGAAGATTATGCCTCTCCCTGAGGACTTGATTGTTCAACAATATCTACTGAATGAGATTCTTACTGAGCGTTGGGATCATGAAGGTTTTACTGATTTCCCGTTTAGCAGGAGAATACCTGCGGTACGCTACTATCGAGAGAGTCGCAGAACAGTTACTACGGGCTTCGATATCAAAGGTGACGGAAATGGCGAGGCAATAACTTCGCAGACGCTCAGTTTCGCCTATCAGATCGACATGGATGTACTTGAAGGGCGTCAGCCTGCAACAGATCAAGGGATGTATCGGCCGTACGCTGAGTGCTGGCGTGATTTTATGGCCTCCTTAACCAAGCAGGCCACAGATATTGGATATGTTTACTCAATAAGGTTAGATGTAAAACGGTATTATGATCGTCTTCGGCGATATGTCGTTCGCGATCGATTGCTCGCACCGCTTCAATCTGCAATATCATCGGTCTCTGATAATACTCCGCAGTTCGCCGAGCTACTCCAATTTGATGCGCAAAACCCAAATGCTGCTGCCAAAGCAGCTTTTGTTCTTGATCGGCTTGACGAACATCTATTTGGTGTAAATTACGCAAGGCCTGATACGGGGCTGAGTGAAGAGACTAATCCTTTAATGGGGATTCCACAGGGGCCCGTATTATCTGCCTGGATTGGTTCAGTAGCTTTGTTTCCAATTGATGAAGAAGCTTATCGTTTCATGTCCGCGCTGAATGTTGATACCAAGCGTGTTGGTTATGCTCGATATGTGGATGATATCGTGCTACTCGCAGATGATCCGGAGACTTTGGCTAACTTGAGGGAGGCTGTTGATCGATGTGCCCGTAAGCTTGAGCTGACGCTCCTTGCGAAGGCTGACGAAATTCCGGCGATGAGCGCCGAGGACTTTGCTTCATATATTAATCAAGGAAGAGCTCTAGCTGCCTATGGACCAGCATGGGAACCGCCATTAGTCGGTGATGGTGAGTCAGGTTGGGATTTTTGGTCTGCGGCACCAGCAACTGATCGTCAGTCAGCTTTGCAGTTACTGCATAACGTAGAACTATACAAGGCATCTAAAACAACACTCTTGCAGACTGTTAAAACTGCGTTTCAGGCACCAGACCTTCGTGCATCAGAGCTTCCCAAGGCTGCGAGATTAATTTGGTACTCAATTGCAGTAGAGCATCTCGGGAGTGTTGAGGCTGCTGAGGTTTTGTCACAATATCTAGAAACTTGGGATAACTGCGTGCACGACGCAGCTTGGAGCCTTCGACCAGAGGAAAATGAGTGGGAATCACCCGTGTTGTTTGCGCTCGAAGGCCTCGAGCATTTAATTGACAAGCAGACTCGCGATATTGCGGAGCTTTCCGCTGAAGAAAACGCACTGAGACGACGTCGTATTGCATGGCTTGCTGATCTAGTTTTAAGCACAGCATTCGAAGCTTATGTTTTTAATTCAACACCAGGTCCTCAACATCAACTGGATGTGCGTTTGGAGCTTGTACGCTGGAAAGCAGCGCGGCTTCTGGGAGTGCATAAAAGCTCAGAAGCACATCTACACGTAGAGCGTTCTAAGCTGGTACAAGTCTGGCAACCATTTGAGTGGATGCATGAAGCAGTAGCATTGCTTTCAGATGCAGACCAATCCGCAGAAGATCCACTAACTCCTTTTGTCGCCCCGACTGAAGATCATGTGCGGAAGGGTACAATTTCAGGTTTCGCCGCCGATGTGTTTATTGCATTACTACCGGGTGACGATATTCGCTCAACTTTTTTAAATGATGGAAGTCAATCGGCTGCGATAAATATTGCCTTGCAAACCATTGTTAGCATTGTTCCGAAAGAGCAGCTGCCAGTGTGCTTAAGTCGACGTAATCACCTCATATGGAACACCACATCAACTAATGTCGTGAATCGGCTAATACTTCCACCGCTCCCAGGTATTAAAACGTACCGTCTTTTGTCATGTCTAGGAAATATTGCAAACGAAGATGGAACGTTATTAGTAAATGCAATCGAAGCTCTCGATTTTTCTGCTGTGGATGCTACCCCGGCCTTTATCGGTGCAGATAATGGTAGCGTTGTCCGGTTACTGAATACAGAGTGGATGTCTGTACCACTAGCAGGCTCTTTGATTCGGCTTCGAAGCGATTTGCCAGCGGAAGATTATATTAGTCTGCGTGAGCGGGTCCTACCAGTAAACATCAATGTGTCCACCGAGACTTTGAAGCTTGCGGCGAAATTGTTCAGGTCAGTTGCACAAGTGGTCGTTTCCTACTCTGAGAATAATGAGGGCAAAGAACTGGTTCCTGCGTGGCCCTACATTGCAACTGATCTAAATAAGCAGTTGTATTACCTAATCGCAGAGGGAGTATCACGAGATGAGCTCGGTAACAGAGCTTTCGTACGTGATGGTGGAAGAGCTTTGCGTACGGCTGAAGTGCCTATCTATGAAGCAAGTCTTTGGAGGGTCGGCGTTGCGATTTCAGATTATTTGGGCCTTTATGACGATGTCTCCAAATTTGGCGATGCTGAATCGGATGTTACACTCGACGCTGTAGCACTAACAAACCCTGCTCGATACGTTCTCCGGGCGCAACTTCGTAAACTTCGAGGAGCGTATGCTGACTCCCAAATAAGCAAAAGAAGAAGTGATGATGGTTTATTGCCTGCCACTGTCAATCGCTCTCTTCGCTTGTTAGAAACATTTCCAGAGCAAGTAGAAGATTCGCTAGACCCCATTCTTTATGTCCTCGCCTCGGAAGCTGAGTCGGCCGGCATGTACCTAGCGTTCCGCGAGAGTTGGAAATGCAGTGATGCCGCGTCATTTTTGGTTTTGTTAACAAATAAGGTTTTAGGACGCTTACCTCTATCAGTTAGTCAGGTGCTTGCAACAAGTGATGAAGGGAGTACCGGTGTAAGGCGTGATCTCTTTGGTTTACTGTGTTTTTCTAAACGGCTGTTTTCTGTTTCAACCGAATCCTCGGTCTCTGAAATTCCATCATGGAAGGCACTGCGTGCAGGTGTTATCAGCACAGGTATTAACGTAGCTTTTGAAGGGCTGATCGCTTCTCTACGAAGCCATGGGGCATTTGAACGATATGAGAATTTTGATTTTCCAGAGGCTTGGGGTATTCCTTCAGCTTCGCCTCATCCCTTGGAGGAAAAATCAGCCTCTGACAATGCTATCCAATCAAACAGCAGGGTCTCATTGATTGAACAATGTCGTAGGTTAGTACAGCACCTAGGGCATCGATTGGTTCAAGATAATTTAGAACGGCTATCTGACGTCCTATATGAGCAACTAGGGGTAATTGCTAAGGCACTAGCTTCAATTGACAATCATGATAATGAGACCGACTCCTTTCTCGAGTGGCCATTTGAAATGTTGAGTGATCATTGTTTGGGGTTGCTCAGTCTGGAGCTATTAGAGTCTGTTGTGTTATTGGTTAGAAGGATAGATGAAGAGCTTGGTTTTGAGTCAATAACAGTAATTGAGAAGTCTTATGGTTATAACCCTCAGACAAAGCGCTTCACCGACTCAAGAAACGGAGTCAGGGATGTCACTCCGTGGATGATCTCCCAGTTTCCTCGGTCCTCTAAGCATATTGAAGAAATAACTCAAGATGGGCGATTTTTGAGAGTTTGGTCAGAAATTTTTGATCGCGAGAGTGGCAAGCTTTTATCTGTCTCCGCGCTTGGTGAGCCATTTGCTTCGATCGCTATTATTAAGCTAGGTCTTGATACTTCCCTCCAGGTTGAAGTCGTAGAGGAAGAAAATGGAAGTGGCTCGGTACCAGCGATAAGGGAGGAGAGTTATGAGTTTCATGCAAATTCCATAACTGGGTCTGTCGAGATCAATTCGCCGTCTGCTTTTTCCTTGCCACGAGCTTCCATGTCAACTAGTAGTGTTCATGGTGATGAGGATGGTGCAGTCGGTAGTTTGGTTGAAGATGCTTTATCAGAGTTTCAATATTCACCTTCCAGCAATGCTGATATTCCAGCGGGAACCGTGGTTGAGCACGATTTGGGCCGAGACGCTAATGCATTCAGAAAACAGCAGGCAGAGCAGTGGACTCGGCGCGGTGAAGCTTGCAAACCCAGAGGGCTGGTTCGTATTGCATTGCTTCAGGCTGACTTTGATTTGACGTATCAGCACCCTTTCGTCGAGGCTTGCCCGACACATTGGCCTTTTGGTTCAAAGGTCAATGAGGGTATTTCCTTGAATCTAAAGGTTAGTGCTGACTCAAAATATGGGCGATTGCTGAATGCGGCAGAAAGGCACGATACCGCACATATGTGGACAAAATTGGAATTTCTGCCTAGTTGGTCAGAACACCGCCGTCGCTCGATACTGAAGCGTGTCGTGGATACATGTCAAAACTTCGGGGTGGACTTGCTTGTTCTTCCTGAATACTCCGTAAGGCGTGAAACAGTTGAGTGGTTGAAAACGTATATCATAAATAAAGGTGTTTCGGTTTTGGCCGGTACGTACATGAATATATGTGATAAGGCTGATGAAAATCACTTGTCTGCTCCACTGACTTTGCTCTGGCCGTTGCCAAAGTCAGCGTCGAAAGTATTTCTTGCTTCCCTACAGAAGAAAAAACTGGGTTCTGATAAAGATTATGATGCGTTACAGCGGGGGCATGTTCTGGAATTTTCGAGAAATAAAAAATATCGATCTATCGCATTAGAGGAGTTTTTTCGACCCTCTGCATTACCTTTGAAGCCTTTGTTCAATCCTGGGGAACTCGCAAGTAAACTAGAAAGTGTTATCGGATTCGAACCATCGGCCGATGTTATTACTCATCTTTTCACAGAAGCAAAGCTCCCTCTAAAATATCTATTGGAATTAATATGCTCTGAGGCTTTCTTGGTCTCTAGTCCGGCTAATTACATTCAAATGGGGGAGGATCTTAAGGCAATGTGGCGTAGATTTGGCCGGCCAGCGGAAATTGATGAGGTTTTTAGCGATCTTAAGGCATTGTCCGAGAAGCTCTCTATCACTGGTAATGGGGCTGAGGCACGAAGATCAATTCTCGCGGTACCTGCAGCCACATCGCGTTCTGCCGACTATTGGTTCGCTGGACAGTCCGGATTTTTGGCTGCGGGTACAACAACGGTATTTTGCAATAGTATAGATGGTAAGACGCTTGTAGGGGGAAGCTGTTTTATCGGGCAGGGAAGTTGGAAGTCTGAAGAAACTACAATGGGCTATCTTGCCAAGATAACTCCTTATCACGGATGGTCTAAGGGCATTTATTACAACAATAGAGATGATGCTTTAAGTAAAAATGATCAAGCATTGGTGATTGCAGACGTGGATCCGCATAATATGCTCGAGGGTAAACCTCGTGCTCAGACGATGCCGTCTCCACTCCAGCTTGTAGCTTATTTGCCTTTGGTCGAGTCCATTGACTGGGAACGTACGCAATCAAATTTACTTAAAACACTGTCAATCTCTCTTCCCGAAAACATTCTTGCATCAAAAGAAAAAAGCAAAAAACGTCCGCAAGACGAGGGTGAATTCTGGAAGACGGTTGGGCGATCCAAAGACACGCTTGATGAGACAAAACTTAGTAACCTGTGGCGCAAGTTTCCCGATGCTAGTCCTCTTTTGTCTCGCGCAAAGGCCTATCATAATAATGGTGATATGCAACCGAACGCACCAAAAGGCTCTCTTGGGCTATTCGCCGCGCCTGCTTTCTATGACTGGATTGATGTGAGTTTAACGTTGACGGAGCATCAGGAACTTCCATCAATCGCTGTCCACCCATGGAAGGCCCCCGAAGATTAAGTGCCTATAGCGGGACCTTGCAATCGAATATATAAACAGCCCGCGAGCGCGGGCTGTTTCGGGTTAGGCTGCGAGTAGATCCTCTAAAGAAATTTCACGTACGGTAGATGCTAGATCGGAATGAGCGAGGCTTGAATGAAACGGACCGAACCGTTGTACATCGAGTCTGGATAGGGCATTCCCCATCCCACCTTTCTGATAGCTGACGGCAAGTATAAGCGCTCCCACAGCAACCAACTGCTCTGTAGCTTTATTCCATTCCTCATCTAATGCAAGACTTATTGCATTCAAGGCTACCTTTTTTGCCTCATTCCCCTTCTGTCGAACGTTTGAGATTTGAGTTCGATGCTATCAAGTTCTGCCTGCAGAGCTGCGCGTATGAGTTCTTGCCTTCTCAGTTGTTCATCCGTTATCGCAAGTTGCTTGTCAGCTTTCTGGATTTCGCTATTCGCGTTTTTTTCACCTTCGCTGTCACCGCTGGCAAGGCTCCGGGCGTAGAGGCTGGCTGCGTCTCGCTCGGCTTGCTGCGCTTTTTCCAGGGATTGTTCTGCCTCCGATTGAATTGCCCGAAGGCGCTCATTCAAGTGCGCCTGTGTCCGCTCCAGTGCTTCGACCTGGGCGGCTGATTCGGACGTCGCTTGGATGGATTCCGTTTTGATTTGATCGACCCGTTCTAGGCGGTCTAGGTGAGTGAGCTTTTGTTCAATTCGTTCCAGCTCGCTGGAGATGGCGCGTACACGGCATTGGGCACTAGATAGTCTGTCCTCGGCGGCTCTGCCCTCTGGGCTTCCTATCATATTGCCGATAGGGCTGCAGTTGCTGGGCGCATTGCGCCAAGCTGCCTCCAAGTGGGGGAGACTATTTTCCAGCGTTTCGCGTTCAGAGATTAAAGCCGCTTGTTGCTGTTTCAATTCGTTCATGGTCAGTCCTAAAGTCAGATTTTTGGTTGTATGTGCCTGGCTGGCGAGGCCGGAATAAGCCGGCGCTACCTCATGAATTAGGCAGCGACTTAGGCGGCCTGCGCTTCGCGCTCGCCTTGCTCAGGCACTGCTACAACCACGTAGCAACGCTGCAAACCAAGTCCAGGCAGACGCACAGCGGTCGACGCTTTGTCATCGGCTCCCGGCTCCAATACGCCTCGACGTAACAGCTGCTTGTTAACCGCGTTGATGTTCATGCCCTTGAATACTTCGGAGCGCCAAGCTTCGGGCAGTACGTAGTAAGTAGTCGTTGTATGTAGCGTGTCCCCCATTCCGTGTTCCAGCGACTTGCGAAAACCCAGTCGATCAAGGGTGCGCGGACCGTGCTCGTCGATCTTCGCGGCGGCTGACTGCCAATGGGTAAAACGACTTTCACCGAAGCGTTCGATCACCTGGCGCAACCGCGCCAGAATGGCGTCCGATTCAAAGTTACCGGCGCCGCCGCGCTCATTGAGCCAGGCGCTCAGGCAAACCCGCGCAGCAGTGGTAGGCGTGCCATCGGGCCAACCTGTAATACCCATGGCGGTGGCCAGCTCGCCTGCGGCAGCTGCCAATCCGAATCGGGCAGCGGCGCGGTGTGCTTGACCGCTAGCAGATGCTGGCAATGCTCTAGCAACAAACGCCTCCAAGGTATGGCGCAAGATAGATGACCAGCCGTGTCGTTTACTGGGCTCGCACAGCGCTGACAGGAAGGCGGTCAAGGGTGTGCCGTAGAACTTCGCTACGCGCGCTTTGAGCGCGTCGGAGAGGGCGGCGGCATCATCAAAACCGTTGAGCTGATCGAACATGCCCATGCCTTTGCTCGCGTCCGCTGGAATGGCGAGCATGCGCACTTCCATGCCCGCTTTGAGCTCCTTGTTGGCTTCAGCCATGTGCTGCGCCAAAGTCTTCTCTCCGGGCGACAGGAACAGCAAGCGCCACTTCTGAACCTGACGCCCTGATTGCCCCCGGTCATTGGCGCGGGCCTTGCCGGTGCCATTGCCCAGCATGTAAACCGTTTCTCCGATGATGTGAGGTGGGGCGCCCATGCCAATTTCACCAAGCACCAGAAGGCCATCCGAATGAACGGTAGAGGTGAATCCGAGGGGGTTGTCATTCGAACGTCATAAATGGAGCTTGTCGCGCACGCCGTAGATTGCAGCACGCGACCCAAGCCGTCCCGGTTTAGAGGAAAGATGGGCTCTTGCGAAGCATGTAGATAAGGCGTCGGGTAGACGGGGTGAGGAGTGCATCCCTATACGCAATGTATCGTCACGCAGGATGAGGCGTCATTGAAATGTACATACCCCAGATACAAGAAAGCCCGCACTAGGCGGGCTTCTTGTTGCTTCATGAGCATCGGTGATGTCACGAAGCAGGTACTTGGTGGCTACACAGGGACTTGAACCCCGGACCCCAGCATTATGAATGCTATGCTCTAACCAACTGAGCTATGTAGCCAAGTGGCGCGCATTATTCGCGGATAAGGGATATGTGTCAACCCTTGTTCTGAAAAATTTATGCGTGTGATCAAGCGGTTAGGGTTTCGCCCCGCTATTCAAGGACGAAACCCGTTTGCCGTTAGCGAAAAAGATCGTCCAGCAGGCCTGAGTCCAGCATTTCGTCAAGCTGATCCCGTTGCGCGCGTAGCCAGACTTTGATGTTTTTCGGCGACTCTTGCAGGAAGGCCACTTCCTGTTCCCTATCGAAAAGCTCGGCATCCAGTTCGTTGATCACTTTGTTGCACTTGCGCAGGACCTGCGCTGGTTTGGTGGTCTCATACGGGGAGAGGGCGAATCGGCCGTTGAAGATCATGTTCTGCACGTGAATCTCTTCCTCGAGATCCTTGACCTGCTCGGCCAGCACCCGGTTGTAGTGCTTGATGCGTTCCAGCGGCAGGTTGCTGATGTGGTCGGTATCGATCTGTTCGATCTCAAGTTGCAGTTGCAGCAGGCTCAGCAAGTCTTTCTCGGCATAGGCCTTATTGACTCGCTGCATGAGGTCGGTTTTGCGTGCTCGCTCGTGTTCATCGGTTTCCCGGTCGGGGTGGAGGGCGCTGGCGAGTTTGCGATAGACCTCACGTACGGACTGGCTACTTTTGGCTTGGTCCTCTTCTTTGCGCCGTTCATGGGCTGACTTTTTCGGAGGTTCTGAGAATTGCTCATCGCGGTCGGCGGCATCGGCATGGCTCGACAGTTTCTCTTGCAGGAATTCGACAAACTCATGCTCAGAGGTGATGTGATCACCGTCCGAGAGGTCGAGATCAAACTTATGCTCCATGTGCGCTTTGAAGTGCGCCAGCTCCTCTTGCTGAACGTCGTCGAAGTCTTCGCCGAAATGCCTGGCAAAAATCTCCTTAAGTTCCTGGCTGTCAGGATGCGATTCGTCCATGAGGGCCTCGACCAGGTCACAGACGATGTCAGTCAAGGTTGCCCGGTCTTGTTTGCTGAGTTTTATCTGCGAGCTGGCGGCATCCAGCGTACGCAGCAACTCCAGTTGCACCGCACTGATTTGCTCGATGGCCGGCCTGAACTCTTCAGCCCAGAGCTGCGTGTATCCCTGTTCGGCGGTGCTCCAGCCTTCCAGCGTGCTGCGGTGGGTTTCGATCTTTTTCAGCAGGCTATTAAAGCGTTTTTGCTGAGGATTGGGTTTGGCTCCGGCGGGTTGGGGCGCCACGCTCAGCTGCGGGTTTTTGCCGACCATTTGGGGTCTCTCCTCCGGTAAATGACAAAGCGTAACCATTGGTGACGTACTTTTGTAGGGGCAGTCCACCAAGCGGGAAGCTTCCTACTGGTGAAAACAGCAATCGCCTACACGGTCTGAATATTGCTAGGTGATCTTAAAGTTGACGGTTTCTGCACTGGCGCCAATCAGGAAGCGCTCGGCGGCTATCGTAATTCAATCAATAACATGGCATTTTGCCGGTAGTAGTTTTTCGAAGACATCTGCGATGGCTCTCGCCGTTTCTGCTGGATGTTCTGGGGGAGTAGGTCGGTCATGTACAGTCTTTTGTCGCCGGGTATGCGCATGCTTAGCCGTTTTGGTTTCGCGCGTAAGTTTCAGATGCTGTTTCTTCTGTTCATGCTGCCGCTGGTGGGCAGCCTCTGGATGATCGGCCAGGACTATCTCAGCAAACTCGCGACGATCGCGGGCGAACGCTCGGGAGTCACTCAGTTGCTGGCACTGGATCAGCTCGATAGCGAGCTTTCCCATCAGCGGGATAATGCTGCGCGCTGGAAGGCCTCTGACATTTTGAAAGAGCCGACGCCGGCCGCCAAAGCCGCGATGACGGCGATGGACGCCGCAGGCCCGCGTATCGCGCAGGCACTTGAGTCGCTCGAGGCCTCGCTCAGAAAAGAAGAAGCCGGTGCTGATGCACTCAAGCGCTATGAAACGCTGAAAGCTTCAGTCACCGGCATGGACATTGCCTCCCTGCGCACCGTCGGCTGGTGGCCGGACGGCTATGACCGGTTCACCAATGCCTTGGGCAATGTGCAGGCCTTGCGCGAGCAGATTGCGACAGACAGCGGCCTGATCCTAGACCCGTGGCTGGAGACGTATCTGTTGATGCAGATGTCGACTCAGCAGATTCCTGATCTGATCGAGCGTATCGGGCGTATGGCGAGTATTGGCCAGACGTCGGTGGTCACCGGACAGTTCAGCCTGCAAAGCCGTTTGCAGATGCGTGAGTTGCGCGGGCGGATTACCGATGCTCAGGATCAACTGATCAAGACCGGCGATTTCCTGCAGGCCAAATTGCCTGCTGAAATGAAACCGTGGGCCGAAAACTACAACTCAACCATGCAAGGGCTCGTTAACGAGCTGAAGGTATTGGATGACGGTGTGTTCGGCGCGACGATCAAGCTTGATGCCCCGGCGTTCGAGCGCAGCGTTGATGCATTGCTCAATAATCTGACAAATCTGCGTAATCAGTCGTTGCAGTCGCTGGACAACCGTCTTGCGTATTACCACCAGAAATCCAACATGCAGTTCATTCCGATGGGCATCTGCTTTGGCGTCTTGTTGCTGGCTGCGATGTATTTGTTCGCCTGTCTGCAAGCCTCGATCCGTCGCAGTGCCAGCGGCATTACCACGCTCGCCGAGTCGCTGCGTGACGGTAATCTCTGTGTTCAGGTTGAAGTGCGAGGTCGCGATGAACTGGCGGCGATCAGCACGGCGCTGAACGTGGCGGTGGTGCAGTTGCGCACCAGTTTGCTGGGCGTGAACCATGAGACCAAGCAACTGGGCAGTGCGGTGTTGACCCTCAATACCCAATCCAGCGGCACCTTGAATGAAGTTGAAGAGCAGCAGTATCAGATCAGCCAGATCGCGGCAGCGGCAACTGAACTGGCGGCGACTTCACAAGGCGTGGCGAAAAGCTGTGAGCAGGCATCCGACAGCGCCCGGCAGACGCGCAAGATCGCTGAGGAAAGCAGTCGCGACAGCCAGCGCACGACCAGTAGCATTCAGCAGCTCAATCAACGCCTGACGGACACCGCTGCGGCGTTGGGGCGAGTCAGCGAGCAAGGGCAACAGATTCAGTCGGTAGTCGATGCGATTCGCGGCATCGCCGAGCAGACCAACCTGTTGGCGCTCAACGCTGCTATCGAGGCGGCGCGAGCGGGTGAGCAGGGCCGTGGTTTTGCAGTGGTTGCCGATGAGGTTCGCAGTCTGTCGCAACGTACTCAAGTGTCCACCGCGGAAATTGCCAGCACCGTCGATAGCCTGCGTTCCACTGTGAGCCAGGCGGTCGGCTTGATGGAGTC
The DNA here is from genome assembly GCF_014357575.1 of Pseudomonas folii. Lineage (GTDB taxonomy): Bacteria > Pseudomonadota > Gammaproteobacteria > Pseudomonadales > Pseudomonadaceae > Aquipseudomonas > Aquipseudomonas folii. The sequence continues at coordinate 309 of NZ_JACONW010000038.1, read as the reverse complement.
TGCATGTGGTCAGGCAGTTAACGACGCGCAGTCGGTGACCGATCTGGGTCAGCGTCTGGTTGAGATCGCCAGCGCGGTGCAGGGCGTTACCGACACCCTGGCGCAGATTTCGACTGCGGTTGAAGAGCAGGCCAGTACCGCTGATGAAGTCAGCGGCAACATTCAGCAGGTCGATCAGGCGGCTGGGCGTTTGCTTGAAGGTGCTCGGGCTGTGAATCAGGCTGCTGACACGTTGAGCAAAGGCAGCCGTGCGTTGAGCGACAACACGTCGCGTTTCCAGCTGGATTGATGTTTGAGTGAGACCAGCTC